>JAAEZL010000314.1:427-1714 GCA_018222875.1 Algicola sp.
TTATTTATTGCCGAGATTATATTAATTTAAAAAGCTGTAAAATTCAAAGGCTACCTTTCCTATCTCATTCGGATATTAGATATTACAATTGGAATGAAAAAACTATTTATCTTACAGAAAGCGGATTAAAAAAAGTAAGCGAATTAAACGTTCCTGTTCGAGGAAAACCTTTCGTAATTAAAGTTAATGACGAAATCTTTTTCGGAGCAAAATTTTGGAATATAATTTCCTCACAAGGACCTGATAGAGTTTACAGTATGATTATACCGAATTCATCCAAATTAGAGTTAAATTTTCATTTAGGAAAATCTTGTTCTCTAGATCCACGTGAAGATGAGAATTTACGAAGAGCACTGATAAATTATAAACCATAACAGGTTACAACACCGTGTATAATTCATTGCTACTGTTGGTTAAGAGGAAGAATTTTTCTTACTATTAATCTCAATAAAATAACTGAAAAATCGCGATCGCTTAGCTGTCGCGCTTTTTCTCCAACGGAATTTTCGCCGTAAACGGCTCATCCAAACGCAAAAGCGCTTGGCTGAATTCCGCAACAAATCATACACAAACTCGTTGGCAAACATTAAATGAAATACTTCAATAAAGTAACAATATTCCTAATAGCAACATGGCTAATTCTATGGATTTACTCATTTCTAGCCGAGTATTTTCCTATTTACTTTTTCTGGGAAAGTGGATTTATATGTTGGACATTTTTTTTACTTGCATTGTCGTCTTTAGCGTATAATATTTCCAATAATACTCAGAACACACTTATATCAAACATTTTCAAAATATTAGTTTTAGTCCTAATTGTTCCAATAATATTCAAATATATTTTTCTTTTTAGCTTGAAATCCTCTAAACCATTTGAACAATTGGAAAAAGAAATTTCTGTAAATGAAAAATTAGTAAATCAAATTGGAGAAATAAACGAAATAAGTGTTATTCCAAGAGGTTCTTATGGATACAAAAAAAACTCGAGCGGAACATTTGGTAGAGCAAAATTGAATGTGATTTTGAAAGGAAAAAATGAGTACAAAAAGATTCAAGCTCTTGTCACTAAAGAAAAAGATAGTTCTGGTTGGAATGTGATTAATATAGAGTATTAACGATTTGCCAACAACGTATAAGCTTCATTGCTACTTCTCTATTCCATCGGAAAAATAATTACAAATAACTTTAGTATATTTACTCAAGAAACAATTCGTTAAGTTCAGTCTTGCGTTTTTTTTTCCAAACGGAATTTTCGCCAAAAAAGGCTCATCCTTGCTTAAAAACGCA
>JAAEZL010000315.1 GCA_018222875.1 Algicola sp.
TTACATCAACTGATGGTAAAGCAAAGATTGAAAAAGCTAAAAATGTAGCATTAGGTAATCACTTTGAGTATACATCTAATATTAAAAGTAATGTCAATATCTGGATAATTTGGTTTACGATCGCTTTGCTGGCTGGGGTGAGACTTTTACCTGATGCTTTATCTGGTATAGGTAATTTTATCCTTTATGTCTGTCAATGCGCTACAGATGGATTTGATGTTGCTAGTAATAATTTTGATGTTAGCGGCTTATCTATAATTTCAATTTTTCTAGCTTGGTTCCCTTATCATATTGTTAGGTGTGCACAAAAAAGAAGAAAGATACTTTATTTCTTTGGTACCCCACCTACAACAGGCGATATTTTCAAACGAAATAGTAAAGACACAATTTCAGAAACTATTGAAATCAATAAAGAGGTCGGTGCTTATGAATTGCAGGAAGCTTTAGAGTCTTTCGTTTTTGAGATTCCTGAACATAAAAGATTTATTTTAGTGCTAGATAATTTGGATCGTGTAACAAAAGAAAAGTTAAGGGAAGTGTGGAGTGACATCGAAGTATTTACTTCTATAGCGCAAACTAAAATTCAACTACTAATTCCTTATTCAATTAAACATGTTGCATCTTCATTATCCTCTGATGAAGCAGAAGGAATGGAGTTTATTTCAAAAAGAATTCCAATATCATTTAGGGTTGCTCCAATACTTTCCGCGGATTGGAAAATGAGTTGTTCCAAAATGATTGCAGAAACAGGAATCTCTGTTGCAGGCGAAGAATTAAAAGGTATTTTATCATTAATCGATTTATGGACATATTCTAACAATACCCCAGTAACTCCTCGTTTTATGAAAAAGCTGATCAATTCAATTGTGAGCCTTCTATCAACACATAACGAGCCTATTCATACTATAACCGCATTTTATTATCAGTTATCAGTTCAAAACTATAGCTTATCTTCGATTGAAGTATTGTCTTCAGAATCCAAAAATAGTGATGTCAAAGATAAATTAAAAGAAAGTAAAGCAATTATTGAGCGTACTGTTAACTTTGAAGTTTGGTCGAAAGAGTTCGTCTCAATACATTATTTATCGAGTTATAATATTGCTGAAAGTGAGATACTTAAAACCCCATTGAGCCGAGCATTAAATAGCGGAGATATAGAGCCATTTGTAGTTAAACAGAATATTTACGCTTATGATAAAATTTTATTAGATTTAATAGATGAGGAAGGAACTGATAAATTTATTTCATTGATGCTGAAAATGAAAAAGTCTGAAGATTCAACATATACAATTTGGGTTGATAAGTGGTCCCCATTCATAAATTCAGCTATAGAAAAGGACACTTTAGATATCAAAGATATCGATATTTTAATTTCATCAATACAGCAGTTGGTAAACTTTGGTGTTGATATAAATAGAGCCAGAATTGAAAGTTACTATGAATCCATAAACAACAAACCAAAGCAATTCATTGAATTGGATGATGGTGAAAAAGATCTCAATGTATTGTATGGATGTTCGCAACTTTTATCAAACCGAGTCCCGTATATAATAAAATTATTTAATGCTAGGGTGTTTGTATATTATTTGTGGCCTAAACGAAGTACGTTTCCGAATTGGCAGATTGAAGTTAGCAAGTTAGCAGAAGGTGATATTAAGGAAATATTTTCAGTCATTGGTAAAGGCAGTCATGTTCATAAAGAGTTACTTGAAGA
>JAAEZL010000316.1 GCA_018222875.1 Algicola sp.
TGAATAAATGTTTCTGAATAGGGATTTCTGTTCGGCGAAAAAATGGCTATTTTCATATTATTTTTTTGCATAACCATACAAACCTGTAATCATTTGACCTTCTTTAAAATTAACATTTTCAGAATTATCTCGACGTATCAAAAAACTAATGACTGGTTTTAACAGCTGTGATAATAGCTTTCTCTTTCGTTGAGACATTGGACTTCTTCTCACCCATAATCCGAGCATTTGACCCATAGATGCATGCCAACCACCTGTTGCTTTTATTTCAACATCTTTAAAACCAGAAGCTATCAAATGTCTTTTTAGTGCAAAAGGTGTATATCTGTATTGATCATTAGGAACCTCATGTAAATTCCATAGAAACGGAACGGTAAAAAACAATATACCTTCAGGTTTTAAAACGCGGTTAATTTCTTTTAAAATCAGTTCTGGTTTTGGACAATGTTCAAGCACTTCCGTTGCCATGGCACAATTATAACTATTTTTCTCAAAAGGCATAGTGACACCATCCCAAGTGAAATCTGGCTTGATATGACTATCATACTCAATGGCATTTTCAATATCCAAACCAATATATTCTGAAATGTCAGAGTTAGTCATCAGATAGTCTTTGTAGGGCATTTTCCCGCAACCTACATCCAATAGCGTTCCTTCAAACTTCTCACTAACTTTTTTGATAGCACTAAAAATGGAATGCCTAATATAATAGACGTCCAAATTTTGTGTTTCCAACTTTAGCTCTGTAAAATCTGTCAATTCCCTTATTATTTAAAAATTTTTTTTAATGTTTTTTTTAACCGTGAAATCTTGATTACTGATAATTCTCGTTTGTGAAATGAAACAACTTCTTTGGTCTTTTTGGAATATTTCTTATCAAAAAACTCGTTTATTTGTTTCATTAGTATAATACGATTTTTATGATACTGAATTTTATCCATATTGGATGTTATATTTTTGCAATGAATCCTATATACACTCATTACTTCATTAAAATAATACAACTTGCCATAGCTAGATATTATCGCTAATAATGCCATATCTCCACTAAATATTTTGTAGAACCATTGCGGAATTTCAATATCGTTTCGAAATAGATATGAACTTGTATGAAATAGAGACAATGTTGTTATTGTATCTTCAGCCACATATTCTACTCTATTGTAACTTCTCCATTTGGTCAGACTTTTTTTATCATCATTATTTAAACTATAAGAATTATGAAAACAACCATTGTATTCCCTATTATTTTTTAAAAAATCGACTTGTTTTTGCAATTTTAATGGGTCTGTCCAGTAATCATCACCATCCAACAGCGCAATGTATTTACCTTCGCAGTTATCAATGATATTTTTGAAATTATAAAGTCTACCTAGCTTTTTGCGATCTGCCCAATAGGTTCCACCTATTTCTCTTTTTAATATTTTGAAGTATATATTTTTTGTATTCTGATAAGATTTAATGATTTCCAAAGTATTATCCGTAGAAAAGTCATCACCAACAACAATCTCGACCATAAAGTCAGTTTTTTGCATTAGTATACTTTCAACAGCCTCTCGAATATATGGCTCGTTGTTATACACCATCAATCTTACACTCACCAAAGGTTTCATTTCTTCAGACATTTCTTGTTAATTTATAAAATAATTGCCCTTGAAAAAAGGAATCTTCAACATGACCACTTGAATAATTTACATACTTAACAAAAGA
>JAAEZL010000114.1 GCA_018222875.1 Algicola sp.
GATAGTATTCTCTGTCCGAAATGCAATAAAGGAGACATCATCAGAGGAAAAACAGCTTATGGTTGTAGTGACTATAAATCTGGCTGTGATTTTAAAATGTCTTTTGATAGCATTCGCTCTAAAGCTAAAGATAAACAGCTGACTAAAGATTTGGTGTATTCTATTTTAAAAGGCGAGTTCTAAGATGAAACATCGTCACTTCAAACTTTTCAAACCCTACGGTTATTTAAGTCAGTTTCAAACCAATGCCAGGCATGAAATCAATAAAAGATTTCTAGGAGAGCTTTTCGATTTTCCAGAGCATATTATGGCTATCGGCCGTTTGGATAAAGATTCGGAAGGCTTACTATTATTAACTACAGACGGAAAAGTGAGTTACGACATCACAAGTGCTAAGACAGACAAAGAGTACTATGTGCAGGTTGATGGTGTAATTACTGAAGAAGCGATTTCACAATTGGAACAAGGTGTGCAGATTCGTCATAAAAATGAAACCTACCTGACGAAGCCATGTCAGGTGTTTAAACTGGATGTTACTCCATGTTTTCCGGAAAGAGCAAAGAAAATCCGTGACGAACGACATGGATTAACCTCCTGGATTTCAATTACAATCAATGAAGGAAAGTTTAGACAAGTTAGAAAAATGACTGCTCAAGTGGGATTTCCAACCTTGCGATTGGTTCGTATTCGCGTTGGTACAATTACTTTAGAAGGCTTGCAAATGGGAGGAGTTCAGGAGTTAAACGATTTATACTAAAAAAAGCTAAAGACGAATCTTTAGCTTTCATTAACTTATAAATTGTTATCAATTAATTATATCAATTTTACACGAACAGCATTCATACCTCGTTGTCCTTTTTCCAATTCAAACTGAACTTTGTCGTTTTCCTGAATCTCATCAATTAAACCACTAACGTGACAGAAATATTTTTCCTGATCTTCGGTATCGAATATAAATCCAAAACCTTTAGAATTATCGAAAAATGATACTTTTCCTTTTCTAATTGGATCAAATTCTTCTTCGTCACCTTCTTCTTTTTTCGGAACACCAATCACAATATTTTTAGCCTTCACTTTAATTTTTTCAGATGGATCAGGTGGTGTATCTGTTAGATTTCCAAATTGATCTACATATGCAAACGGAATGCTTTCACCTCCATTTTGCTCTTTCTCGAGTTTACGAGCTTCCATCTTTTTGCGTTTATCCTCACGCTTTTTTAATCGTTTTTTTTCTTTTTCACTTTTGTTGAAGGTCTGTTGCGACTTTGCCATTCTTTATCTTAAAGGGTTTTAGTTAATATGCTTTTTAATAAAGCAGTTACGGTAAAGATAATGTTAAAATTTGGATATATATAGGAATATAACAAATAGTTAATCAAAAGTTAAACATATGCGTATTAATAGTAATGCTATTATATTTGCGTGTAATTAATTATAATATGAAATATTTACTTTCAAATTTAAAAATTGATATCAATGATAAAATCTATTTAAAAGATCCTGAATCATCAGATCTTGGCAAGAGAATCATTGAACACAGTATAAAGCTGATTGATGAAATTGGTTTTGATAGTTTTACCTTCAAAAAATTAGGAGTTATCATTGGTTCTAATGAAAGTTCTATCTACCGTTATTTTGATAGTAAGCACAAGCTTCTACTCTATTTAACATCATGGTATTGGGCTTGGTTAGAATATCAACTCGTTTTTTCTACAACGAATCTGTCAAACCCGAATGAAAAATTAAAAAAGGCCATAGATATTCTCACAAGAACAATTGAATCTGATTCTACATTTGAACATATTGACGAAATTATATTAAGTCGAGTTGTCATTAATGAGTATTCAAAATCGTATTTGACGAAAGAGGTTGATGAAGAAAATAAAGACGGTTACTTTTCAATTTATAAGCGATTAATACGACGATTACACGATATGATGATTGAAGTAAATGCAGACTATAAATTTCCGCATAGTCTGGCAAGTACTGTTTTAGAAGGTGCACTGCATCAGCATTTTTTAATAGATCATTTTAAGTCACTTACAGATTGTAATCAGACGGTTCAGCCTTCAGATTATTTCAACCATTTAGTTTTTAATGCTTTAGACGCAAAAAAATGACAAAAAACATACTTACATCTTGGCAACGCTTAATTGGATTATTAAAATTAGATCGTAAAGACATTAAGCAAGTCTTTTATTATGCCATCTTTGCTGGAGTTGTCAACCTTTCACTTCCATTGGGAATTCAGGCAATCATCAACCTAATTCAAGGTGCTCAAATAAGCAGTTCCTGGATTGTACTTGTAATACTGGTAACATTAGGAGTTGCCTTTGGCGGCATTCTTCAACTCATGCAAATGCGAATCATTGAGAATGTTCAGCAAAAAATATTTACGCGTTCTTCGTTTGAATTTGCATACCGTTTTCCTAAGATAAAAATGAGTGAATTAAGACATTATTATCCACCAGAATTAGCCAATCGGTTTTTTGATACACTCACCGTTCAAAAGGGTTTGTCTAAAATTCTAGTCGATTTTCCTGCTGCAATTCTTCAAATTATTTTCGGATTATTACTGCTGTCTTTTTATCATCCGTTTTTTATCATCTACGGAATCTTACTTATACTATTAATCTATATAGTATTCAAATTTTCAGCTCAAAGAGGTTTAGACACAAGTTTAGATGAGTCTAAACAAAAGTATAAGGTTGCACACTGGCTTCAGGAAGTCGCACGTTCTATCCTAAGTTTTAAACTTTCAGGAAGAACAAGTCTTGCCTTAAACAAAAACGACCAATTGGTTTCAGAATATCTGGATGCGAGAGAAGGCCATTTTAAAGTCCTAATTCAACAGTTCATGAAATTAATTGGGTTTAAAATACTCGTTACTGCTGGATTATTAGTTATTGGTGGATTTTTAGTGCTGAATCAGCAAATGAATATCGGACAGTTCGTTGCAGCAGAAATTATCATCTTATTGGTCATAAGTTCGGTCGAAAAACTAATTCTTGGTTTAGAGCCCTTTTATGATGTTTTAACATCAATGGAAAAACTCGGACAAGTTGTTGACAAAGAACTGGAATCTCAAGATGGTGATATTGTTTGCTCTGATGATAAATCTATTAAAGTTGAACTTGATAAAGTAAGTTATTTTGTTCCTGATAGAAACAATGCAATTCTCGAAGATATTTCCTTAACGATAGAACCAAAGGATAGGATTCTAATTTATGGCTCTCATGGCTCTGGAAAGTCTAGCCTGTTAAAGTTAATAGCTGGAATAATTATGCCATCCAAAGGTCATGTTTATATTAATGATATTTCGTTAAGTGGTATAAAATTAAATGATTATAGAGCACTTGTAGGTCAGTCACTTCCTGAAGAATCACCTTTTGAAGGAACCATTCGGGAGAATCTAACCTTTGGAGACCAGTCTATAACAGATGATGAAATCAAACATGTTTTGGAAAAAACACTATTGGTCGATTTCGTAAAATCTCAACCAGACGGATTGCGCACTATTTTATATCCTGAAGGACAACGATTGTCCAGAACAGTTTCTAAAAAAATTGTTTTGGCCAGAAGTATTCTTAAAAGACCAAAATTATTACTACTTAAAGATCCATTAGATCAATTTAACAAACAAGAATCTAAAGCCATTATGGAGTTTTTAACAGATAAAAACAATCCTTGGTCTTTGGTGGTAGTTAGTTATAATATGGACTGGAAAGCTAATTGTACAAGGCTTGTCAATTTAGAAGATGGTAAATTAATATTAAACAGATAAACACATGCTTAATATTTCACACAATAAACTGAACAAAAAAGTAGACTTATCGTCTTATACATCTGTTCAAAAAGTATTTCACAGAAGGCATTATAAACACTTTAATCGGTTTTTACTGGCTTTTGCAATTACTGGAATAGTTATTATGTTTTTACCATGGACACAAAACATCAATAGTCGTGGTAATGTCACCACTTTAACGCCAGATCAGCGACCACAAACCATTCAGTCGCCTATTCCAGGACGTATTGAAAAATGGTATGTTAAGGAAGGTGATCACGTAAAAAAAGGCGATACTATATTATTTATTTCTGAAATAAAGAATGAATATTTCGATCCAAATCTGGTGAATAGAACCGGACAGCAAATTAAAGCGAAAGAAGCTTCAGTAAACTCATATGGCTCAAAGGTAAATTCTTTGAACAATCAAATCGGAGCCTTACAAAATGAGCGTAAATTAAAGTTACAGCAAGCTCAAAATAAATTATTGCAAGCCAAGCTAAAAGTGAAAAGCGATAGTATCGATTTTGAAGCTACAAAGATTGATTTAAAAATTGCCGAACGTCAGATTGGAGCAATTCAAAGTTTGTATGATGAAGGCTTAAAATCATTAACTGAATTAGAGGAAAAACGTTCAAAATTTCAGGAAAAGCAGGCCAAATTGATTTCACAGGAAAACAAGTATTTAGCTTCTCAAAATGAAGTCATCAATGCTATGGTAGAGATTAACCGTGTTCAGGCGGAGTATGTCGATAAAATATCGAAAGCCGAAAGCGATAAATTTACAGCGCAATCCAATCAATTTGATGCTGAAGCTCAAGTGACTAAACTGGAAAGTGATTTTACAAATTACGAAATCCGTAATGATCTTTATTATATCAAAGCACCTCAGGATGGATTTATTAATAAAGCCATTAAAGGTGGAATTGGAGAAACCTTTAAAGAAGGCGAACAACTTGTTGGAATCATGCCTGCTAATTATGATTTAGCAGTAGAAATGTTTGTAAATCCAATTGATTTACCATTGATCCACATTGGTGAAGAAGTTAGAGTTCAGTTTGATGGTTGGCCAGCAATCGTTTTTAGCGGATGGCCTAATATATCTTACGGAACCTACGGAGCAAAAGTCGTAGCCATTGAAAATTTCATTAGCCCGAATGGCAAATTTAGAGTGCTTTTAGCACCAGATGAAAATGATCAAAACTGGCCTGAAGCGATACGAGTTGGTTCTGGTGCATTGACCATTGCCTTACTTGAAGATGTGCCAATCTGGTTTGAATTATGGCGAAAACTTAACGGCTTCCCTCCTAATTATTACCAGCCAGAAGTCAGTAACTCTTCAAAATCTGTCACTAAATAAACCAATCATGAATAAGTATATTAGCATCGTATTCATTCTCATATCATCGTGTGTGTTTTCGCAGGAACAATCTCAAATGCAAGATAGTCTTGTACTTAGTTTCAGTGAATACTTAGGATACGTGAAAAAATTTCATCCTGTTGCTAAACAAGCGGAATTAACCATACAAATCGGACAAGCCAATTTGATGAAAGCACGAGGTGGATTTGATCCTAAAGTTGAAGTTGATCACAGCCGAAAAACCTTTAAAAACACAGAATATTACGATCAACTTAACGCTACGTTTAAAATACCAACCTGGTATGGCATTGAACTCAAAGCTAACTTTGAACAAAATGAAGGCGTGTTTTTAAATCCAGAAGCTTTTTTACCAGAAGACGGCTTATATAGTGCAGGAATTTCAGCTTCACTTGGACAAGGCTTATGGATTAATCAAAGAATGGCTGATGTTAAAAAAGCAAAGTTCTTCAGAGAACAAACGCTTGCAGACCGTGAACTGATCGTCAATCAAATCTTATATGATGCGTCAATCGCTTATTTTAACTGGTTGCAAGCCTATATTGAAGTTAAAACCTATGAGCGTTTCTTAACTAATGCAACCATAAGAGCTAAAGGAGTCGAACGAAGTGTTGAAGCTGGAGACAAAGCACAAATTGATGTAACCGAAGCCAATATAACTGTAAAAAACAGAGCACTTGGTTTGGAACAATCTAAAGTAAAGCTTATGAAAGCTGCCTTGGATTTGTCGACGTTTTTATGGCTGAATGATAACATTCCTGTTGAAATACAAGACAATGTCATTCCCGATTTGAATATCGAAAGTACTGTTGACAGCGTCTTAGAAATTGAAGGTTTACCTTTAACCGATTTCGTACTGGAAAATCATCCGAAACTCAGATCTTTAAATTTAAAATACGAAGGTTTACAGATAGAAAAACGATTGAAAGCAAATAAATTATTACCAATCATAGATGTTCAGTATAACTTTTTAACTGAAGATCCAGACATCGCACGATCGTTTAACAACAATACCTATAAAGGTGGTTTTAATGTTGTGTTTCCGTTGTTCTTAAGAAAAGAACGTGGTGACTTAAAACTCGCTAAATTCAAACTTCAGGATTTAGAATTTGATATCAATAACGAACGTATCAACATTCAAAACAAAGTCTTAGCCATTTATAGAGAATTAGAATCTTTTGAAACCCAAAATGCTTTAATTGATGACATCGTAGAAGATTACACTACAATGCTTAATGCGGAAGAACGTAAATTCAGTTTTGGAGAAAGTTCATTGTTTTTAATCAATTCTCGTGAAAAAAATTTAATCGACTCACAACTCAAAGCTATCGAATTACAAAATAAGTATTTAAAAGCTAAAGCGAAGCTGTTTAATAGTCTGGCAAGAGATTTAGAAAATCTTTAATTTTCTTTATCTTTTGATGTTTCTTTTGCTTCTTCCTCATTCTGTTTGAGTTGCGGAAAGTCGTTACTTTTAATGACAAGTATTTTAGCCTTAACTCCAGTGAGTAAATTCCAGCGTTTAGAAGATACTAAAACTTCATTGTCATCATACACTAAAAATTCAGCTGTATTGGGACCCGATTCACCTTGATTTAAAGCAATAAACACAACAGTATTGATGCCTTCCTTCAACGGAATATCAAAGGATTTATAATTGGCAGTTAATAAAAGTCTTGGAATAAATATTTCGTCATTAACAACCACCTGAACCAAATCTCCGTCAGGATATTCATGATCTCTGCATCTGATATTTGCAAATTCACCATTTACTCTAACATCGCCTAAAAACATATCAGACATGGTTTTAATTTTCAGACCTTGTTCTTCAAGTTTCGCATTGTAACGTTTTTCAAATATCTCACCTGGATTTCTTAAATTACTATCATCAAACATAGAGAACTCCTTTTTCTCAGGCTCCAGTTCTCTTATTTTAACAGGAATACCATTAATGTTTTTGTCAGTTTTAGTAATCTCAATTTTAGGATTTGGCTTTATGGTAATTGGAGTTGGTGTAGAATCTTTTTCTTTAGTTTCCTGTGCAGGAATTTTAATGGATTTTTTTTCACCATCAGGATCCGTTTGTGCATAGACAAAAGTTGTCATGCATAAAAAAAATACCACTATTATTTTAAGTTTCATTTGAGTTATAATTGATGAATACTGAAAATCAAAAACTGTTCCTTAATTCAAAATAACGACTTTCAGTCTAAAAAATTTTAATATTTAGAATTTATTAGGTGTTATAATTTTGTTAAGTCGCTAAACGGATTTAAAACTTACCATTGAAGCTTAATCGAAGTTTACGTGTGTATTCCTCTAACAACCAGTCTTTATAGTTTTTAGTACTATTCATAATACAATAACAATATTGCTTGATGCGATAACAAATATCATCATGTAATAATTTAGCAAGCTCTCTGGCTTCAAAAACATCTTCACTGTTTGCAATGACCAGTTCAGAATGTTGTGCGATAGAATTTTCTATAGCTTTCATCGATTTATGACCTTGACGAATCACATTTTTGTACTCCTCTTTAATATCAAAATCGTCGTTAGGATTCTTTTTAAAACGCTTTCGTAAAGAATCTGGCATTTCATAAACAAAATCACGTTCGATATCTTCATCAAGCCTCAGATTTTCCAGGTAATAATCTGGATTTTTAAAGATATGCTGCCAATCAACTGGCTGACTCCAAGGTCCGAAACGAATCACATTATTTCCAAGATCGATAACTTTAAAGGTGGATTTATCTTTGTGAATTCTGGAGCCTCTACCAATCATTTGAAAGTAAAGTGTGAGTGATCGTGTAGCTCTGTTGAGAATGATAGACTCTACTGAAGGTTCATCAAAACCAGTTGTAAGAATACTTACAGACGTTAAAATTCCATCAGGTGTATTTTTAAACCATTTCAAAATATCTTTTCGATCTTGCTTAGATGCTGTGTTATCTAGATGTCTGATGTTATAACCAGCACGTTTAAAGGTGTAATAAACTTCTTTAGACGTGTTAATTCCATTATTGAAAATCAATGTTTTTTTCCCTTTAGACAATTCCTCATAAGCAAACAGCAATTTACCTTGCATGGTGGCATTGGTATAAAGTGCTTCGGAAGACTTTACAGTGTAATCGCCATTAATACCAATCTTTAGGCTGTTAAGCGATACATCGTAATTATAGATGTCTGCCGTTGCTAAAAATCCGTTTTTTATTAATGTAGAAATATCGTCACCAACAATTAATTCTTTGTAATTATCTTTCATTGGTAACTTGATATTGCTACTTAAAGGTGTTGCAGTAACACCAAGAATAAAGCAGTTATCAAAAAACTTAAATAGTTTTCGGAATGAATTATAGTGTGCTTCATCAATAATGACCAAACCAATATCTTCTAACTTAAGTTTTTCATCGTTAAGTCGGTTGTTAAGCGTTTCAACCATGGCAACAAAGCATTCGTACTGATCCTGATCTGGCAGTTCTTTTACTTTACTGTTGATGATTTTATTGTTAACATCAAAGCCATGCAACACTTTTGAAGTCTGCTTACACCATTCAATTCGATGTGTTAATATGACAACTTTTTTCTTGTGTTTTTTGATATAACGTCTGACAATTTCAGAAAATATAACCGTTTTTCCTCCACCAGTAGGTAGCTGATATAATAAGTTATAATTATCTGGAGCGTTTTCTAACACATCAAAAATGCGATTGAGATCAGCAATTTGATAGTCATATAAGCTCTTTTTGGCAATCTTTTGGTTTTCTACTTCTATGGTTGAGGACATATAATTAATAGCTTCTGAAAAAAAAATTCTTACAAAATTAAGGTTTTATAAGGTTATCAAAGCATATTGTTAAAAACAATTGAAAAAAAAAGAGGAACTTTTTGTTCCTCTTCTTAAATTTACGTGTGTTCTTATGAAACTTCTATGCGTTTCGGAGGCTTCTGTTTTGCTTCTTCTCGCTTTGGAAGCGTGATGCACAGGATGCCTTCTTCATAATTTGCTTTTACATGTTCTGATTCTACAGTATCTGGAAGTGTAAACGTTCGTTTAAATGAAGAATACCCAAACTCTCTACGTGTGTAATTGTCGTTAGTATCTTCATTTTCCGTTTCAACTTCAGAAGAGATAGATAATACCTTATTATCTAAATCAATGTTAAAATCAGATTTTTTCATGCCTGGAATAGCAAGTTCTAATATGTATTCATCAGCATTTTCTTTAATATTTACAGCAGGTAAAGTAATTCCTGTGTTAAAATTTGAAAGAAAACCTGTTCCTAATCCATTTTCAAAAAAGTTGTCAACCCAAGACGACAAACTTTTTTGAGCTGAAGTTTCATTGCCATTTATAGGCGATTTCATTAAAGTACTCATTGTGTATCTGTTTTAAGTTAAACATTAATTTATTCAATATATCTATTGCAAATAAAATACCAATGGCTTTTTTTAGTGTAGAATCTGACATTTTTTCAAGATTAAAAGTCAAATTGACATTCCAGTAACACCTACTAACCTCTTATAAACGAAGCTGTTAAATGTTAAAATATGTTAAATTACTACTTTGTAATGCATAGTACTGTAACATTTTTA
>JAAEZL010000317.1 GCA_018222875.1 Algicola sp.
ACCTAATATTGGGTAAATTTAACCTTTTGAGAATTATTCTACATTTTCACCATGCTGAGACAAATCGAGTCCTCGTTCTTCCTGATCAGGACGAACACGTAAAGGCAGCACAAGGTCTACAATTTTGAGTAATACTAAGCTTCCGAAGAAGGTAAATACGGCCACACCAACCAAGGCAATCATATGATGTGTAAATGTTGTTGTTTCACCATAAATTAAACCAACATCTTTAGCTAAAACTCCTGTTAAAATCATACCAACGATACCTCCAACACCATGACTTGGAAATACTTCTAAGGTATCATCAATTTTTGATTTTTTGTTGAGTTGAATGGCAATATTACTGACAATTGCAGCTACAAATCCGATAAAAATACTTTGACCGATAGTGACAAAACCTGCTGCTGGTGTAATAGCCACTAAACCGACAATTGCTCCAATACAAGCACCAAGAGATGACATTTTTCGGTTATAAAACCGTTCAAAAAACAACCAGGTGATCATACTCGTCGCTGAAGCAATATTGGTGTTTGCAAAGGCAATCACTGCATCTGTATTGGCACCAAGAGCAGAACCAGAATTAAATCCGAACCAACCAAACCAAAGTAAACCAGTACCTAAAATCACAAACGGAATGTTGGCTGGCTTTTCAATGGCATGCTTGCGTTTTCCTAAATATATAGCAGCCGCTAAAGCAGCAAGACCAGCAGACATGTGCACTACAGTTCCGCCAGCAAAATCCAGTACATCCCAGTTTCGCAATAATCCATCAGGATGCCATGTCATGTGTGCTAATGGCGAATAAATAAAAACAGAAAACAAGACCATAAAAAAGATATAGCTTCTAAACCTTATGCGTTCAGCGAAACTTCCTGTGATTAAAGCTGGTGTTATGATTGCGAATTTTAATTGAAAAAGAGCAAATAATAAAAACGGAATGGTTCCTGCAAAATCAGGATTAGGAGACACAGACACATCTTTAAAACAAAAGAATGTCATAGGATTTCCTATAACTCCACCAATACTTTCACCAAAGGCCAAACTAAATCCAACAATAACCCATAAAATACTAATCACTCCCAAAGCCACAAAACTCTGAAGCATTGTTGAAATCACGCTTTTTTTATTGACCATTCCTCCGTAAAAAAACGCCAATCCTGGTGTCATTAAAAACACTAAAGCAGAAGCGACAATCATCCAGGCTGTGTCACCAGAATCAATAGTATCAATAGTGCTTAAAACCTGATATTCTGTTCCACATATCAAGGCTAAAAGAACTAATGCAGCCAGAACAATAAAATTTAGTTTTCTTCCCATAGTTGTGATTATATCTTTCAAATTTAAAAAATGACTTTTAATAATAACCGAACTACTTAGAATTACTCATAAGATTTACGAGATTCATAAAAATGAATGTCATAAATTATAATAATCATAATTTCAAGGCATTACTGAAAGACCTATTGCCTATTTTTAAGGTAAATAGTCTTTCTGTTAAACTATTGCAAAATATTAGACTCGCTTTAGGTTTAAGATTTAAATAATACTTAATTTTAACATTCATTAAAACTAAAAAAACATGGCAACAGTAACATTAGGTGGAGACACTGTACATACATCTGGAACGCTTCCTCAAACAGGATCTCAAGCACCAGATTTCAAATTAACAGCAACAGATTTATCTACTAAATCATTAAGCGATTACTCAG
>JAAEZL010000115.1 GCA_018222875.1 Algicola sp.
ATGAAGTTGTAAAGTCCGACCTGTATACCAGAGAATCTGATGTGAATGCTGAAAACTACGAGTCTATTTATGACGATAGTCCGGAAAACACTGAGCTCCAAGATGATAAAGCATTTTATTATGCAGATTATCATTCCGAGTTGATGAACTGTAGTGAGGGAGGGACTGGTGACAACTGTACGCAGTATTACCATCCTGATGGTTCTGAAGGTCGACGTGTTTTACGGGTGCCGATTATAGATTGCTCAACGGCAACAGAAGGAAAAAGCCAGGTTGAAGTCGTTGGGTTAGGATGCTTTTTCCTAACTCAGAAAGTTAAGCAAGCAGGTAATGAGTCAGAAGTATTTGGGCAGTTTTTAGAAGACTGTTATGTTGAGAACGCTTTTACTGATACAGACCCGGACAACAGTGAAGGGTTATATAAGATTCAGCTCTACAAAGATCCTGAAGGTGGAGCGTCTTAATATGAATATGCGCAATCAGAGCTCTTTACTAGGAAGAAGTAAGAACAGTCAGGCTGGATTAGCTGCACTTGAGTTTATTATTTGTCTGCCAGTACTACTTATGCTAGCAGTATTGCTGATCGATGTGAGTCGGGCATTTATTCAGTACACCGAAATTAATAAAGCATTGCAAAATGGAGTGCGCTATGCAGTGGTGGCAACCTACGGTTCGTTAGATTTCGGTAGCATAGCAAATAAAGATAGTATTAGAAACATGGTGGTATATGGCAAACCATCCCCGACGGCTGAAGACTCTAAGATTCTGAAATATTTAGAAACGGCAGATGTGGTTATCGACGATACGACTGTACCCAAAGAAGTAACTCTTTCTGCCAGTTATACTTATGTGCCAATTTTTAGCCGTCTACCTTTTACTGACAGCTCACTCGCTTTTGAAATTGGGGCATCAAGTAAAATGAGGACAGCGCCATGAGTCGATGGTTCATTAGACAGAAAGGGGTGACTCAGGTTGAGTTTGTGTTAATTGCCCTGGCTGTGTTACTGGTTATTTTTTCTATTATAGAGTTTGCGCTCTACTTTTATTCTATACAAATGGCCAATGAAGTAACCCGCAGAGCCGCTCGTTTAGCAACAGTCTGCTATATTGCTGATCGCGATGATATCAAAACACTACCATCGGTTGAAGGTTTGTACCCGCCTGGTTTTACTGCAGATAATTTGAAGATAAGTTATCTCGATGAAAATGGTGGTGACGTCAATGTAGACGCATTTTCTTCAGCGTCATCAGATTCAGACACACTTAATGCAATTTTTGCGAATATTCGTTTCGTGAAAGCAGAAGCCGACTATACATTTAAGTTTTTAGTTTTATCTTTATTGCTTGATGCAGTTGGCGCCACCCCCGACTTTCAGACCATTTTACCTGCCGAGAGTTTAGGTGTTTTAAGGCCAGAGCTAGGGCTCGATGTTCATGAAGATTGTTAAGGGAGTAGTTATGTTGAAACCAGTAGAATTAAATAAAGAAATTAAAACAAACAGCATCCATTCCCTAAAAACAAATATCAATATTTGGGTGATTTATGAAACTGCTGAATTCAAAATTAACATGGAGTCAGAGCTGTCCAAGTGCGTGAATATAAATATTGAGTGGCTGGATTTAGGCAAGATTGCTGTGACCTCGTTAGGCGAGCGACGGACTCCGGATGTTATTTATATCGAAGCGGGGAGCAGTTGGGCACAAAAGATATCGCACATTTATTCAAGTGAAGGAAACTTGCAACGTAATCAGACTGCATTGGTGGTGTTTGGTGATGAGCATGACACTACATCACTAAAATTAGCATTAAAGTTAGGGGCCTCGGACTACTTACATCGCGAAGTGGAATTTTATGAGTTACTGCCACTGTTGGAGGATATAGCAAACGAAAAGGCTTCGAGCAGTGAAATTGGAGAGCTGTCGCTATTTATTAACACCAAAGGCGGCTCCGGAGCAACAACATTGGCATTGAATACGGCGATTGCGTTATCTGAATACTCTAAAGGCAAAGTGCTACTGATTGATCTCGGCATGCAGTTTAGTGATGCGGCGGATTATCTGAATAGTAAACCAAAATACAGTATTAATGATGTCATTGATACGATGAATGATCTCGATGACTTATCATTAGATGGTTTGGTATATAAGCATTCTTCGGGTGTTAACTACTTGTGCTTTAGTGCTGATAACATCAAAGATAATTATGATCGAGCGACAAAGGTCAGTGCCTTGATCCCTTTGTTACGCCAATACTACAAACATATTATTGTCGATATGTCTCATGGGGTTGAGCATGTATTTCAACATATTGTTGCTCCGGCCTCCTATGTTTATCTGGTTATGCAGCAAAACGTGACGTCGATTAAACATGCAGCAAATTATTTGAAATCTTTACAGCTTGACCACGGTTTAACCAGTGGGCAGGTTCGGTTGATTATTAATCGTTACGAAAAGAAAACATCGATAACGATTAAAGACATCGAACAAGCGTTTCCAAATCAAGACCTCCTTTTAGTACCGAACAACTTTTCTATTGCGATGGAGTGTTCCAATCTGGGCAAACCTATAGTGCAATCTAAAAAGAATAGTGCGATTAAGTCGTCTCTGATTGATATTTCACATCAGTTAGAAGAGCCAGCAGATAAACAAACGCAAAGTTGGTTA
Organism: Algicola sp.; assembly: GCA_018222875.1. Taxonomy (GTDB): domain Bacteria; phylum Bacteroidota; class Bacteroidia; order Flavobacteriales; family Flavobacteriaceae; genus Psychroserpens. The sequence goes on from JAAEZL010000115.1 coordinate 2,665, forward strand.
GGTAAATTATTTTCTTAGCAGGGAGTCGCTATGTTTTTTAAAAGGAAAAATGTCGGCAGCAATTTTTCAGAAGCTGAACTGCTGAATACGAAATCAGAGACTCATACTACACAGGTTTCTGAGTCGAATAGTAGTATTGTTCACTCTTCAGTGATAGAAGAAAAAGTCCGAAAAATGGAAGCGGAGAGAAAGCAGTTAGAGCATGACCAGACCATAAAACACTACTATCACAGCAAGTTACTGGATACCTTAGATTTGGGGCTATTGTCGCACCTTCAAGAAGATAGGGCGAAAGAAGAGCTACGTGAAGCCGTTATTCACCTAATCGCGGAAGATCAAACTCATCCATTGAGCTCGGAAGCTCGCAACCGCATGATTCGTCAGATTGAAGATGAAATTTTTGGTTTAGGTCCTCTAGAGCCTTTGCTGGCAGATTCCACTGTTTCGGATATTCTGGTCAACGGTCCGAAAAGTATTTTTGTCGAACGGTTTGGTAAATTGGAAAAAACACCACACACATTTTTAGATGACCGCCATCTACGTAGCATTATTGATCGAATTGTCAGCCAAGTAGGCCGACGAATTGACGAGTCTTCTCCTATGGTGGATGCCCGGCTGAAAGACGGTTCGCGTTTTAACGCAATCATCCCGCCGTTAGCTATTGATGGTGCTTCCGTATCGATTCGTCGTTTCGCTGTCGAACGACTTAATATGGATAACTTATTGCAACTTAACTCACTTTCAGAAGAGATGGCCAAGTTTCTAAATGCGGCCGTGGTTGGTGAGTTGAATATTCTTATTTCTGGTGGTACCGGTTCTGGTAAAACCACCACACTAAACATTTTATCCGGCTTTATTCCTTCTGATCAACGCATCGTAACCATAGAAGACTCGGCTGAGTTGCAACTTCAGCAGCCTCATGTGGTTAGGCTCGAAACTCGCCCCGCTAATATTGAGGGTAAAGGCGAAATATCTCAACGTGAATTAGTTAAAAACTCCCTACGTATGAGGCCAGACCGAATAGTCGTTGGTGAGGTGCGGGGCAGTGAAGCAGTAGATATGTTATCTGCAATGAATACGGGGCATGACGGCTCTCTGGCAACCATACACGCTAATACGCCAAGGGATGCTTTAAGTCGTGTGGAAAACATGTTCTCCATGGCGGGCTGGAACGTATCGACGAAAAACCTCCGCTCTCAAATTGCGTCAGCCATCAACCTGGTCGTTCAGATGGACAGGCAAGAAGACGGTAAGCGTCGTATGGTTAGTATTCAAGAGATTAACGGCATGGAAGGTGAAGTTATCACCATGTCAGAAATTTTTAAATTTCAAAGGCAGGGCGTAGATGAAAATGGCAATGTGATTGGAGATTACATTGCGACAGGGATTGTTCCAGATTGCCATGATCAACTTATTAAACGAGGCCTGGACGTTCCATTTGAAATATTTAATGAGAAGGTTCGCTAGGAGGTATTATGGGCGGTCAATTACCACTGTTTTTGCTCTTATTGTTCTTATCAGTTTTTTTTATCAGTCAAGCGCTGATCATGCCTTCTGCTGGGAAAAAGGTAAAACATAGACATCTAATACAACGTATTAAAGAAAGTCATAAGCACATTGACCAAGAGAGTATTTCTTTGCTAAAAGAAAATTCTCTTAAAAACCTATCAGGGATTGAACGTTTTTTAGTTCAGTTTTCTTTGTTTGAAGTGTTTAAAAAGAAACTCGAACTGGCTGGTATAGATACGACATTTGGGAAGTTCTTATTCTTATCTCTTATTTCAGGTGTTATTGCTGGTTTAATCCTTATATTGTTTGACCAGCCTTGGTATATAGGTGTCGGAGTCGCCGTTGCGATATGGCTCGTTGAGTACTTTATGATTCAAAAACGAATTGGTGATAGACTCATGAGGTTTGAAGAGCAACTACCAGAGGCGCTCGATATTATTAAGCGCGTGCTTCAGGCAGGGCAACCTATTAACCAGGCCTTTGGTGAAGTTGGAAGTGAAATGCCTGCACCAATTGGTCCTGAGTTTAAAAATACCTTCAGCTTACTCAATTATGGTTATGATATGCGTTTAGCAATAATGCAAATGAGCGAGCGTGTGCCGACTGTTTCCATGATGGCATTTTCAAGTGCGGTTCTATTACAAAAAGAGACGGGTGGTAACCTTATTGAAAATATAGAGAAGCTTTCTCGTGTACTAAGAGATAGGTTTAAACTGGCCAGGAAAATTAAGACTATCTCTGCAGAGTCGAGAATGTCTGCGTGGGTTCTCGTCCTAGCGCCATTTGCAATGTATATTATTATTACAATAATAGAACCAGAGTATATTGCTACCTTACACAATCATCCCACTGGAATTAAAATGATAATAGGCGGAATGATATCTTTATTTATTGGCTCAATGTGGATTCGCAAGATTGTGAACTTTGAGGTGTGATTATGGAAACAATAAATAAATTTATATCAAGCCTAAACATAAGCCAAGAAATGCTGTTTATGTTGTTTATTCTGGTAACAACGACGCTTTTAGTTATGACTATTGGTTATATGTTGATAGGTGTAAACTCTCCTGTAAGACGAAAACTATCAGAAATATCGACAGGTGAAAAAAAACAACCATCATCGCGCAATGAAAAAGTAATGAATACACTAGAATCATTAGCGCCTTTAACGGCGAGTGGTAATGAAAAAGATCGTCAAACAAATAGAGTGCTATTAATGCATGCGGGTTTTCATCAGAAAAATGCACTGTCACTTTTCTATTCGATTAAATCTCTGACAACAATAGTAGGCTTATTAGTGGCGCTTGGACTTTACTTAACATTAACTAAGTCAAATAACCTATATATCTATATGGCTGCATGTGCTTTTATAGGTTTGGTATTACCAGACTTCATATTAAAGCGAATGGTAAAGCAACGTCAAAACCGCATTAGAGCTGGTGTCGCTGATATGTTGGATCTGTTGGTGGTGTGTACGGAGTCTGGACTTGGCTTTAATGCCTCCTTACGCCGTGTTGCAAATGAGATGGTGATATCTCATCCCGAATTGGCTGACGAAATCGATACAGTTTGTATGAAAATTCAAGCGGGTAAGTCGATGCCAGATAGTCTTAGAGAGTTTGTAATACGGACTGGGTTGGAAGAGTTTATGGGGTTAGTCAGTATGCTTAGTCATGCATCACGAGTTGGTGGAAGCTTGGTTGATTCATTAAGAGAATATACCGAAGATTATCGAGATAAGAGACAGCAAGCTGCTGAGGAAATAGCAGCGAAAATTCCAGTTAAAATGATGTTTCCAATGGTACTATTTATTTGGCCCTGCTTTTTTATCGTTGCAATAGGACCATCACTGATCCAACTCGCAGAAGCATTTAAATAATAAATTAAGATAAGAACATAGAAAGGGAAGATTATGTGGAAAGTTTATGCGCTTACTTTTTGTGCACTGTTCATTTCTGGATGTGCAAACAATGAAACAAAACAAACTGCTTTCGATAAAAGTTTGTATTCAGGAAAACCTGTTGAGGCCTTGTCGAATGATGAACCTCCAGTTAATGAAGAGGAAGCAATATCTCGTGGTGATGTAGCACTCACGAGTAACAATACAGACCTTGCTTTGTATGAATACATACGTTCACTGACATTTGACGATGGGGTTCACAAGGACAAAACGCTTTATACCATTGGACGAATACATGAATCACGAAACGATTTTGAGTTAGCAGACAAGTCGTATAGAGCTTCTCTGGCTGAAAACCCAAATCATATTGGCTCGCTAGAAGAGCTTGGAAAGCTCTACACTAAGCAAGGTCGAAAGGATGTCGGGCTAAGTTATTATTTACGCGCTCTGAACGCAGACCAATTACGTCTCGGTGGGCTGGGGGGTATAACTGCGAATAATATTTCTAGCGAGAATATCCTTTCACTTAGATATGACGAGAAGTCACCTGTTAATGCTTATAACGGCTTGGGCGTCCTATACGATATCAATAATAAGCACGAAATAGCCCAAGCGTTATTACGTAAGGCCTTAGAAATTAAACCTTATAATGAAAGTGCACTGGTTAGCCTTGGATATTCCTATTATATGGTTAGTGACTATCGAAAGGCATCTTATTTTACCAATGCCGCTTTGAACTTAAATAGTAGTAACGAAAAAGCGATTAATAATTTAGGTCTTATAGCAATAGCAAAAGGAGAACCTCGCAAGGCTTTAGATATTTTCGGACAGCGCATGTCCAGAGCTGAGGCATTAAACAGTGTTGGGTATTTCCTAATTTTAAGAGGCGAGCCTGGAGAAGCGATTCCTTACCTTCAAGAAGCTATTGATCAAAGCCCATCTTACTATGCAAAAGCTAACGACAATTTAGAACGTGCACTTGCAATGGTAAGGGCTGAAAGAGATACATCTAAAGCATTTTTGCAGTAGTAATGCTGCGAATGACTTGAAACAGTTGATAACTATTGACATGTAGTATTGTTGTATAAAAGTTAATTGGTATATTAATAAAGCCAGTAGCTATAGCTACTGGCTTTATTACGTTTTATTTTGTTTCAAGTTGAAAAATATAGGCTTGGTGTTTCTGATGACTAGATACTATTGAAACTAGCGCTGATCTCTTTTTTTGTTAGCTTTTTATTTTTCCTCTTTAATGTAACGGAAAGAACGTAAGCTGATGCTATACATACTAAAATCATTGATGTTGCATGATAAAGAGGCCCCGAATAGAGACTATGAATCAGAATTGCGCTGATTAATCCAAAGCAAAATAAATTGTTTACTGTTGGTTCTGCAATAGCATTTATTGTGGAATTTTTTACAATATAAATAATCATTATTAAGAAGGGGATTGTGCCTACAATACCAAACTCAAGTAGTGATTGGAGTAAAGCGTTGTGCGGTTGTAAGAAACCTATTTTAGTTTCAAATGCATGTGCTTCAGGACCATACCCAAAAAGAGGTTTCTGTAGTATCAGGCTGATGGACTCTTGCCACAGTTCAAAGCGTCCATTTGAAATCTTGCTTAATGGTTTATCAAGATGTTGCACCCACATATTGAATCTGTTTGCTCCATTCCATGAAAACACACTAAATGGAATTGAGATTATGTAGGATAACGCCATTAGTATTACTGTTGAAAAAAGCATTCTACACTTCGCGATTAAATCTCTATTTATCAATAAAATTAAGAGCACTATAGATGCCGTTAAAGCTAAAATAGATCCTCTTCCACCCAACCAAAAAATCATAGCGCAGTTCATTATAAATAACGTAGTATAGAGTGTTGATTTTGTATATTTTTCTATTAAAAGTAAGTTTACAATACAAAATAAGCAACCTAGCATCACTACGTAACCTATCTGCCTAATATTATATGAGACTGTTAATTTAAAACCATTATTGCTCATTATAGAGTTTGGGTTTAAGTGGTAATCTAGTAAACATATAATGCTAGCTAGAACTATTGATATTGGAATTAATTTAAATGAAAATTCTTTCTGTTTAATAGAATAAAAGAATATTGAAAGGGTTAAAATGGTTGATATGTGAAAAAGTATTTCTATGTATCTTACTAGGCTAAATAATAATCTATCTTCATTTTCTTGGTTTACTAATACTCGTGCTGTTGAAAAACTTATAGTTATAATGTAGAAAATAACAGTGGAAATTTCTTTTTTATTATAATGAGCTACTATTACCTTATTGTTGATAGTGGTGCTTCTGTAAATAGAAATAATTATGCACATTTCAAAAAATAAAACAATCAAAGATCCAATTGCAGGGTTTTTAAAGTTAACAAAGGCTGCTAAAAACATTGAAATGAAAACAAAGTATTTAGTATAGTCATGTTTTACGTGATTCATTCTAAATTCTCATAGTGAAATTTTATTACTTTTAACGATAATATGGCCAATTAACTTCCATAAAATAACAGTTGAAATAATTGAAAAATAGCCATCTATCGCATAGTGCCAGCCTAAATGAATTGAGCCAATCTGTATGATTATTGCAAATGCGTAAGCCAAAATCCCTATTATTTTTCTAACTTGATAGATACCCAAAGACATTAGAAAAGCTATAGAAACGTGCATACTAGGCATGGCCGAGATGCCTGATCCGATTCCATTTGACTGTGCCATGTAATCTTGCCAGAGGTGATTTTGGGTGTTTAGTGCCCATAAATGTAATGAGCCTACACTTTGTAAATAAACATTCTGTTCATTTAGTCTCTGCATTAAAGGACTAAAGATACCGTTTCCGGTTAATAGCTCTAGATAGCAAGGGCCAACAGAAGAAAAAATAGTGGCGAATACTCCTCCATTTATTAACCAAACTAGTAGGAAAGTGACTAAAAACTGCTTTCTTAATACTTCTTTATTTTTATATATCAGAAAGAAAAAAAGAACTCCCCACATTAAAAAAAACCAAGAATTATATGCTGCGTTTAAAGATAACGTGGCCCAAGGGCTGGAAAATATGTAATGAGTTATTAGCCATGGATCTATCCCAAAGTGTAAAAAACGGTCTATTTCAATAATTGCATCGTCAATGCCATAAGGGTGAATGATAGGAATGATAGATTTTAAAAATGTATAATTAGAAAATGAAAAGCTGATAAATATCAAAGTTAATATAAAAGAGAATGTTTTACTAAGTGGAAATATAATTTTACTTAATTTAATAAGGAGTAGTTTTGTGGGGTGCTTTTCTCTATGAATAAGTAAGTTAAAATAAGAATAAATTAACCAAGCTAGCCCAACACTATAAATTGCCAAATAAAATATGTCGAAGTACGTGTACAAGGAGTATTTAATAGGAAGGGATAAATATACTGAAC
>JAAEZL010000318.1 GCA_018222875.1 Algicola sp.
CTTTAGTATATTTACTCAAGAAACAATTCGTTAAGTTCAGTCTTGCGTTTTTTTTCCAAACGGAATTTTCGCCAAAAAAGGCTCATCCTTGCTGAAAAACGCAAGACTGAAATTCCGCAACAAACCTTATACAAACTCGTTACCTACAAGCAAAAAAACAATGAGAAAAACTACAATAATACTTACTCTATTATTATGGACGTCGATGATTTATGGGCAATACATAGAAACATCAGATGACCTAACAACTTTCTTTTTTAAAAAGTATAAAAAGGATACAGATGATGCTTTTGATTTCATTTTTGGAACTAATGAATGGCTGATTGATGACAGTAAAATTTTAGAAAATGTTAAATTTAAAATTCGTGAAAACAAAAATGTTTTAGGAAATTTCATTGGATTTGAAAAATTAATCTATGTGCCAATTGGTGAAAGCTTAACTGTTTCTATTTATTTAGTAAAATATGAAAAACAACCATTATGGTTTATATTTAAATTTTACAAAACAGAAGACAAGTGGATGCTTTATAAATTCGATCTAAATGAAAATATAGACGAAGTTTTAGATAAAATTACCAAATATGGATTATTGCTATATAACTAATGCCAGTAGGTAACAACGTATAAGCTTCATTGCTACTTCTCTTTTCCATCGGAAAAATAATTACAAATAACTTTAGTATATTTACTCAAGAAACAATTCGTCAAGTTCAGTCTTGCGTTTTTTTCCAAACGGAATTTTCGCCAAAAAAGGCTCATCCTTGCTTAAAAACGCAAGACTGAAATTCCGCAACAAACCTTATACAAACTCGTTGGCAAACATTTTGAAATGAATCGTACAACAACAAAATTTCTTGTTTTTTTATTATCTATATCATTTTTTAGTTGCTCAAAGATAATTGAATTTGATAGTAAAAGATATTTGTACGCTTTTGTCATTTCATTAGTTATAGCCTTTATTGCATTAATCGCTTCGATTATAAAAAAAAATAAGTAAAAATGAAAAAAATTATACTTTCATTCTTCATTTTAATTTTAGTTTCTTCTTGTAAAAAAAGCAAAGAATCTAAAAAATCACTAAATGAAATACAGATTACAGAAACACAAAATGTGACTGAACCAAATAATCTAAACGCAGATTTGACCGAAAATAATTCTGATGACATTCAAAATATTAAAACACAAATTGATGAATATTTGACAGCTTTCCTGAATGGTAACTCTGACAAAGCAATATCATACTGTTATCCTGACATTTTTGAATTTATGAAAAGTCAATATTCTAAAGAATATAGCATAGAACAAGCTAAATCTATTTTTAAAGAATCAATAGACGCGCTAAAGGAAATGTCTGTAAATGGAGTAGAATATGAATTTGAGATTGGAGATATAAAAAAGATTACCGAAAAAAACGACCTTAAAATTTACTCGATTATTACATATCTAAAAGCAAAAAAAGGATTGGACTCAAATACTTCTGGTGGAGAACAAATAGCTATTAGTAAAGATAATGGAAAGACTTGGAAATTTATAGATAAAGATGAAAACAAAAACTACCTGAAAGTTTTGGGAATGAACATTCCGAAAGAAATAGTAAATCGAATTGAATAAAAAACGATTTGCCAACAACGTATAAGCTTCATTGCTACTTCTCTATTCCATCGGAAAAATAATTACAA
>JAAEZL010000116.1:0-3040 GCA_018222875.1 Algicola sp.
ATATAACTATGACCAGTAATCCAGCCAATATCAGCAGTACACCAATACACATCATCTTCTCTGTACTGAAAAACGTTTTTAAACGTATACGCTGTGTACACCATATAGCCTGCAGTTGTATGAACCATCCCTTTAGGTTTTCCTGTAGAACCAGATGTATAGAGTATAAATAGTGGATCTTCAGCATCCATAATCTCAACTGGACATTCTGAAGCAGCTTCATCAAGTAAAGGCTGGAGCCAATGGTCACGATGCTCTTTCATTTTAATTTCAGAATTGGTTCGTTTAGCAACAAGTACTGATTCTACACAACTACAATCCTCTAATGCTTCATCAACAATACTTTTTAAATCTATGGTTTTTGAACCTCTGTACGACCCATCACTCGTAATGACCATTTTACAATCTGAATCCTTTATCCTTGTTGCTAAAGCTGTTGAAGAAAACCCAGCGAAAACTACTGAATGGATTGCTCCTATTCTTGCACACGCCAATACTGAAATTGCTAATTCAGGAATCATAGGTAAATACACACAAACGCGATCTCCTTTTGTAATGCCTTTAGCTTTCAAAACGTTGGCAAACTGACAAACTTTATCATGTAACTGATTGTAAGTAATGTGTTGTGCAGCCTCATCAGGATTATTAGGTTCAAATAAAATGGCTGTTTTATCTCCTCGAGTGGCTAAATGTCGGTCGATGCAGTTTTCGGTAATATTCAACTGTGCACCTTCAAACCATTTCACTTCAGGTGAAGTAAAGTCCCACTTTAAGACATGCTTCCATTTTTTTCTCCACAAGAAATGTTCTTCTGCTATTTCTTCCCAGAAATTCTCTGGTTCTCTTATAGATTTTCGGTACACCTGATAGTACTCTTCTAAATGTTTGATATGGTAATTACTCATGGATTGGTTGAATTTAGCTTCAATTTAATAATTATTCTAAAAAAATGCTTCAGTTTTAAGATTTAATCCATGTTCTGTAAGCTTTTATTTCTTTTACAACCTTTGGAGCAAGTAGGATTGTAGCAAGCATTGTAGGAATTGCCATAAAAGCGAAAATGCCATCAATAAAATTAATCATTGTATTAAACGATGTGGTAGCTGCAAGAATAATACTCAAAATATATAAGTAATTATAATAGTGTTTCTTATCTGCTCCAATTAGAAAAGACATGCATTTTGTTCCGTAGTAGGCATAAGAAAACAAAGACGACATGCTAAAAATAAACACACAAATCATTAGTAAATACTGTCCGTATCCAGGCATTGCATCCTGAAAAGCTGAAGCGGTTAAACTGACTCCATTGTCATTCGTGGTTTGCCAAACACCTGTAACTAAAATTGCTAAAGCCGTAAGCGTGCAAACAATTAAGGTGTCAATCACTGGACCTAACATAGCCACTAAACCTTCACGAACAGGTTCATTGGTTTTGGCTGCTCCATGAGCCATTGGAGCTGTTCCAATACCAGCTTCATTAGAAAACGCACCTCTTTTTATACCTAACAATATTAATGCACCTAAAACACCTCCAATGACATCTTTATGCTGTTCTTCGTTTATGAATCCAGCTTCAAAGGCATCTGTAAAAATCATCAGAAAGTATTTTGGGACTTCCGTATAATTGATAGTTAAAATTATGACTACCAAAACAAAATACAGAATGACCATCGATGGTACCATTTTAGAAGCAATGTTGCTGATACGTTTCAAACCTCCTAAAATTACAACTGAGGTAACAATGACCAGCACTGCTGCAATAATCAAGTTTGATGATAAACTGACTTCTACTCCATTGGGAATCAAAATAATATCATTTACGGCTTGTTTTAACTGATTGACGTTGACAACTGGTAATGCTCCGAGCATTCCGAATATAGAGAACATCACAGCAAGAAATTGCCAGTTTTTTCCTAAACCTTCTCGAATAAAATACATTGGACCACCTTGTAAATCGCCATTACTATCTTTTCCTCTGTACATTATGGCTAAGGTCGACGTGAAAAATTTGGTACTCATACCAATAATTGCGCTGACCCACATCCAGAACATCGCTCCTGGTCCACCAATAGAGATTGCTAATGCAACTCCAGCAATATTTCCCATGCCAATGGTTGACGACAAGGCAGTGGTTAAGGCTTTAAAATGGCTTATTTCTCCCGAATCATTCTGATTATCATACTTACCCTTCAGGACTTGAATCGCATGGCCAAAAAAACGGAATGGTAAAAAACGTGACAAAATCAGAAGGTATAATCCACCTCCAATGAGTAATACGATTAGTGGAATTCCCCAGGCTAAGGAAGAGAATTTTTCAGATAAGCTATTGATCTGTTCCATGAATAGATTAAAATACACCTCTAAGATATTATTTTAGATGTAGCAATCCTTAAAAAATAAAGTATCTTTAAATTTTAAAACGATTTTTTTGAAGAGTAACCGACTTTTCTTTATTGATGCTGTACGTGCATTTGCTATTTTAATGATGCTTCAAGGTCATTTTATCGATACACTATTGCATCCAGTTTACAGAGATGAATCCCACGTGGCATATCAGATCTGGTCTTACTTTAGAGGTATTACTGCACCAACATTTTTTACTATTTCTGGTTTGGTTTTTTTATATCTGCTTCTACGTGCTAAAACTAAAGGCGAAGATCATTCCAGAATAAAAAAAGGACTATACAGAGGCTTGCTACTCATTATGATTGGTTATGCATTACGAATCAATGTTTTTGGATGGCTTAGTGGTGAATTCCATAGCTATGTATTCGTTATCGATGTGCTGCAATGCATTGGTTTATCGCTTATTATTCTAATTTGTTGTTATGTCTTACTAAGAAAGCACGTCAGACTTTTATCTCTTTTACTTTTGGTTATGGGATGCCTGAGTTTTTTGTATGAGCCTTTATATCGCAACTTAGAGTTGAACCATATTCCGAAAATTTTTGCCAATTATATGACGAAAAGCAATGGTTCGATATTTACGATTTTACCTTGGTTTGGATTTACAGCCTTTGGCGGATTTCTGGCTACTGTG
>JAAEZL010000116.1:3050-9348 GCA_018222875.1 Algicola sp.
GTGTTCTTTTCTCATGTGCATAAAAACCGATTCAGGTTGCTTACTGTGCTATCGTTTTTTGTCTTTGGAAGCTTGCTTATTGAATATTCATCCTGGTTTTTAATGCGACTTTATTACTGGACAGACATTGAAGTCTTTAAATCATCTGCGTATTATAATTATTTGTTTACGCGCTTCGGAAATGTCCTACTGTTATTCGGCGTTTTCTATGCTGCTGAACCTTATTTGAAAGGTTCTTTAATTGGTAAGATCGGACAAAAAACCTTATCGATTTATGTCATTCATTTTATTATCATCTTCGGAAGCTTTACAGGTATTGGTTTGAAACACTTCTATTCAAAATCATTAACACCAACGGAAGCGATACTTGGAGCTATTAGTTTTATGATTATTGTTTGTCTTATTTCATTTTACTATGTAAAAACGAATGCATTTATTTATAAAAATGTAAGACGTTTGATTAAAACGATAAGACATTGAAAGTACACTTAGTGCTTTTCTATGTTGTGTTAATTAAAGTATTTACTTTAGTACCACAAAAAAATCTTTTAGACCACTTAATATACTTTGCACAGCATAAGCAGCTAAGATCAAACCCATCACCTTACTAATCACAGTAATTCCGTAGGCGCCAATTCTTTTTTGTACCATACTTGCTGCCAGTAAAATTAGCATAGTAATCATAATTACAATAAAGACCAGCCCTGCAGTAATAGCTTGCTGTTCGATTGAATAAATGTTATTATCGGTTAACAAAACGGCAGCCATTATAGCTCCTGGAGAAGCGATTGATGGAATTGCAACTGGAAAAATAGTGACATGTTTATAATCATTAATTAAATGTTTTTCAGATGCTGGCTTACCTTCTCCAAAAATCATGGTTAATGCAAAAAGGAATAATATGACACCTCCTGAAATTTGAAACGCATCTAAAGTGACATCCATTCCATCAAGAATTAATTGTCCGACTACAATAAAAAACAACAGAATAAGAAAGGCGATGAAGGACGCTCTGATTGCCACTTTTTTCTTATGCTTCTGGTCTAATTGCTTAGTCGCTTCGAGAAAAACCGGAACAGAACCAAGAGGATCGATTACTGCTATTAAAAAGAAAATTTTAGTAATAATGGCTGCAATCATACTATCGTTTTAAATATGCCAAAACATTAGCTTCTATCCTGCTCTGAATATCAGTCACATCAGCTTTTACAAAAGGTTCTCCCATAATATTTTCGTAGAGTTCGATATAGCGTTCACTAACGGTTTCGATATAATCATCGCTCATCTCAGGAACGGTTTGCCCTTCGAGTCCCTGAAAGTTGTTAGAAATTAACCATTGTCTCACAAACTCTTTAGACAATTGCTTTTGTGGTTCGTTGTTATCCTGACGTTTTTGATACCCATCAGCATAAAAATATCGCGACGAATCTGGTGTGTGTATTTCATCAATCAATACGATTTTACCGTCTTTTGTCTTTCCGAATTCGTATTTAGTATCTACTAAAATTAAGCCTCGTGATGCAGCGATTTCTGTTCCTCTCTGGAATAATTTTCGGGTATAATCTTCTAAAACTATATAATCTTCTTCAGAAACGATTCCTCGTTTTAAAATGTCTTCTCTGGAAATATCTTCATCGTGGTCTCCCATTTCAGCTTTGGTTGCTGGAGTAATAATTGGCTGAGGAAACTTATCATTTTCTTTCATGTCTTCTGGCATTTGAACACCACATAGTTGTCGTCTTCCAGCTTTGTATTCTCGTGCTGCATGACCAGACATATAACCACGAATAACCATTTCGACTTTAAAAGGCTCACATAAATGTCCGACAGCAACATTAGGATCAGGCGTAGCAGTAAGCCAATTGGGAACTACATCTTCCGTAGCTTTCATCATGCTTGTCGCAATCTGATTTAAAATCTGACCTTTATACGGAATTCCTTTTGGCATGACCACATCAAAAGCCGATAGTCTATCGGTTGCAATCATGACCAATTCTTCATCATTAATATTATAAACCTCTCTTACTTTTCCTTTGTAAACACTTTTCTGTTTTGGAAACTTGAAATTGGATTTTATTATCGTGTTGCTCATTGTTGTTGAGTCGTTTTATGCGTAGTGCTGTTTAGTTGACTAAAAGCTATTTGTTCTTTTCCTACTATAAGCCCTAGCCCAGATTGAGGCATTTGTTGAAGCTCCTCGAAGAGAGCGACTGCCGAAAGCTGGAATAAGCTCCTGAAAAAATTAATCTCTGTTTTCGATACTCTTATACGCTTCAATAACTTTCTTGACTAACTTATGACGAATAACATCTTTATCGTCCAGGTAAATCATGCCAATCCCTTCTATATTTTTGAGCACAAGTAAGGCTTCTTTTAATCCGGAAATGGTGCGTCGTGGTAAATCGACCTGACCAGGATCACCCGTTAATAAAAACTTTGCATTTTTTCCCATACGTGTCAGAAACATCTTCATTTGCGCATGTGTTGTATTTTGACCTTCATCTAAAATCACAAAGGCATTATCTAACGTTCGTCCGCGCATAAATGCCAAAGGTGCAATTTGAATGGTTCCGTTTTCGATAAAATTGGCTAATTTTTCGGCAGGAATCATATCGCGAAGTGCATCATACAAGGGTTGCATGTAAGGATCCAGTTTTTCTTTTAGGTCACCAGGAAGAAATCCTAAATTCTCACCAGCCTCAACAGCAGGACGTGTTAATATAATGCGTTTGACCTCTTTATTTTTTAAAGCTCTAACAGCCAAGGCCACTCCAGTGTAGGTTTTACCAGTTCCTGCAGGACCAATAGCAAACACCATATCATTGACACGCATACTCTCAACCAGTTTACGCTGGTTTACCGTTTGAGCCTTAATAATACGACCATTTACACCATGAACTATAGCCTCAGCGCTAATATCAGATGTGGTGTAATCATCACTACTCTGACTTGTTAAGACACGTTCGATGACATTTTCGTCAAGTTTGTTATACTTCCCAAAATGCTCCATAAGCATGTTCATACGACGATCGAATTCTTCAAGTAAATCTTCATCACCATAGGCTTTTATTTTGTTACCTCGTGCAACGATTTTGAGTTTAGGAAAGTATTCTTTTAGTATTTTAATATTGGCATTCTGAGCTCCAAAAAATTCTTTAGGAGTAATTTCTTCTAGTTCTAAAATAAGTTCATTCAAAAGCTATTCGATTTATAAATTAATCTGTTTTCTTTTATTAGTTTTGTGATGAGAGAAAATGAAGCTCATTTAATAACATCACTATCAAAAATAATTAAACTATTTAACTCATTAGGTTTTCCTAAGATTAAAATATTGATTAGTTTTTAACAGTTTTGAGGAACCTTAAAAAAGAGCAGACATCTATTAAACCGTTTTTGTAGTTTATCTATGGCAATCATCACATTAACAACTGATTTTGGGGAGAAAGACCACTTTGCTGGTGCTATAAAAGGCGCTATTTACAGTGAATTGTCTGATGTTAAAATTGTTGATATCTCACATTCAGTTGCACCTTTTAATGTGCCTGAAGCCGCTTATATTATTCAGAATGCCTATAGCAGTTTCCCAAAAGGAACGATTCATGTGATTGGCATTGATTCTGAGCTCAATCCGGAAAACAAGCACATTGCTGTTCAATTAGACGATCATTACTTTATATGTGCCAACAATGGAATTATGAGTATGATTTGCAGAGATATTGCTCCGCAAAAAATCGTTGAAATTAACATTCATGATCGTGTGGCAACAAGTTTTCCAGTGCTTGATGTGTTTGTCAATGTGGCTTGTCATATTGCTCGTGGAGGAACTTTAGAAGTTATTGGAAAGGTTATAGAAACTATAAAACCAATAAAGAATTTGATTCCATTTGTCAATGACGAAAAAAATCAGATTATTGGCAGTGTGATTTACATTGACAATTACGGTAATGTGATTACCAATATAAAACGAACGTTTTTTGAATCGATTCAAAAGACCAGAAATTATGAGATTTCGGCACGTAGTTATAAGTTTAAAACGATATATGATAAATACAGTGATGCTATAAATTTTGATATTCCTGAAGAAAAACGCTATGATGCTGGTAAAGGTTTGGTGGTTTTTAATTCTTCCGGTTATCTGGAAATTGCTGTTTATAAAAGTGATTCGAGCACAGTTGGCAGTGCTTCCAGTTTAATGGGATTGAAACTCAGAGATACGGTTACAGTCAATTTTGTAGCCACACCTGTGACACCTAAAGGAAAAGAAGTCTTAGAACGATAAGTTATGTTTGTACGAATAGTGAAAATGGGTTTTGAACCTTCAAAAATAGATGAGTTTCTTTCAAACTTTGAAGCCAATAAAAATAAAATCAGAGCTTTTGAAGGTTGTGAGTTTTTAGAGCTTTATCGCGACAAACACAATACAAACCAATTTTTCACGTATAGTTACTGGAACTCAGAAGCGGATTTAGAACAGTACAGACATTCAGATTTATTTAAAGCTGTTTGGGCTAAAACAAAACCGTTATTTAATGCCAAACCTGAAGCCTGGAGTGTGGATAAGGTCGCTTCGCTCAAGTAAAATGTTGTGGAGTTGTGGAGTTGTGGAGTTGTTGAGTTGTTGAGTTGTTGAGTTGTTGAGTTGTTGAGTTGTTGAGTTGTAAAATAAAATATGATTTTAATAATGACTAAAGACGAATTAAAAAAAACATGGAAAAACCTAATCACACCATTTATTGTATGGATTATTGTGCTTGTTGTTGCTGTGTTATTTAATCGGTTGGGAAGTAAAAAACCAACACCTCAAACCGTCAGCCTTTTTGCTTCGGTATATAGCTTAACATTTACTATCTTTTACGGCATTAAAATCATGTTATTCAGAAAACAATTGAAACAGTTAAACAACAATTAAATGTTTGCCATACTTAAAAAAGAAATCAACTCCTTCTTCGCTTCACCCATTGGTTATTTAGTAATTGCTGTTTTTTTATTACTCAATGGCTTATTTCTCTGGCTTTTTAAAGGTGAATTTAATATTCTCGATAATGGTTTTGCTGATTTGTCCAGCTTCTTTTTACTCGCTCCTTGGATACTGATTTTCTTAGTCCCTGCAGTAACCATGAGGAGTTTTGCAGATGAAAAAAAACAAGGCACCTTAGAGTTGTTACTTACAAAACCTATTAGCTATTTTAATATCGTTTTTGGAAAATATCTTGGCGCTTTGATTTTAATCGTGATGGCATTAATTCCAACCTTATTATACGTCTATACCATTTCGAAATTAGGTAATCCTGAAGGCAATCTTGATATTGGAAGTATCATGGGTTCCTACTTTGGTTTGTTGTTTCTGGTGGCTGCTTACACAGCCATTGGACTATTTGCCTCAAGTCTTACGGATAATCAAATTGTGGCATTTATAAGTGCAGTTTTTATTTGCTTCTTTTTCTATTTTGGTTTTGAAGGTCTGTCAAATTACAATCTGTTTGGAGATGCATTTTACATTGAAAAACTAGGTATGGAATCCCATTTTAAAAGTATGAGCCGAGGTGTTTTAGACACAAAAGATATTATTTATTTTTTGAGTGTAACTGCTTTGTTTATAACATTGACAACACTTAACGTTAAACGTGCCAATACATGATAATTACGATTCCTTTAATTATAATGATGTGTGTTGTTTTTGTGCTGGTCTTTTTGTTTGTCAGGACGATTGACAAACGTAAATGGTTAACGCTATTAGTAAGTATCGCCCTTACACCTTTTATCTATTTTTATGGTGTGTATCCAATGATAAATATTTTTAGCAATTACCACCATCAGAAGTATTTTTCTTCGGAATTATGGATTGAAAAGCCATCGCTTCGTTATGAGTTATCAGATGATTTGATTGCTTCTGAAATGTTAATCGGAAAAACAAAAACTGAAGTTGAATCCCTTTTAGGAACTTATGAATGGTTAAGTTGGGATGAGGCTATAAAAAATCACGATACCAATAAATGGAATTATAGTTTAGGAATTGAGCCTGGTGCTTTTAATACCGAAAAAGAATGTATTGAAATCGTATTTAAGAATAATAAAGTGACTCGTGTTAATGCCTTCAAAGAACCTCTAAAACTTGATGATAAAGACTAAGAAACATATAATAAGCTTACTAATTACATTGATTGTCATTGTTGTAATTAATTTAATTTCAAGTCAGGTATATCTACGATTTGATTTGACCCAAGCCAAACGTTACACCTTATCTGAAGCAGCAAAACAAAACATTGAAATCATTGATGCTCCTTTAATTGTTGATGTG
>JAAEZL010000117.1:0-2462 GCA_018222875.1 Algicola sp.
TTTCTGAATTAAATACCTCACATTTATTAAAAACATAAAAAGTTGAATAATTAATAATATAATTGACTATTTATAATTATTTTATAATCACAGAGTCAAAATCTTAAATTTATGTAAATTTTACTATGCACGCATAGTAAAATTCAAATTATTATAATTATCTTCGTGCTTTAGAAAAAATATACACTCAAAATAAAACATTTCAATATGAAAATATTAGTATGTATTAGTCACGTACCTGATACGACTTCAAAAATTAATTTCACTGAAAATGATACAAAATTTGATACCAATGGTGTTCAGTTTGTCATCAATCCAAATGATGAATTTGGATTAACTCGTGCTATGTGGTTTAAAGAAAAACAAGGTGCAAATGTCACTGTTGTTAATGTTGGCGGACCAGAAACAGAGCCTACACTTCGTAAAGCCTTGGCAATTGGTGCAGATGCTGCCATTAGAGTCAATACTGAAGCTAAAGATGGTTTTCAGGTTGCCAAAGAATTAGCAAATGTTGTCAAAGATGGTGGTTATGATTTAGTGATTGCTGGTCGCGAATCTATTGATTACAATGGAGGAATGGTTCCAGGAATGTTAGCTGCTCTAACCAATGCAAATTTTGTAACAAACTGTATCAGTCTGGAAGTTGATGGAACAAACGCTACAGCAATGCGTGAGATTGATGGTGGAAAAGAAACGGTTTCAACAAGTTTACCTCTGGTTATTGGTGGACAAAAAGGATTGGTTGAAGAAAGTGATCTTCGAATTCCAAACATGAGAGGAATTATGATGGCGCGTCAAAAACCGTTAACCGTTGTTGAACCTACTGATGCTTCGGCAGAAACTGCTTCTGTAAAATTTGAAAAACCAGCTCCAAAAGGCGCTGTAACTTTAGTAGATGCAGATAATATTGATGAACTAATCAATTTACTTCATAACGAAGCTAAAGTGATTTAGGCTTCTAAAGTATTCTGAATTGTCACACTGAGCGCAGTCGAAGTGTTGCTTCGGAAACTATACAATTTTTAAGAAATAATTAATGAAATCCTGAAATCGAAGATTCATAAAATCCTAAAATTAAAATAGATTTTAATAAATAATCAAGTTCAGGAATGACAAAACAAAAAAACAACATGTCAGTTTTAGTATATACAGAATCAGAACAAGGAAAATTTAAAAAAACAGCTTTAGAAGCGGCTTCCTATGCCAAAGCTGTTGCAAATCAAATGGGAACTACAGTGACTGCTGTAGCCATCAATGCAAATGATACTTCAGAGTTAGGAAAATATGGTGTTGACAAAGTATTGAACGTGTCAAATAACGATTTATCTTCATTTAATGCAAAAGCGTATGCGAGTTCAATTGAACAAGCTGCTAAACAAGAAGGTGCAAAAGTTGTTATTGTAAGTTCAAGTGCAGATAGTAAATATATTGCTCCAATTTTAGCTGTAGGTTTACATGCTGGTTATGCGTCTAACGTTGTTGAAGCGCCTTCAAGCACATCTCCTTTTACAGTTAAGCGTACTGCCTTTACAAATAAAGCTTTTAATATGACAACAATAGACACAGATGTTAAAGTCGTTGGCGTATCTAAAAATGCTTTTGGTTTAGTGGAATCTAATGGAAGTGCGACAGCTGAAGACTTTTCGCCTTCAATTCCAGATGCTGGAGTAAAAGTAGAATCAGTAGATAAGGCTACAGATAAGGTCACTATTGCTGATGCTGAAATCGTAGTATCTGCCGGAAGAGGTTTAAAAGGTCCAGAAAACTGGGGAATGATTGAAGAATTAGCCGATGTTTTAGGTGCTGCAACTGCCTGCTCTAAACCAGTTTCAGATTTAGGATGGAGACCACATGGTGAACACGTCGGACAAACAGGAAAACCTGTGGCATCTAATTTATATATCGCTATAGGTATTTCTGGAGCAATTCAGCATTTAGCAGGAATTAATGCTTCAAAAGTAAAAGTGGTTATTAATACAGATCCTGAAGCACCTTTCTTTAAAGCTGCAGATTACGGAATCGTAGGTGACGCATTTGAAGTTGTTCCAACACTCATTGAAAAATTAAAAGCTTTTAAAGCTCAAAACGCATAATTTTTTTTAAATTGTGTATTGAAAAGGGCTGTTTCAATTTGGTTCTTTAGTCACAAATCTGCATTTTGCAGTTGGTAAAGTCCTAATTTAAACAGTTCTTTGCGTTTTTTATATTATGAGCTTAGTAAAATTAAACATAAAAGGAATTTCATACAGCCAAACCCAAAATGGTGCGTATGCCTTAATTCTTAATGAAGTTGATGGTGATCGCAAACTTCCTATTGTAATTGGAGCTTTTGAAGCGCAATCTATAGCGATTGCTCTAGAAAAAGAAATCAGACCTCCAAGACCACTTACTCATGATTTGTTTAAAAATTTTGCAGACCGCTTTGATGTTGTTGTCAAACAAGTCATTATTCACAAACTGGT
>JAAEZL010000117.1:2472-9295 GCA_018222875.1 Algicola sp.
ATTCAAGTCTGATTTGTGAACGTGATAAAATTGAAGAGATTATTGATGCCAGAACCAGCGATGCCATTGCTTTGGCCTTGCGCTTTCAGGCACCTATTTTTACGTATAAAAACATTTTAGATAAAGCTGGAATTTACCTGAAAGTGAATCCTAAAAAAGGAGAAGAAGAACAAGATAGTATTTTGGTAGATGATTTTGTTGCTGAAGAAATTGAAGCAAGTGTTCAGGAAAACTACAAAGACAAAAGCCTTAAAGAACTCAATACACTTTTAGATGAAGCTGTAAATAATGAAGATTATGAGAAAGCAGCCAAAATTCGAGATGAAATTTCTAAACGTTAAACACACTTTCAGATGAAACATGTTCTACTGGCTCTTGCAGCTATTTTTTTTGGACTAACAACAAGCTTTGGGCAAGATTTAGAAAAGAAATGGCAATTTGATGCAGTGCAAGATGAAAATGGATCATCATTATTTGAAATACTAGACACTGATGCTATTCATCTAAAATCAGGAGAATTTGAATATTCACTTCAAGCAAAAAATATTAAAGCTTCTGGTGATTACATGTATCAAAATAACTTATTGGTTTTTTACTATAATGATTCTTTAAATACTACCAGAAGATACAAAATTTCCGAACTTACCGATTCTACTTTAGTACTTTCAGAAAACAAAACCATTTACAAATTCATAGCACCTAAAATTGCTGAAGCTGTATCTGATGTTGCAGAACCCAACGCTTCAACAGTTATTCCAAGTAAAGGCTTTTCTATAACAAGTCTTTGGCGAGGTGTACTGGGAATGATTACATTGATTTTTATTGCTTTTCTATTCAGTAGCAATCGCAAAGCAGTAAATTGGAAAACAGTTGGTATTGGTTTAGCCTTTCAACTTATTATTGCAATTGGTGTTTTAAAAGTTGGTTTTATAAAATCGATTTTTGAATTTGTAGGGAAAATTTTTATAAAAATATTAGGATTCACGCAAGCAGGAAGTGAATTTCTATTTGGTGGATTCATGGACGTTACGTCTTATGGATTCATCTTTGCGTTTCAGGTATTACCAACTATTTTATTTTTTTCTGCATTAACTTCAGTTTTATTCTATTTAGGAATTATTCAAAAAGTGGTGCAAGCTATGGGATGGTTATTATCTAAATTATTAGGCATTTCCGGAGCAGAAAGTTTAAGTGTTGCTGGAAATATATTTCTAGGACAAACGGAAGCACCTTTACTGATAAAAGCGTATTTAGAAAAAATGAACAAGTCTGAAATATTACTTGTTATGATTGGTGGAATGGCAACTGTTGCTGGAGCAGTTCTGGCAGCTTACATTGGTTTTTTAGGAGGTGATGATGAAGCGTTAAAATTAGTGTATGCTAAACACTTATTGGCAGCTTCTGTAATGGCAGCTCCTGGAGCTATTGTGATTTCTAAAATTTTATATCCACAGACTGAAAAAGTAAATACTGATGTTCATGTATCTCAGGAAAAAATTGGTTCTAACTTTTTAGATGCTATTGCCAATGGTACAACAGAAGGTCTTAGACTTGCCGTTAATGTTGGTGCTATGCTTTTAGTTTTTGTTGCTTTCATAGCCATGATTAATTATGGTTTATTAAAAATTGGCACTATTGGTGGTTTAAATGACTGGGTTGCTGCTAATTCTCCTTATGATGCATTTTCATTAGAAGCTATATTAGGGACCATTTTCGCTCCGTTAATGTGGTTAATTGGTGTTGCCAAAGAAGATATCATGTTAATGGGACAACTTTTGGGTATCAAATTAGCTGCCAGTGAATTTGTAGGTTATATTCAATTAGCAGACCTCAAGAACGTTGCCAATGCAACACATTTAACTTACGAGAAATCAATTATCATGGCAACGTATATGCTATGTGGTTTTGCCAACTTTGCTTCTATTGGAATTCAAATTGGAGGAATTGGTTCTTTAGCTCCTGGTCAACGTACACAATTGTCTAAATTTGGTATGAAGGCTTTAATTGGAGGAACAATTGCTTCTCTTATTTCAGCAACTATCGCTGGAATGATTATCGGGTAATGTATACTAAATGTCTCCTTGAGCGCAGTCGAAAGGTCTTTAGTTTATAGTTAATAACTTTTAATATCTGCAATAGAATATTTCAAGTCGGTTTCTTTCATTTTAATTACATTCGTAATCACTTTTATGCTGTTAAATTGAGCGCAATAGAAGTGGCTTTTAAGATTTTAGTTAAAGTTTAATTTAAATAGATTTCTGTCATCGCAGGAAGAAAACATGAAACAATACCACGACTTAGTTAAGCACGTTTTAGAACAAGGAAATGAAAAAGGAGATCGTACAGGAACCGGAACCAAAAGTGTTTTTGGTTATCAAATGCGTTTTGATTTAAGTGAAGGTTTCCCAATGGTAACAACTAAAAAATTACATTTAAAATCAATTATATACGAATTGCTCTGGTTTTTAAAAGGTGATACAAACACTAAGTATTTAACAGATAATGGTGTTCGGATCTGGAATGACTGGGCTGATGAAAATGGCGATTTGGGTCCTGTTTATGGTCACCAATGGCGCAACTGGAATAGTGATGACATCGACCAGATTAAAGACGTGATTGACACACTGAAAAATAATCCTAACAGTCGTCGTATGTTGGTCTCTGCCTGGAATCCTTCCGTTTTGCCAGATACTTCAAAATCGTTTGGCGACAATGTAGCCAATGGAAAAGCAGCGCTTCCTCCTTGTCATGCCTTTTTTCAATTTTATGTAGGTGATGGAAAATTATCGTGCCAACTCTATCAACGTAGTGCAGATATCTTTTTAGGTGTTCCGTTTAACATAGCATCTTATGCTTTATTAACGATGATGATGGCTCAGGTCTGTGGTTATCAAGCTGGAGAATTTATTCACACATTTGGTGATGCACATATTTACAGTAATCATTTTGAGCAATTAGAATTACAACTCTCTCGTGATATAAGACCATTGCCAAAAATGATCTTAAATCCTGATGTAAAAGACATTTTCGATTTCGATTTTGAAGATTTCACCTTAGTAGATTACAATCCGCATCCTCACATTAAAGGCGCTGTAGCGGTTTAGATTGTATGAAAACATTAGCACTTTTTTTTATTTTCATACTTTGTGGAACCTTTCTTTTTAGTCAGGAAAACACCGAGGACAAACCTGAAGATTCAAGTAAATATCCAGTATATAGAGGTTGTGATAAGGAATCAACCAACAAAGCTTTAGAAGAATGCTCGAAAGAAAAAATCATGAACTTTATTAAAATGAGTTTTGATATTGACATGGCAAGTCGCGTTATGCCTTTGGAACAATCAACTCAGTTTTTATTAGAATTCACGATCAATACAAAAGGAAAAATAGAAAACGTCAACGCTAAAGCCAATCACAGGGCAACTGCCATAGAAGCTATTAAGGTTGCCAAACGTCTTCCAAGATTTAAAGAGCCAGGTACTCAGGACGGAGTAGCTGTTAACACTCCTTTTAGTTTGTTAATGACACTTTACTTTCAATAAACCCATAAAATACAAAAAAGGCTTTCAAAATTTGAAAGCCCTTTTTTAATGTTGTAAAACGAAATCTGTTACAAATTTAAGACACCATTTTCAGCTGCTGCAAAGTCATTCCATGCGTAAGCATCTGCTTGTTCGTCGTTGATGTAAGTACCATCAACTACGTATCTAAACTCATAAGAGTTGTCTTTTTCTAAATCAACAGTCCCTTTAAAGTTTCCGTTTTTTAATTTCTTAAGTTGAACTGCTTTCTTTTCGTTCCAACCGTTAAATGTTCCTACAACTGCTACTTTTTTTGCTTCTTCAGCAGGTACAGTAAAAGTTACCTTACAAACTGGTTTGCTCTTTAAGTATTGTTTTGTAATTGCCATAATGCTATAAATTTAATTATCAAGCAAATGTATAAAAGAAAGATACACACGCAAACTAATATTGAGTTCTAAACCAAAGAATTATCAATTTGATAAAATTAAGCGCTTTTTACTTTAAAGTACGAATAAATAACACTTAAATATTATGAGATTAGCAAGTATAGATTCATTTATTAACTGCTGATTTTCAACAACTTTAGCGCGATAACGTTTTCGTAATGACCCATAAATTTTAAATTAAAAACATTACAACGTTTGCGTTAAAAATCATAACTTTATAGTTGTAAATATTAACAATTATGTTCGGAAAAAAGAAAACAAAGCCAAGTATAGATCAGGAGCAATTAGCATTAATTAAAGCTGCTGAAAAACGTATTGCACAAAAAAAACGATTGTACATTCATTTTGTAATTTTTTTGATTGGTGCTGTATTTCTTATTTTGGCAAATACAGTCCTTGGAATTGGTAAAGATTTAAAAATTTTCGGACTTGATTGGTTTGTCATTGCCATCATTTTATGGCTATTCGTATTTGTATATCATTTTGTATCGGTTTTTATTACTCATAAGTTTATGGGTAAAGACTGGGAAGATCAGCAGCGTGAAGCACTTGTGGCCAAACAGCAAGAGCGCATTGACCAACTCACTCAGGAATACCTTAAAGAAGAAAAAGAAATTGCTAAATCACAAGCCTACAACCAAATTCTCGATAATGAGATAACTTCACAAAAAAAAACACCTGACCTCACTATAATTGTAGCAGCAGGTGAACAAAATGCGATTGGCAAAGACAATGATTTAATCTGGCATTTAAGTGATGACCTTAAGCGATTTAAAGCACTTACTAATGGACATCATATTATCATGGGACGAAAAACCTTCGAGAGTTTCAAAAAACCGCTGCCTAACAGAACACATATTGTGATTACGAGACAAAACGGTTACAAAGTTCCTGAAGGTGTCATTGTTGTTAATAGTTTAGATGATGCGATTGATGCTGCAAGACATGATAAACAACCTTTTATAATTGGTGGTGGCGAAATCTATAAACAGTCAATGCTTTTAGCAGACAAAATTGAATTAACCCGTGTGCATTCAAGTTTTGAAAATGCCGATACCTTCTTTCCTGAAATAGATCCATTGCAATGGAAAGAAATTAATCGCGTAACACATGATGCAGACGAGAATCATGCCTATGCATTTTCGTTTATTACCTATTTGAGAAAATAACTTACCCTTTTTAAATAGTCGTTTCCTGTCTTTAGCGAAAGGCAACCTTTTGATTGTAAATTACGTCTTAATTATAAGTAGTATCTTGTAGTGAGATACTTTTAAATTAGTATCGTTTTCCTAACAATATCAAAAGCATCAGTCAGGAAGAATAATTAACTACGAATAAACGATTTACACCTTAAGCTATAAATTTAACTTAAGGTGTTTTTGTTGTTTGAATATTCATTAATTTCGAAGTATGATAAAAGCCTTACAATTACGCATTAATCTTCACGAAGAAGCTCAACCTGACGGATTACTCAATAAAGCAGCCTATGATTTAGGTATCAACCCTTCAGAAATAACAGGAATTAAAATTCTGAGAAAATCAATTGATGCTCGTAAGCGAACGATCATGTTAAATTACAAAGTAGAAGTGTATATCAACGAACCTGTTCCAGAAAGTTCAAACTACACTTTTGATTATAAAGATGTTTCTGATGCTAAACCTGTTCATATTATTGGTTTCGGACCAGCAGGAATGTGGGCAGCATTGCGATGTATAGAATTAGGGTTTAAGCCTATTGTTTTAGAACGAGGCAAAAATGTTCAGGATCGTCGTAGAGATTTAAAAGCCATAAATCAAGACCATTTTGTTAACGAGGATTCCAACTATTGTTTTGGAGAAGGCGGAGCTGGCACTTATAGTGATGGCAAACTCTACACGCGAAGTTTGAAACGCGGAGATGTTCGACGCATCTTCGAAAATTTAGTCTTTCATGGTGCAACAGACCAAATATTAGTGGATGCTCATCCTCATATTGGAACCAATAAATTGCCTAAAGTTGTTCAGAATATTAGAGAAACCATTTTAAAGTTTGGTGGTGAAGTTCATTTTGAAACCAGAGTAACAGATTTCACAATTAAAGACCATAAAATAAAAGCTATTCAACTTCAGAGTGGAAATGAGTTAGTTGTTGAAAAAGTCATTTTAGCAACTGGACATTCAGCTCGTGATATTTTCCACTTATTGCATGATAAAAACATCGCATTAAATGCAAAATCGTTCGCTATGGGAGTTCGGGTTGAACACCCACAAAACATCATAGACGGAATTCAATACCATTGCAAAGGTGAAAAACGTCACGAATTGTTACCTCCTGCTGCTTATAGTTTAGTACAGCAAATCAATGACAGAGGCGTGTACTCGTTTTGTATGTGTCCTGGTGGTTTTATTGTTCCTGCAGCAACAACAAATGGAGAGGTTGTGGTAAATGGCATGTCGCCTTCAAAGCGAAATAACAAGTTTGCCAATTCTGGTATTGTTGTGAAAATCAATGCGGAAAAAGATTTGTACAAATATGAACATTTCGGAGCATTGAAAGCTCTTGAATACCAAAAGGATTTAGAGCGTTTAGCCTTTACCTCTGGAGGTAGAAGTCAATCTGCTCCTGGACAACGATTAACCGATTTTGTGGAAGGTAAATTGTCTGCTAATCTGAATGAAACCTCTTATCAGCCAGGCTTGAAATCGGCACCATTGCATTCCTTGTTGCCAAAATTAATTGGAAGTTCATTGCGAAAAGGATTCAAGGCATTTGGTGAAAAAATGCATGGTTATTATACTGAAGAAGCTAATATTATAGGTGTCGAATCCAGAACCTCTTCTCCAGTAAACATTCCAAGAAATGAAGATTTAGCAC
>JAAEZL010000118.1 GCA_018222875.1 Algicola sp.
AAGAATTAATATGAGACTTATCGTTTTTTTCATTTCCGCATTACTGGCAACGTAATTGTGTATGGTTTGTTGCGGAAATGGCAGCGCACGTGCGCAGCTGGTTTTCCGAGGAAAAAACGTGCGCTGCTCGCGATGTTTTTCCGATGTATGTTTTTTTAAATGTAAGAAAAAATCTTTGAGTTTCGGATCATTAGCAATAGACTATACACGTTGTTGGCAAATCGTTTTTTATTTCGGTTGATATTCTTTTTTGAAAACAAACTCAATAGGTTTGTCGTTCGTTTCAATTCCTTTGTATTCAAACAGTATTTCGTTTGTTGAGTTTATTCCATTTTCTCCAAACAAGAAAGAAATGAAATTTCGATTATCCAGATTACGTTTTTCCAATTCAGTAATGAGTTCGTCGAAAAAATATTCAGAGTCGAGTAAGTCGTCTTTGTATTCGGACAGTTCATTTAAATTCAGTTCGTTAAACCACCAACTTTCCATAAAATCTTCATCATAATATTCCAATCCAGTATCTTTAGCAAATTCAGATTCAGGCTCTTCTTCGTTTTCATAATCAAAATTCAGATAGTTTTGGTGAAGTTTTTTTTTAGACTCAAAAGTTCCTATCCAAACGCAAATTATTTTTTTATTCATCAATTCTCAAATGTTTGCCAACGTGTTCGTGTAAGGTTTGTTGCGGAAAAGCAGCGCACGAATGCGGCTGGTTTTCCGAGGAAAACTTGCGCTGTCAGCACTATTTTTCCGTTTTTTAAATATAGTAAATTTTACGTTAGATTTTTTCTTTCTGTTAACCATCAAGAGCAATGAACTTTACACATTGTTAGCAAAAGTTATAATCTCTTCTTTAATTCAGTAGCGATTAACTTGGAATAATATTTTCTGAGTTTTCTTTTAAGTTTTTTATTTGTAAGATCTTTAGGAACATTCATTCCGTTGAAATATATTATCGTTTTATTTTCGTTGGATGAACGTAATGTGATGTATATATCCCTTAGTGTGTCCTTATCAATTATCAATTCTTTTTTTAGACATAAGTAGGAAGTAGAGTCGACAACTCCTCTGACATAAATTGGTTTAATAGAATCAAATATGATTCCGTTGTCTTTTAGTTTGACTATTAAGTCATTTGTGCTGTAATTAACTGTGGTAGTACATTTATTACATATTAAATTTCCATCACTGTATGTATAATAATAGCTAGTAGGTGGAGATTCCGATATTAAGATAAGAAATACTGGAATAAGTATTATTTTTTCATTTAACTTCTTGAAGCTAAATGAACTTAATATTTTAGGATTCTTAATCAAATAGTATGGGATTGGAATAAAGAGTAATGCTAGTAGATCAGTATAGTCAATAACTCTTGATGTCTCTATTGGAGAAATACTATTATAAAACTCGATTAAACCTTGTGAATATTCACTTTTCCAAAAAATAAAAACTAATGATGAAAGTACAATGCTGTATTCCTTTAATTTAGGGAATATGTAAGCCAATAACATAGGAAATATAATTACTCCACAGATATCAGAAATTTTTCCTGTCAGGAAATTTGAGAACTTGAATTTAAAGAATTGGTCATTCAAGAAAAGAAGAGTTATTCCAAAAAGGAATACAAAATTTGTAATATAAACCTTATTTCGAATGGGCGTTTCCATTAATTTTTGCTAACGAGTTTGTGTATGGTTTGTGGGGAATTTCAGCCGAGCGCTTTTGCGTTTGGATGAGCCGTTTATGGCGAAAATTCCGCGGGAGAAAAAGCGCGACTGCTGAGCAGTTAAGATTTTTCGGTGTTTGTTATTAATTATTACTAAAAGTAGGAAATATTCTTTTTATTACCAACATAGCATGAACTATACACAGTGTTAGGCACTGGCAAGTTAATACTTTAAGGATTTCTTCTAACACCTTTCAACAATTCATGATTGAGCTCTGCTTTTTCGTCAGAAGTATGTAATACTGATATGTCTCCAGTCGATTCTAAAACAACAGCTCTTACTTGACTAAAGTCAATTACATTTGCTTCTCTGAGTTTAGCAATCAACTGAGTTTTCTCAATCCTGGCATAATTAAGGTTTTCGTCCAATATTTCGCTGCCATCCATTAAAAGCAGTGGTTTATTTGAAATTATTGAACTTAAAGATTTGAAAGATTTCTGAAGAGATGAAAATATGTATGTAAGAAGAAGAAGACTTGCTATGGCAACAGAGCCTTGTGCAATACTTGTACTTGATGTCAAAGTTGAAGATATAATACTACCGATGGCAACTGTAAAAGCAAAGTCATAGGCAGTAAATTTCGCAAAGGATCTTAGTCCGATAATTCTAGTTACTACTACGATAACAATAAAAATCAATAGGCTTCCTACTAGAGTTTCCCAAAGCGGATCACTTATGTCATAAATCCATTCCATATTATTTTCTTTTTGCTTGTGCCTAACGTATTTGTGTATGATTTGTTGCGGTTTTACAGCTTGCGTATGCGGCTGATGTTCCGCTGGAAAGACGCAAGCTGTTTTGCTCAAATTTTTCCGTTGAGACTAAGATAGTAATTTGTAGGAAATAATCATTTATTTAGCCAGCTTACCGCAATGAATTATACACGGTGTTACAAACAGTTTTTTATTCCACTTTTTCATATTCGTATGTTGTTCTATTGTTTTCTTCAAGAGTTTCACCATTTCTATAGAAGTTTTCAATACTCAATTCAGTTTCTGTCAGATCTAAAACATTATATCTAAAATCCGAATTTTGACCGAAAATAATTTTTAGTTCACTTCCATTTAACTCATATTGTTGATTGTCTGTAAAAAATTCGCAAGGGTCATTATCAGTATAATATGAAATCAAAGTTCCATTTGAATTGAAAGTCAGAGTTTCTTGTAATTCACAATCCGATAAATTTTCATTTTGTCCATCGTAGATTTGATTGACCAAAACCCATTCTCCAATAATTGTAGGTTCATTTGAGTTTGAATCATTACTATCAGAAGAACAAGATAAAATCGTTAATCCGATTAAAAGTCCAAGCAGTAAATTCAGTTTTTTCATTTCGTATAGTTCGGTTAAAATTGTTTGTAACGGTCTTGTATATGTTTTGTGGCGTGACTGCGGCTGAATCGGCAAGAACACCTAGCCGAAGGCTAGGGTGGAAGCAGAGCTCGTCTCTGCGTGCGATTCAGCAAGCGCAATTGCGCCGCGCCAACGTTTTTATCCGTTGGACCAATTTACGATTAATTGGGGAGTTTCAAATTTAGCCCGAGACGAGACATAAAATACATGCATTGTTAGCCTTTCGTTATTTTTTCAATTTCATTCATAAGACTGTTGCTAATTTCAGTCAGCTGTTCATAGAGTTTATTCATATAGCTTGTACCTGCATTTCTTGAATGACTACCAACGAAAGCTGGATAATTCAATATTTTCTGCAATTCGACAATATCTTTTTCTGTTTCAATTTTCCTAAATAGTTTTCTGATTATTGGTTTTGTTTTTTGTACCACATTGTTTTTATACATGTCATATTCCATCTCTTCCATAAAGTTGTTGAGACTTTGTTCCTCGTCTTTAATTTTTTGGACTAAACTGTAATATTTATATAATTCAGTTTCTAAATCAGTCCGCTGAATTTTGTTCAAGTATCCAGAATTTTTCAAAGCTTCAAAACCACTTTGATTTGATTGAAAGGATTCGTCAAGCCAAGGATTAAATTTGAAGTATTTAGAAAAATATGCTGTATATTGTTCTTTAGATTCCTGTTCAATCATTTTCATAAAATACTTTGAGCTAATTACTGAACTGTCTCGGAAAGCAATAATCTCTTTAAGATTTGTTTGGTCCGATTTTATATTTTCCGCTATGTTATTCAGATATCCTTTTAGAGTAATTGATTCTTGTTTGTCCGTATTCAAATTATTAATGTAAAGTGCTATTAAAATTCCGATTACAACCAATATAATTTCTCCAATAGCATAAGTCAGATATTTTCCGAATTTGTTTTCAGAGAGCAGTTTTTGTCGAATTTTTCTAAAGAATTTTATCATTGGTTAATAGTTGGAAATAATGAAGGCTAACGGTCTCGGCTATGAGTAGTTGCGTGGTTTAGCACTTAACTTTGCAAGTACACACCAAGTTGGAAATTCCTGCGGAATTTCCAAAGTAGGCGAGAACAAGCAATTACTTATAGCCATTGTTACCTGCAGTATTTATTGTTTGGTTTAACTTTCTTTTTCATAATAGTCACATAAATCGGAAACGATACATTCTTCACATTTAGGTTTTCTTGATTTGCAGATGTTCATTCCGTGCTGTATTAGCCACTCGTGAGCGTGTTTTTTATATTTTTTTGGTGTAAGTCTGTTTATTTCGTCAGCGGTATCTTCATTGGATTTAGTTTCCACTATTCCAAGTCGGTTCAAAACTCTGTGTACGTGTGTGTCAACTGCAATGGTGTCTCCACCAAAATTAAAATTCATCATTATATCTGTACACTTCCGTCCCACACCTTGTAGTTCCAAAAGTTCTTTTTCCGTTCGTGGTACTTCTCCGTTGTGATTGTCAATTAACTGTTGGCACATTTCTTTTAAATGTTTTGTCTTTCGATTATAATGTGCCACAGGTTTAATCAACTCGGTAAGTTCGTCATCTGACAAATCCAATATTTCTTTTGGTGTTGTAGCTTTATCATATAGGGCATTGCACGCTCGGATTACCCGTTTTGTGTGTGTCATTGTTGAAAGCATTACAGAGACCAAACTTTTAAAATCCGTACTGTTAAGTCCGTTTTTTTCCCATTCATTATCGTTTTCGGCAAATATTTCGTACTCGTTGCTTAATTTCTCGTAAACTTTTTCAATTTTCTTTTTCGCCATTTTTTCTATTATGTTTTTTGTGTTGTCATATTGCAGGTAACGGTCTAGTATATGAAACGTAGCGTGTAAAAAGACGTTGAACTTTCGGATTATACACGAGCCGAATTTTTATTTTTTACTATTTATCTTTTAAATTCTAAATATACAAAAATAAAAATTTGGCGGACTTAATAAAGAAGCGAAAACCTTTCGGAAAGCCTGTATTAGCTATGTTTTATATACATTGTTGTACACAGTATTTATTTCCCAGCCTTTGATTAAAGCACTATAGATTCCGTTTATGTATTTACTTTCTATTTATGATTTGTCCCAATTTCAGATAGCACAAGCCATAGTAAATATGCAATTAACTTACTCAAAAGTTTTCTTTTCAAATGTTTCTTTTACGATGTAATGGAACACTCTTTTTTGCTTGGATGTAGTGTTGGCGTAAAAGTGTGTGGAATGGTAATTTGTGTACTAAACTTTAATGTTCTCTAAAACTTTTTTCTTTTTATAATTCCGTCCGTACCACAATAAAACTCCGGTTACAGGCAAACTTGCCGTTAGCAAACTAACCAAAAACGCAATAATTTTTCCCGCAATTCCGCCAATTGCTCCAATGTGTATGTCGTAATTCATTCGCTGAATTTTGTCCGCAACTTTTGCATTTTCGTATTTTCCGTATATACTTGGTGTTTCTATTTCTTCCAGCGTGTTTTGGTCAAAAAACCTAAAATCGGAATCGTAATATATTCCTTTGCTGTTTGAAACTTCTACGTAAATACTTTCATCCGCTGTTTTGGGATAGTGTAATTCAAAACTTTCTGCATTTGGGTTTTCTTTTGAAAGTTTTGTAATTAAATAGTCCATTGGAATTTTACTATTTCTTTCTCCGATTTCGCTTTGGTTTTCAGGAATAATAAAACGTGCCTCTTTTTCGCCACCTGTTGATTTGTAAACTACATATTTCAACCAATTGTAAGTCATCATTGAGCCTGTAAAAGCTAAAATTAATGCAAGTGAACAGATGTAAAAGCCAACCACAGTATGCAAATCAAAGTTTTTACGTTTCCAACGTGTTGTTTTTTTCCAATCAAATTTTAAACGTTGTTTTAAGTTTTTACGCTTTTTGGGTAGCCAAATAATAAAACCTGAAATGATAATTAATATGAAAATTAAAATAGAAACTCCAACAACTTGTTCGCCAATAGTTTTGGGTAACCAAAGCCGCATATGACCTTTTAGAATAAATGCAAAAAATCCTGACAGATGATTATCTACTTGAATCACTTCGCCTGAATATGGATTTAAGAAAACACTTTGATAAAATTCTGGTTCGGCATCATAGAATATGACTTCAATTGCATCATCTTCTTTTTTGAATAGAGTTCCGTGAACTGTGTTGTTTGGAAATATTTCTTTTGCTAATTCCTTTGCTTTTGTTGGTGTTAATATTGATTGGTCTTGTGGTGTGACTTTTTTATAGTCATCATAAAGACTTTCAATTTCATCTCTAAACGCCCAACAACAACCAGTTATAGACACAATAAAAACTACCAAGCCTGTTGTTAAACCTAAATATTTATGTAATTGAAATATGAATTTTTTAGCTGTCATTATTTTATATTTAAAAAAGAGCAACCTGAATAAAAAGTTGCTCTTTCTCACTTGACTAATTAGAATTGATATGAAATGTTTGCCAATAATGCTCTTGGCATTTGTGGATTTATGGTAGTCCAACCTTTGTAATATTCCTTGTTAAAAGCATTGTTCAGCTTTAAACCAATTCTGTATTTATCAGCTTGGTAAAAAACGGAAGCGTTTGCAATCGTATAACTTGGCAGAATAAATTCGCCAGTCGATTCGTAGTTTATCGCAAAACTTTCACTTGCTCCATTAAACCCTAAACCAATTCCAAAACCGTCTAAAGTTCCATCTTGAAATTCATAATTCGCCCAAAAATTGTAAAGCGTTTCTGGTCCAGCCTCAAGTGGTCTTCTGTTCAGAATTTCAGTATTATCGGATTCCGTAGTTTCGCTATCATTGCTACTAAAACCAGCTCTAATATTTAGTCCTTTAAATGGGTTGGCGTTGATTTCAATTTCAAAACCTTTACTTACTACTTCGCCACCTTGAATTTTATTGAAAGGTGATGAAGGGTCTGTAATTACACGGTCTTTCACTTTAATATCATAGTAACTAATCGTTGCATTTAAGCGATTATTAAAGAGATTTGTTTTAATACCAAATTCTAATTGGTTTGCTTGTTCTGGGTCAAAAGTTTGTAAAGTTTGCGGACCATCATCAGGATTACCTACTAATTGAGGTGCTACATTGGTAAAACCATTTTGGTAGTTTCCAAAAACAGATAGTTTGTCTTTTATGGGTTGATAAACGATTCCGAATTTTGGTGATAAGGTAGTTTGGTCATAATCATCATCAAGATTTGCTAAATCCCCTTCATTATCAAAATGGTCTAATCGTAAACCTATCATTGCCGAAAGGTTATCTGTAAAATTGATGACGTTAGACGCATATAAACTATAAATGTGGTATTTTGACTTTACGTTACTAACGCCTTGTGAAGCTAAAGCAGCATCAACACCTGAAGTTGAAAGTGGAAATAAATCATCTTCTACATCTGGTGTAAAAGGATTATCCCCATTAGAACCACCATCTGGCGTAACATTTCCGTAAAATGCATATCCTGTGCTGTTGTTTGTTTGTGTTTCATTGAAATAATCGATACCAACGACCATTCTATTTCGTAATGAAGCAATTTTGAAATCTCCGATAAAGTTCTGTTGAATGTCCGTTGTTTGTGTATTTGCATTCTGTTTATTGATAAAACGAGAATACGTATTGCCTTCTAAAATGCCGAAATCAAATAAGTATGAATAATATCCTTTTGTAGAAGTTGAACTTTTGGAAAGTAACGTTTGCGATTGCCACGTATCCGATAACTTGTAATCCATTTCAATCCTGTAATTCTGTGTTGGATTTTGTAACGTTAAGTCGTTGCTTGTAAACGACAACTTGTTATTGTAGTTAAGTTCATCAAGATTTGATGCAACCGTTGGTGCACTTCTATTTAGGAATAAGAAAGTTGGGTTCGTTTGTTCCGCTTGGGTAATTTCTCCATAAAACGAGAAAGAAAGTCTGTTGTTTACTTTGTAAGATAACGATGGTGCAACAAAAAATGACTTTCTAAAACCAGCATCTTGAAAACTTTGCTCGGTAGTGTAAGCTGTATTTAATCTGAAATATAAATTATCTTCTTTACTCAAAGCAGTATTAAAATCTCCCACGATTTGATTAAGCCCATAAGTTCCAGAAGTGAAAGATAATTCTCCGCCAGTGCCCACATACGGTTTTTTGGTAACAACATTTATAAGTCCACCATAAGAACTTACTGCATTTCCGAACAAAGTTGCAGAAGGACCTTTTAGTACTTCAATACGTTCAATGTTAGCAGGATTTATTGTTCCATTTGTCAGACCTGGAAGTCCATTTACCAATTGTGGTTGTACGGAAAACCCACGAAGCGAAAAATATCCAGCACCATCGCCACCTCTACCAGTTGAAGTCCAAAGTTGTTCAACACCTGTTGCGTTTTTTAACGCATCGTCAAAATTTGTAACAATTTGTGATTTTAGAATTTCGTTAGTAACTGTACTATAAACTTGTGTGTTTTCGATATCCTTTAAAGGAAGTTTTGAAACATAAGCAGTTTTCTTTCTTGAAAATTTGTTACGACGTTCTCCATTTACAATAACCTCGCTTAAAATTTCATTTCCCTCGTAAAGTGTAATTGTTTCTAAATTTTTGTTTTGATTATTTGAAACTGAAAGTTGAATTTCTCTTGTTTTGAAACCTATATAAGAAATTAAAAGCGTGTAATCGCCATTTTCCAAATTTGAGATTTCAAATTCTCCATTTTCGTTTGTTTGTGTGCCTTTAGTTGTATTTTTTAAAGAAACATTCACACCGAACAGAGGTGCTTGATTGTTATCTTTTACAGTTCCTGATACTGTGCCGTCTTGTGCTAAAGTTAAATTTGTTAGCAGAAATAAGGTTAAGATTGGTAATAGGTTTTTCATTTGTTTTTATTTAGACTTAATATAAATAGTTAATTTTTGACAAAAATATATTTGTCTTTTGGTTTATCCAAATTATTTATAATAAATCTAAATAATAATTCTTAAGAGGCTGATTTTCTGTTATTAGTAGGATGCTTTTTTTTGTTTCGAAGACGAAAAGTAGTAAGTGCAAAGAAATTATCTCGCAGAGTAATTTTTTGCTCTTGCGGGATTTTAGCACTAAATTTTCTGAAAACTTTTTAAGCGAGAATTATTCCAAACAAGCCCATTTTCTAGAGGTTTTTAGATATTCAGAATGTGATTGGTATATTGTGTACAACG
>JAAEZL010000319.1 GCA_018222875.1 Algicola sp.
AATTTGACGAAAATTTTGGATTTGAAAAACTAAACAGAATTTACAATGAACTTAAAACTGGAAAAATATTCGAGTTTACTTATCCAAAAGAAACGAAAATAATTGACGAACTAAAAGTATCGGAATTTAACGGAAATGACACATTTTACGTTGATGAAAATGTTGATTTTGTAATTTACCATACACACGAAAGAACAATCGCGATTGCAGGAGATAAATTAATCAAACGAATAAAATCTGAATGGACAGAATATGAGAAATTCATTAATCCTTGGACAAGAGATAATTCAATAGACATTGAACTTGAACTTGAGAAACGAATTCCAATTTGGAATGCAATTTCGGAATTTTATTTGGACACTGAATTGCAAGATTCGGATTATGAATCGATAACGAATACTTTTCTTAATTCGGACTTACACATATCAGAATTAAAGGAAATTGACCTTTACGAAGTTTTTCCAGTACTTAAAGGAAATTTAATAAGTGTGGCAGGCGAATGGAATGGCTTTGACGAAAAATGGCTGAAAGACGCTTGTACAAAAGCATATTTTAAAAGAAAAAATAGTTTTTTTAAATGGAAAACAAGGTTTTATAACCGCTTTTTGTATTCTATGAGAAAAGACCATTGGATAGAAATAGAAAAACGAATAAAAACGCACTACAACAATGGCTATAAGTAATTGCTTGTTCTTGCCTATTTCTGAAAATCCTCGTGGATTTTCAGTTTTGTGTACTTGTAAAGTTAATCGCTAAACCACGCAACTACTCATAGCCGAGACGTTGTGCGTCATACTTAAAACGAAACTCAACAAAAACGAAATAGCGGAAAACTAAACAATCAGAATTATGAAAAAACCAACCAACCGACTAACTTTTCTATTCACATTTTGCATTTTAATTTTTGGATTATATAGTTGTGAACAAAAGCAAAAAGAACAAACAAAAGAAGTTGAAAAAGAAGTAATCATTGAATCCAAAAAACCTGAATATTTTCTTTTGCGACCAGAAGTGGAAAAAGCTTACGGATATTCACATGCTGTAAAAATTGGTAATAACATTAAAATTTCAGGAGCAGTAAGTATGGACGATGAAGGTAATCCAACAGCAATTGGTAATATAGAACAGCAGATGAAAAACTGTTATGCTGATCTGGAAAAAATATTAAAACACTTTGGTTGCACATTTGACGATGTTGTTAAAGAAGATATTTTCACAACTGATATGGCACAGATGTTAGAAAAATCAGGATATCGAGCAGAAATATATAAAAACGGATTTCCAACTGGTTCCTGGCTTGAAGTTAAAGGATTAGCATTACCTGAATTCATGGTTGAGATTGAACTGGAAGTACACAAATCTGAATAAAAGTACGAACGCACAACAACGTGTATAGTTCATTGCTCTGCAATGAAAAGCTATTAAAATCCTTACATAAAATTCACTATATTTAAACAACGGAAAATTGTGCCGAAGGCGCACGTTTTCCTCGGAAATCCAGCCGCACACGTGCGCTGTCTTTCCGCAACAAACCATACACAATTACGTTGTGCTTCATTATTCTCACTCGAACGGAATTAAATAATTATTCTAACTTTAGAGAAATTCCAAACTAATGATAAAATTCTTTAGAAAAATTAGACAAAACTTGCTTTCAGAAGGAAAAACT
>JAAEZL010000119.1 GCA_018222875.1 Algicola sp.
GTGCAGATCAGACAGTAAGTGCAACAGGTGTTGTACAGTTTGGTCCATATCCTAATAATACACCAGTAGTCATCACTGTATCGAATGATGATGATGCTAACTGTGAGATATCAAGTACAGCATTAACTCAAGAACTTTGTTTAGATACTGTTGTAGATTGTACAGGAGGACCAATAGCAGGTTTCCTGTGTTATGGAAATAATGATTCTGTTACATTAACCTATACAAGTTCAGATGGGAATCCTCTTAATTTAACAATAAATGCAGGAGAAATAGAGGGTGCACCATTTGATTTCTTATTAGTAACAGATGGTAATGGAACTGTCCTTTATAATGATGAAGGAAATGATGGTGATATTTCAGGATTGACGTTTCAATCTCCTGGAGATACCATCACAATTCAAATTACTTCAGATGGATCAGTGAGTTGTGAGTCTGGAAGTTTTTGTTGTTCAGATGGAATAGATTTTACAGTATCATGTGCTACATGTATCAATCCAGCAGCTACGTATCAGGTTGTTGATGATTGTGCAAATGGAGATCAGTTTTTAGTTAATGTAAATGTATCTACTTTAGGAGATGCAACATCGCTTACCATATCTAATAACATCGACGCAAATACGGTTTCTGCTAATGCAACAGGTGTTTATCAAGTAGGACCATTTCCTTTTAATGTTGATGTAGTCATTACTTTAAGTAATGATCAGGATGCAAACTGTGTTATTAATAGTAGTGCAATTCAGTTGTTGGCTTGTCCACCAGTTAATGATAATCCTTGTGGAGCGACTGTAGCATCAGTAAATGCAGATGATAGTTGTACTTTAATTACTCCTGGAACCTTATTGGAAGCAACAGATTCAGGTGTTCCTGATGGTACATGTGGAGGTGATCCAGATGACGATGTATGGTTTGAATTTACAGCCTTAAATGATATTCAAATAATTTCCATTTTAAACATCAATGGAGGAGGTTTCTTTCAGGATATAGATCACGCTGTTTATGAAGGCACATGTGATGCTCCTGTAGAATTGTATTGTTCAGATGCAGAAGCAAGTGTAACACCAGTTTTAACCGTTGGAAACACCTACTATGTAAGAATATTTTCAGCAGGTAGTGATGCTACAGATTATACATTCGATCTTTGTATCAGACCAGGTTCTGGTAATGTGCTAGTAGATCAAACCACATATTCTGTCGAAGAATTAGTAGTAGATATTTTAATTGACAGCCCTTGTGCTCAAATTTCAAATATTACATTTTCTACGGGAACTAATTTTGGAGAAGAAAATGGAATTGGTTATTTCTCTAATCCTGATGGAGGTTTTCCTTTTGAAGATGGTTTACTATTAACATCTGGTGATGCTTCAGAGGCTGCAGGACCAAATATAAATGCGATGGGTTCAGGAACTACAAATTGGCCTGGTGATCCAGATCTTACGACGATTGTTACGCAAGCTGGTGTTAATAATACCACAAATAATGCAACAATTATCCAATTTGACTTTGTACCCTTAAATGATGAATTAAGTTTTGATTTTATCATGGCTTCAGAAGAATATGATATGGGAACTTTTGAGTGTACTTTTTCTGATGTCTTTGCATTCTTATTAACTGATTCAAGTGGAAACACAACCAATTTAGCTGTCGTTCCAGGAACAAATGAACCTATACTTGTAACTAATATTCACCCAGATAATGGTTCATGTCCAGCGGTAAATGAGCAATTTTTTGGGGAATATATTCCAGATAACCTACCTCCAATTTCATTTGATGGAAGAACTACTGTATTTACCGCGTTCTCACCTGTTAATATTGGTGAAACATATACAATAAAATTAGCGATAGCAGATGCAGGAGATTCTAATTTTGATTCAGGTGTGTTTTTAAAAGCAGGTAGTTTTGATATTGGAGAAGTAGATTTAGGAGGTGATATTACTATTGCTGGTGGAAATGCAGTTTGCGAAGACGAACCAATTATTTTGGATACATCTGCACCAAATGTGATTCATGTATGGTATAAAGACGGATTTGTTATTGATGGAGAAACAGGTTCTACACTTTCTGTAACTGAAGAAGGTACTTATACGGTTCAAATTATATTTTCACCATCTTGTATTATAGATGATGAAGTGTTAATTGAATTTTTACCTAATCCTGTGGTAGCTAATCCTGCGGACGATTTAACAGCGTGTTCAACTACAGCACAAGCTCAGTTTGATCTTACTCAAAATGACAGTGTGGTTTTAGGAGCTCAAAACCCAGCTGATTTTACGGTAACGTATCATGAGTCTCAAACAAATGCAGATTCAGCTAATAATGCGTTAGTTTCACCATATACAAATGCATCTAATCCTCAAACCATCTATATTAGAATTGAAGATAATGTTACTGGCTGTTTTGAAACGACTACATTCACCTTATCTATTTCAAGTCCGACTCATACAGCAGAGAGCGTTGACATCATTGGGTGTGATAATGACGATGATGGTATTGCAACGTTCGATTTAGATGCTCATGACACTAACGTACTTAATGGACAGGATGCTTCTGATTTTAATGTGACATATCATAATTCTCAAGCAGATGCTGATGCAGCAACCGGAGCATTAGCAAGTCCGTATAATAGTTCTGGCGAAACGATATTTGTTAGAGTTGAAACAGTAGCTTTCGCAGATTGCTATGTAACAAACAGTTTTGATCTGGTTATTGGAACTGAGCCTCTGACATCTTTCACTACTGATTTTGATTATGAAGTATGTCCTGATGCTACAGTGCCAATTATAATTGAAGCAACTCCTGAAAACTACACGGAAGGCGAAGTGACTATTAACTGGTATTTAGATAACGGTTTAATCTCTAATGAAAATGGATTAACACTTCCTGTTCTTGAAGCAGGTGATTATGAAATAGAAGTCATTTTTAATGATACAGGTTGTTCGAACAGTACAGTGATTACTGTAATTGAATTAGAAACTTGCGTTATTCCTCAAGGAATCTCTCCTAATGGAGATGGTAAAAATGATATCTTTGATTTGAGTAGCTATGGAGTAACTAAACTTGAAATATTCAACAGAAATGGAACTTTAGTTTATTCTAAGACCAACTATACGAATGAATGGTTCGGACAAACGAATGATGGAGATGAATTGCCAGTAGGAACTTATTTCTATACTATGGAATATCAGGATGGTCAGCGCAGAAGTGCTTGGGTATATATTCAAAGAGAGAATTAATAAGAATTATAAATTATATAAATAAAAAAAGCCTCTGTAAAAGAGGCTTTTTTTATGCGTTTAATAAAATAATAGCTAGAGATATACATCCTAACAGCAGCAACCATAACATCCAAATGCTATATGTTGTTTGTTTGTTTTTATTAGTTTTAGCGTTCAGTACTTTTCGCTTTCTTCCACTGTACACAATCCAATTTCTAAAGTAAATGAAAACACTTGTCATTATAAAAAGCGTCCATCCCTTAGATGCAGAAAATGTATTGACATGCATTTGTTCTAAGAATATTGAAAAAAATGCTCCTAAAACGAGAATTAAAGCAATTTGCAGAAGCGAAAGATAAACAACAGCTATCGTATTAGCTTTTTGTTTATAAGTTGTCTTATAATGATTAAAAACACTAAAAAAAAGAGTGTCGAATGTTGTCATTGTATTTAGTTTTCAGATAAAAAAACCACATCATTTAAGATGTGGTTTTTGATATGTGTAAATTAAGTTTTGTTACTGTACAATAACGAAAACATTATCAACATGAATCGTAGTGTTCAAATTACTGTTGTCACTTCCTGTGTATACGAAAGCGATGTAACCTGTACCTGAGTAAGATGATAAGGCAATATCACCAGATTCAGTCCATGTATACCATTCTTCAAAATCATTTTCTAAACTTGATGTGAAATCTAATTCTTCCCATGTTGCACTACCAACACCAGCTTCAGTACCATCAAAATCAGTTGAGATAAATACTTTTATGGCATCATGTCCAGCATCAGGAAAAGCATGTTCAGTTTGGAATGTTAATACTTCACCATCTTCAGCATCTAAATCCATTGCAGGAGAAATCAACCATCCTATATTACTAGATTCATTAGTTCCAAATGCACTAAATTCAGCATAACCATTTCCTTGAAATACCTGTTCTGTCCAGAATTCTGATCCAGCTTGCGCTACATTTAACCAACCTTCAACATTAAAAATTGTATTATCGGTAACATCATTAAAGTTAGCTGAAAGTAATGGTTCAGGACAAGGGTCTGGATTGTCAAAGTTAATGTCCTCAGGTGTATTTAAGTAAATTGTATAGAAATCATCAAAGAAATCACGAGTTAAGATTCCATCAATTGTACCTCTATCACCAGGTAATGTTAAGGCTTTAAAATCTGAAAATGTACTTGTACTTAAAATCACACTTGAACCAATACAAGTCTCTAAAATACGCTCACCATCAAAGCTATCACCACTTTCTGAAGCAAAAGTCATACCTACTTGATCTTCATTAAAACGTACGTTTGTAAGTCTGATATACTGACTTTCTAAATCATTTGAAAATTCACTAATACTTACTTCTTTAGGAACGATAGTAGCCGTTTCATCAGATCTTAAGACATGTTCAGGAACTAAAGAACTTGCAATTCTATCCAGTTGGTCACCATTTAGACGGCCTAATTGAACAACACCATTATCTTCGGCTACAGTAAGACCATTTAATTTGATAAACACTTTACGTCCAAATTCAAATCTTGTAAATACTGGATTGATGTCAACTTGAACAACGATTGCAGCTGTTGGGTTTTCAGGAGCATCTTGTAATACTAATTGTTTATAGAAATTTCCACCTTCATCACTAGAAACTACATAACCTTCCATATATCTTGGAGAGTTGAATTCAAAAGTTAAGGGTTCATTTTCCTGATAATAACTCCCTAAAACAGCACCAATACTTACTTTTTGTTCTTCAGGAAAATCTACTACAGTCGCGTTTATTGTGTCAGGTGTATCAAAATCATCATCCTGAACACAAGCATTAAATACTACTAAACTAAATGCAAGTAGTATAATTTTGTTAAATTTAATTGTTTTCATTTTTTCTTTTTTTGTGAGCTTTTAAATCAAGCTCGAAATTATAATATTTATGTTTAGCTTTTTTTTTAGAACCTAAGGTACACATTTAAATAGTAAGTTGTGCCATATCCAAAGAAATAACGAGAACCAAACACCTCTCCATTATCTCTAGATTTATCTTCTAATACTCTATCATACGTAGCAAGTCTTGATTGTTCAAAACCACCAGTTCTGTAATCTTCATTAAAGACATTATTGATTGTAGCAAAGAAACCAATAAAGTAATCATTGATTTTCCATGATTTTCCACCAACAATATTCACAAGCATATAGCTGTCAAATTGTTCTTGCTGTAATAAATCTCTAGCTATATTTTCATCATAGCTTGTAAGAGGCTGTCCATCGAAACTTGACGTAAAATTAGACGAGCGTCTTAAACCACTAGCATCAACATAAGCATTTGAGAAAAAGTTAGAGGTAACTCCAATGTTCCAGTAATCTGGATCACGATATTCAAAACCTATTTGATATGCACGTTCTGGACCTCCAGCTACATGTAAATCTTCTAAATTGGTTGTGCCATCGCCAAAAGTTAACTCACCATCAAAATCATCACTGGTTAAGTAAAGATTAGGATTATTGCTAAATGTATATTGTCCTACAGAAGCAGCAGCCTTCAATTTAATGGTTGGTGTTACTTGTGCCTCGATACCTAATTCTGCACCAATATGACGTTTTTCAATGTTAGTCATCACTTCCTGAACAAAAGCATCACCAGTATCTAAACCTAGTCCAGCTAAATCTTCAGTAAAGTAGAATCCAATATCAGTTCCATTTTCAAATCCAGAATAAAAACCGGTTAACCTTGCTTTTACAATTGGAGATCTAAAGATATAACTCACATCAACCGATTGAATTTGCTCACTTTCAAGACCAGTAACAATGTTATTGTTTTGTCTTGCATTGCTAAACGAGTTTCTAATTGTTGGCGCTTTTGTAAAGTAA
Organism: Algicola sp.; assembly: GCA_018222875.1. GTDB lineage: Bacteria > Bacteroidota > Bacteroidia > Flavobacteriales > Flavobacteriaceae > Psychroserpens. The sequence goes on from JAAEZL010000119.1 coordinate 6,079, forward strand.
CTGGCATTAACATCTATTAAATGACGACCTGTAACTTTATAAGTAGCACCTGCTTTAACACCGTAATTAGAGAAGTCTAATTTTTCACTTTTACCAAAGGATTCTGATCCTGGGAAATTCCCATTTTCATATAACCCGTTTCTCTGGTACGTTGTTTGAGAGATATTGGCTCCAACGTAAAAATCAACCTTACTATATTTAAACTGAGCCTGAGCAAATCCTGTGATAACATCAGAATCTATTTCATAGTTGTATTTGTAACGCTGACCTTCTTGTACAATTCTATTAGGATTATTGATATCACTTTGAGCAATCGCTTCTAAGCCTATAGTTGAATCAGGATCAGTTTCTTCCGCAAAGAAATCGACATCTAGGAAACCTGTTCCACCTAAAAGATCCTTAAGTTCAGCAAAGTTCTCACTGTTTAGTTTTCTATAGCTTAAAGAAGCATTTAATCTAATGCGTTCTGATAATTGAGCATCTAATATAGTATTAACGGTTAATTGCGTATCGTCGTTTCTATCTTCTTGAATTGCATAGATAGAATTACCACCTTGTGCTTTTACAACCGCATTTCCTAAATAAAGAGCATTCCAATCTAACTGACCATCATTTCTGAAGTTTTGTTCAGCTAAATAAGCCTGTTCGTAGTTATAGGCTGTTGGGTTATCAAATCTAAGATGATAGCTCGGTAAATTTTGATAATATGCAGGATCAGGATTTCTTGCACCACCAACATAAGCAGAACCTCCATTAAAACTAACTAAACGTGTACCACCATTATCAATTCTGGTGTTTCCTATTTTACCAAACTGGTAAGCAACGTTAGTGTTTAGTTTTACTTTAGAAGTTATGTCCCAGAAATGGTTTAACATTAAAATAGGTTCAACAATATCTCTTGTTCTGGAGTTTCTTATCTCACCATTTTGTTCTCCCCAGAATGGGTTATAATCATTTCCTTTTAAGTTGTAAACTTCTTCTGTGATAGCTGTAGAACGACCACGTCTGTTTTGAGCATAGATAGAAGTGAAGTTAATACTGTGATTCTCATTGATTTGTTTTTCAACAGAAGCTACAAATGAATTTGAATCATATAAGGTACCTTGAACATAACCTTCATCACCATAACGTCTTGATGCAAGAACAGAAAATGCCCAGCCACCTTCAAGCAAACCAGAATTGTAACTAGCCATGATACGACCAGTATAACTTCTGTTAGCGCTTGCATAAGACACTCGACCACCTTCTCTGTACTTAGAACCTCTCATTATGATGTTATTCGTACCAGCAAGATCACCAAAGGTATAATCGTTTGCAGACATACCCATTGTAAATTCCTGGTTACGTTGTACATCGTTAATTCCTCCCCAGTTTGCCCATTGAGGTCTTCCGTTAAATTGCTTGTTCATTTCAACACCATTGATAAGTACTTTACCATTGGCATTATCCAAACCTCTCGGTCTGAAAAATGTGGCACTAAAATCAAATGCAGCTGCATTTAAAAATACGTCTCTTGAAGATTGTAGTAAACCAGATACGTTATCTGTTAAACCATCATCTTCACTGTTTAAATTATCATCAGAAATTGAGATAATAAACAAGTCTTTTTTGTCACTCGAATCGTAATCTAATGTCATTCCGCTTATGTCAACAGTTTGACCTTCGTTTACAACAATAGGATAACGTTTTGTAACGTAATCTACTTTTTCAACTTTAAGTACTTGTTCTCCTAAGGGAACAATCGTCTCAAATTGAAATTCACCATTAGCATCAGTATACGTCATAATCGACGTTCCTTCAATAGTAATGGTTACATCTGGAATTGGTTCTCCTGTTGTTCCGTCAAGTACACTACCTTTAACAATAGTCTCTTGAGCGAAGCTTGTAAACACAGAAAAAATTCCGAATAAAAAAATCAATAAACTTTTTTTCATGCCTAATCTTTAGTTAATAATTGTTGTACATTAAATAATAGTTATTTAAGGCGTGCAAATTTACATTATTTATAATAAATACATACTTTTGGCGCAAGTTTTGATTAGATATAACGATAACATAATATTAACACTATGAAATTACAAAATTTCCCTTTAGTAATTATCTGTTTTTTAGTTACTTTGAGTGGGTTTTCTCAAGAGGAAAAAAAAGAAAAAAGATTTAAAATTCATACGGTTGCATTTTACAACTTAGAAAATTTATTTGACCCGGTTAACGATACTACTAAACTGGATGAAGCAAGTCCGATTATGGAAATGAATGCCAACAGAGAAGAAGTGTACTTAAAAAAAGTACACAATATGGCCAGAGTTATAGCAGAAATTGGTTCTGATGTTACAGGAAATTCTCCAGCAGTTATTGGCGTATGTGAAGTTGAAAACCGACAAGTTTTAGTTGATGTCATAAATGATCCTTTATTATTAGGTAGAGATTATGGGATTATTCATTACGAATCTCCAGATGCCAGAGGTATTGATGTGGCATTATTATATCAGAAAAAATTATTCAGACCAATTAGTCATAGCTCTCATGAAGTAAAAATTTATGACGATAGAACAAGAAAACGAAAACATACCAGAGACCAGCTATTAGTAACCGGTGAATTGGATGGAGAAGTTATTCATGTCATTGTAAATCACTGGCCTTCAAGAAGTGGAGGAGAGGCACGAAGCAGACCTAAACGTGTCGCTGCTGCAAAAGTGAGTAAACGCGTAGTTGATTCTTTACAATCTATTGATCCTTACGCAAAGATATTTGTGATGGGAGATTTAAATGATGACCCAACAAACGACAGCGTTAAAAAAGTTTTAGAAGCTAAAAGCGAAAAGGAAGACGTAGGTTTAAAAGGCATATATAATCCTTATGAAAACATGTTTAAGAAAAGTGGCTTCGGAACGACTGCGTACAGAGATGCATGGAGTTTGTTTGATCAAATTATGTTTACTAAACCCTTAATTGAAAAAGACGATTATTCTTCATTCCGTTTTTACAAAGCAGGTATATACAATAAACAATACTTAACTAATCCAAGAGGACGATGGGAAGGATATCCTTACAGAAGTTTTGCCGATGGTGGTTACACAGGCGGATTTAGTGATCACTTTCCGGTTTATGTGTATTTAATCAGAGAAGTAGAAGATTAAAATTCGTTGTACAAATAATAAAAAAGGCGCAAACTTAAGTT
>JAAEZL010000320.1:0-1259 GCA_018222875.1 Algicola sp.
CAAATGGCTTAGAACAGCATCATTTTAATGTTTCGGTAATCACACCTTTACCTAATTATCCTAAAGGAAAAATTTTTGACGCGTATAAAGGTAAATTCAGGCAGACTTCAACAGAAAACAATATCAAAATTCATCGTTTGTGGATTTATGCAAGTAACTCTAAAAACAAGATTCTACGTTTATTCGCAATGCTATCGTATAGCTTTAGCTTAATCTGGTTTTTTATAAGCAATAAAATCCCAAACAAAGTTATTGTACAGTCTCCTCCTTTACTTGTTGCGTTTACATGTATGTTCTTTTTGCGTCGAAAAAAGAGAAAACTCATATTAAACGTAAGCGATTTATGGCCTATTGCAGGCTTAGAATTAGGAGCTTTTAAAAAGAATTTTAGTTATAGAATTTTGGAACGAATTGAGCATTTCAACTATAAGAAAGCCGATTTAGTTTTAGGCCAAAGCAATGAGATTTTAAAGCATGTTACGTCTTTATGTCCTAGTAAAAATGTTTTCCTTTATAGAAACTTTCCTGATTTTAATCCTCCAACAATTGAAGAGGCTGTTTCTAATGAAAAAATAAAAGTAGTTTATGCTGGTTTACTTGGGATAGCTCAGGGTATTTATAAATTATGTGAACAACTAGACTATAGTAATATTGAGTTTCATATTTATGGCGCAGGAGCTGAAAAGGAAAAGATTGAAGCTTTTATTTCAAAAAATCCTCACTTGCCAATAACCTATCATGGAGAAATATCGAGAGAGTTACTTCATAAAGAACTTTTAAAATACGATTTAACCATTATTCCTTTACTTAATAGAATTTACGGGTCAGTGCCTTCCAAAATATTTGAGTATGCTCGCTTAGGGCTTCCTATGGTTTATTTTGGTGGTGGTGAAGGCGAAACTGTTATAAGAAACTATAACTTGGGTTGGGTAGCAGAATCTAGTAATTATAAAGATTTAAACTCTGTTCTAAACAAGATTAAAAAAGAAGATTTGACAATCACTTCTAAAACATTAATCCAAAAAACGGCATTACAACATTTTAATTTTAATAAGCAATTAAATGAATTAATAGCTATAGTTTAATAGGCTTTTTCTTCACCTTGAACAGCATTCATAAAAGTTTTGAAAATAATTTTAAGGTCTAAGAAAATAGACCAGTTTTCAATATAGAAAATGTCATATTTAACTCTACCGATAATATCTTTATCTGTTTCTACTTCTCCTCTAAATCCACTTATTTGGGCTAAACCTGTAATA
>JAAEZL010000320.1:1269-1666 GCA_018222875.1 Algicola sp.
CCTGTAATACCTGGTTTAACAAAATGACGAACCATAAATTTATCAATCTTTTTCGCATACATGTTTGTATGACTAACCATGTGAGGTCGTGGTCCAACTACTGACATATCTCCAAATAACACATTAAAAAATTGCGGTAACTCATCAATACTTGTCTTTCGAATAAAGCGACCTACCTTTGTTACTCTCATATCATTCTTTGTTGCCTGTTGCAAATGAGCATCTTTATTTGGCATCATAGACCTAAACTTATAGCAATCAAATTCTGTATAGTTAAACCCATTTCTTGATTGTTTGAAAAAAACAGGTCCTTTAGACTCTAGCTTGATAAGTAATGCTATTATTGGTGTTAACCATGATAAAATAAACATTATAACCAAGCCTGAAAAAACAATAT
>JAAEZL010000120.1:0-1788 GCA_018222875.1 Algicola sp.
TTTCTGTATCTCGTGTTGGTGGTAACGCTCAGATTAAATCAATGAAAAAAGTTGCTGGTACCTTAAAATTGGATCAAGCGCAATTCCGTGAATTGGAAGCATTTGCTAAGTTTGGTTCAGATTTAGATGCCGTTACTTTAAACGTAATTGAAAAAGGAAAGCGTAACGTTGAAATCTTAAAACAAGCTCAAAACGATCCGTTTACAGTTGAAGATCAAATTGCAATTATTTATGCTGGATCTAAAAACTTGTTAAGAGATGTTCCTGTTGAAAAAGTAAAAGAATTCGAAAGAGATTACTTAGAATTCCTTAAGGCAAAACACAACGATGTGTTAATGACTTTAAAAGCAGGTAAATTAACTGATGAAGTTACAGACACATTAACTGCTGTAGCTAAAGATTTATCAGGTAAGTATAGAGCATAACTAATAGTCCTGCTTCCCATAATAGGAAGTAGGATATTTTCATATTTTCAATATGGCAAACTTAAAAGAAATACGTAATAGAATATCGTCGGTATCTTCAACGATGCAGATTACCAGTGCCATGAAAATGGTGTCTGCTGCTAAATTGAAAAAAGCCCAGGATGCTATTACTGCAATGCGTCCTTATTCAGATAAGTTGACAGAGCTTCTACAAAGCTTGAGTGCGACTTTAGATGCAGATTCAGGAAGCAAGTTTTCAGAGCAAAGAGCAGTTAAAAAAGTACTTTTAGTACCTATAACTTCTAACAGAGGTCTTGCAGGTGCATTTAACTCAAACATTATCAAAGAGGTTTCAAAATTATCTAAAGAAACTTACGCTAATCAAGAGGTGTCTTATTTGGTTATTGGTAAGAAAGCAAATGATGCCTTCAAAAAAACCAATAAGGTAATTGCGAATAAGAGCGAAGTGTACGACGATTTAACATTTGATAATGTCGCAGAAATTGCTGAAATGCTAATGGAAAAGTTTGTTGAAGGCGAATTTGATAAAATCGAAATCGTTTACAATAAATTCAAAAATGCAGCTACACAAATTGTAATGACTGAGCAGTTTTTACCAATCGTACCTTTTGAAAGTGATTCGAACGTGAGTTTAGATTACATTTTTGAACCATCAAAAGTTGAAATTGTAGAGCAATTAATTCCGAAGTCACTAAAAACACAATTATTCAAAAGTATTAGAGATAGTTTTGCCAGCGAACATGGAGCACGTATGACAGCGATGCACAAAGCTACCGATAATGCAACTGAATTAAGAGACCAGTTGAAATTAACGTATAACAAAGCACGTCAGGCAGCAATTACCAATGAAATCCTTGAGATTGTTGGTGGAGCAGAAGCTTTAAATAACTAACTTTAATTGTCACATCGAGCGCAGTCGAGATGTCTTAATAAACCAAAAACCTAACTTTTATGAGTTAGGTTTTTTTATGGCATTAATTTTGAAATCGTATCTTTATAAATCAAACAAATAAAATATGAAATGCTTCAAAAATATATTAGCTTTAATTGGAATGCTTGTACTTATGGCAAGCTTTTCACAATGCTCTTCTGCTCAAAAATTACAAAAGAGAGCTCCTGTAGAATTCGGACAGGTCTATGCCCAAAAATGGGTTGCAGGTGTTAAAGGAGGAGGCTCAGGAATTAATGTTTTTATTCCGGTAAAAAACACATCAGTTGTTTTAGATAGTATCTTTTTTAGAGGTCAAAAAGCAAAACTGGAATTCAATAAAGATAAAGAGACGTTCTATGTTGGTAGATTTCAAACGCCAATGAATCAAAAACAAGATATCATATTAAGTTC
>JAAEZL010000120.1:1851-4061 GCA_018222875.1 Algicola sp.
CATATCGTAAAGGCAAACGTACCTTTTACTATAAAATTTCAAATATCCAGATGGAGCAACCACTTCATTATCCCAGTGCTCCTCCTAAAGGCCAATAATATATCTTTGGTTAACGTTTCCTAAAAACGTACTTTTAGCAGAACAAAATGTAACTCTTGAGCGTACTAAAAACTTTTTTTAAAGATACTGTTATCTATGGTCTGGCCATTGTATTGCCTAGGCTAATTAACTTTCTTTTAGTGCGTTTACATACAGATGTACTTCCAAATGAAGGCTATTCAGAAAACACTGAGTTTTATGTCGTAGCCGCTTTTTTTAATGTCATTCTTACCTATGGCATGGAGACCTCATTCTTTCGATTTTTCAGCAAGCATAAAGATAAAAACAGCGTGCTGTCAACAGCTATGATTACTATAGTTGTCAGTACTTTTATTTTTGGTGTTTTACTATTCTTATTTAGAGCTCCAATTTCTGAAGCCTTGCGAATTAATACTAATTTCTATTCACTTTTAGTAGCCATAACACTTCTGGATACTTTAATAGTCATTCCGTTTGCCTATTTAAGAGTCACAGGACGACCAATAAAATTTGCATCAATCAAATTGATTAATGTGTTTATTATTGTGATTTTAAATGTGCTTTTATTGTCCACAACATACGGTTCAGAAGGCTTAAAATCCTTATTCACTGTTGAAAATAAAGTAGAATATATTTTTATTGCTAATCTTATTGCAAGCGCAGTAGTTTTAATCTTGGTATTACCTTATTTCTTTAAAGCGAAACTAAACTTTGAACTTAAAATTTTAAAGCAACTTCTCAATTATGGATGGCCTATTATGATTGCAGGTCTCGCTTTTGTAATTAATGAAAATTTAGATAAATGGTTACTTCCGCAAATTGAAGGTGAATTTGTTAATGGAGCATATAGTGCATGCTATAAGCTGGCCGTTTTTATGACGCTTTTTATTCAGGCATTCCGAATGGGAGCAGAACCGTTTTTCTTCAATCATTCTGATACAGAAAATGCGACGCGAACCTATGCCACTATTTTAAAATACTTTACGATTGTAGGTGCTTTAGGTTTAATGATTGTCGTAATTTACATCGATTTACTTCGACCTGTTTTCATTAAAAAAGAAAGTTATTTACTGGCATTAGATATTGTACCAATTGTGTTGTTAGCGAATCTGTGTTTAGGTATTTATCACAACCTTTCCATCTGGTATAAACTTACAGACCGCACGCGTTTCGGCATGTATATTTCTCTTGTTGGTGCAGCAATTACAATTGGAATTAATATCATCTTCATTCCAATAATTGGCTTTATGGCTTGTGCGTATGCAACGCTTATTGCGTATGGTTTGATGATGTTAATGTCTTATGCATTAGGGCGAAAATATTATCCTGTTCCTTATCAGGTAAACCGAATTGTGTTATATCTGTTTGTTAGTACAGTATTAAGTTTTATAACTTATTACCATTTCGATAGAAATATGTGGTTAGGAACTGTATTTTTGTTACTGTTTTTAGCACTTGTTACTTTTTTAGAACGAAAGGAATTGAAACAATTACTGAATAGAAATTAAATAATAATTAAATGTCACCTCCACTGAATTTGTGAGGCCTTTAACTATGCAAATAAAAATAATTAACAAATCAAATCACGACTTACCGCATTACGAAACCATAGCTTCAGCAGGTATGGATTTAAGAGCAAGTCTTTCAGAACCAAGAACATTAAAACCTTTAGAGCGAAGTATTGTAGGTACAGGACTTTTTATCGAATTACCAGTTGGTATTGAAGCTCAAGTGAGACCAAGAAGTGGCTTAGCTGCAAAAAAAGGCATCACAGTGCTTAACGCTCCAGGAACAATCGACGCAGATTATAGAGGCGAAATAGGTGTGATATTAATCAATTTATCCAGTGAAGATTTTATAATTAACAATGGTGAGCGCATTGCACAATTAGTAATAGCTAAACATGAACGTGCTGAATGGAAGGAAGTGAATGAGCTTTCAGAAACCGACAGAGGCGAAGGTGGTTTCGGAAGTACAGGAACCAAATAAACGAATCAACAACTCAACAATTAAACGAATCAACTCAAATTATGAAAATAATAGTACCAATGGCTGGTCGAGGCTCTCGTCTCAGACCACATAGTTTAACCGTTCCAAAACCATTAATTCCGGTTGCAGGCGAACCCATTGTT
>JAAEZL010000120.1:4071-7995 GCA_018222875.1 Algicola sp.
GTTCACAGACTCGTAAAAGATATTGCTAAGGTTTTAAAGCAACCTATTGAAGAAATAGCTTTTGTTTTAGGAGATCCGGCTTGGTTTGGTGACGATGTTGTAGAGAGTTTAAAAAGTTTAGCCATCAGTCTGGGAGCAAAACCATCTATTTATCGTCAAGATCAACCTCTGGGAACTGGTCATGCTATTATGTGTGCTAAACCTTCATTGTCTGGTCCTGCTGTAATTGCGTATGCTGATACCTTAATTCGGGCAGAATTTGATTTAGATCCTCAAGCAGATAGTGTGATTTGGACAAAGCGTGTTGCAAATCCGGAAGCTTATGGCGTAGTGAAACTTAACGATAAGGAAGACATAGTTGAACTCGTTGAAAAGCCAGAAAACTTTGTAAGCGATCAAGCGGTTATCGGAATTTATTATTTTAAAGATGTCGCTGTTTTAAAAGAAAAACTTCAGGAAATTCTCGATGAGAATATTATGAATGGAGGCGAATACCAGATTAATGATGGTATCAAACGAATGATGGCTGAAGGCAGAGTTTTTAAAACAGGAACCGTTGATGAATGGATGGATTGCGGAAACAAAAACGTAACACTTGAAACGAATGCAAAAATGTTAGGCTTTTTAGCTTCAGATGGAGACGAACAATTAATCGCAGATTCTGTTAAAAACAACAACTCAACCATTATAGAACCTTGCTGTATTGGAGAAAATGTGATCTTGAACAATGCAACTGTAGGTCCAAACGTTAGTATTGGAGATGATTGTACTATTGAAAATTCAACCGTTAAAAATAGCTTAATACAAACCCATACAACCATTAAAAATGCTACCTTAGACAATGCTATGATTGGTAATCACGTTAGTTATGACGGAAACTTTAAAAGTATTAGTATTGGTGATTATTCCGTTTTGGAATAAAAATCTATGTTATCATTCTGAACTTGTTTCAGATGTTCATAATATTTGGAACAAAATTTGAATCAGTTGCCATTCAGAGCAAAAGCGACGCATCTCATAACATTTATGAATCAACATATTTACATACTTCTTTTATTTGTCGGAATTCTCATTTTTCCGCAGACTATCCATGCTCAAGTCGATTTTAATAAACGACCAGATGACGATTTAGGAAATTATGAAGATGCTTATCAGGAACATTTCTTTGAAGCCTTAAAACAAAAAGGCATTGAAAACTACCAACGTTCGGTTGATGCTTTATTAAAATGTATTAAAATTGATGACTCAGATCCAACCTTATTTTTTGAGTTAGGAAAGAATTATAAAGCACTCAAAAACTTCGGAGCTGCTGAAGATGCACTTAAAGAAGCCGTTTCAAAAGCTCCTGAAAACGAATGGTTTTTAGATGAACTTTACGATGTTTACATGTTGCAAAATGATTTAGACAAAGCATTAAAAACGGTAAAACAACTGGTGAAATTTCATCCTGATTACAAACAGGATTTAGCAAGCCTCTATATTGAAGCTAAAAAGTATAAAAATGCACTCGACATTCTTGATGAACTCGATGAAGAATTCGGCTACAATCAAGACAGAGATTTCTTAAGAAATCAAATTTACGATGCCACTGGAAATGATGATGATCGCATCGAAAACCTTGAAGAACGTATAAAAAGTAATCCTGGTGACGAAGCAAGTTACCTGAGGCTCATTTACAGATATAGTGAAACTGACAATACCGAAAAAGCATTTGAAACAGCTAAAGAACTGTTAGAAGTAAATCCAGAATCTGAATTGGTACATTTGGCATTGTATAAATTTTATTTAGATGCTAATAAAACTGACGACGCTATTCAATCAATGAAAACGGTTTTAACAAGCGCAACTATAAAACCAGAAGCTAAAGCAAAGGTTCTAAACGATTTTGTAAATTTTGTGTCTGCACATCCTGAATATGAGCCTCAACTTCTGGAAATAACAGCATTAATTGATACTGATAAAAGTGCTAAAACCTTAAAAGAATTGGCACAATATCATCTAAAAATTAATGATAAAGAAAAAGCTTTAGGTTATTTTGAAGCTGTTTTAGCAGAAGACCCAAATGATTTCAACACCATTAAAGATGTACTTTTATTGCGATTAGACTTAAATCGAGATGCTGAAGTAATCAAACTAAGCTCAGAAACATTAGAATTATATCCAGCTCAGCCTATTTTATATCTGGTTAATGGTGTTGCAAACAATAAACTCAATCAACCTGAAAAAGCCATTGAAAGCCTAGAAATGGGAATTGATTTTGTAATCGATGACTCTAAAATGTTATCTGATTTTTACACGCAATTAAGCATCGCATACAAACTGAATGATAATATTACCAAATCTGAAACGTTTGCTAAAAAGGCAGAAGCATTGTCTAAACAGTAACAAATAGTATGAAAATTCTCAAATTTAGTGTGGTCGTTTTTTTAATTGGTCTTACATTTTCGTGTAAGTCGGCCAGAACTGTTGCTAACTCTGGAAAAATCAGTAATACTATTTCTGCCAAGCAATTAATAAAGGAAAACTCAAGGCAAGATTCTAAATTTAAAACCCTTCAGGCACGAGTAAAAATAGACTATACTCAGGATTTACAAGAACAAGGCTATACGGTTAATCTTAGAATGGAAAAGGATAAAACCATTTGGATTAGTGCTACTTTAGGCTTAGCCAGAGCTATGATTACTCCAGATGAAGTCAGTTTTTACGACAAGATAAATAACCAGTATTTTAAAGGGGATTATGCGTTATTGAGTAATTTATTAGGCGTTGAACTCAATTTTAAAAAAGTTCAAAGTTTATTGTTAGGCGAATCGCTTTTTAATTTAAAAGACGGAAAGTATATTGCTTCAGCTAACGACAAGTCCTATATTCTTCAACCTAAAGAACAAACGGCTTTATTAGAACTTTTTTTATTACTTAATCCATCCCATTTTAAGATGGATTCACAGCAATTGATGCAACCCTTAAAAAAGCGTTTTCTTCAGGTAGATTATTTGGCTTATCAGGATGTGGACAAGGAAATTCTTCCAAAAGACATTAAAATCATTGCTGTAGAAAATAATGATGAAGTGATTATTGCTATGGAATATAAATCGGTTTCACTTAATGAAGACGTTCGTTTTCCATTCAAAATTCCTTCAGGATTTAAAGAAATAATATTAGACGATGCACCATAAACCAACCTATCTTATTGTATTGTTATGCTTCTTTTTAAGTATGCCTTTTGCGAACTCACAAAGTGATAAACAAAAGGAACTTGAAGCAAAACGTCAAAAGTATCAAAACGAACTTAAGCAAATTAATGCTTTATTATTTTCCGACAGAAAAAAAGAAAAGTCATTGGTGTCTTTAGTTGAAGACTTAAATTATAAAGTAACAGTAAGACAAAATTTAATTAAGGTCACTAACGATCAGGCAAACCTTTTAACACGAGAAATCAATGCCAATCAAAATGAGATTAGCAGTTTAAGAGCACAACTTAAAGAGTTAAAAGAGAGTTATGCAGCCATGGTTGTCAAGTCTTACAAAAGCAAATCAGAGCAAAGTCGTGTGATGTTCCTATTGTCTTCTGATAATTTTAAACAAGCTTACAAACGGTTGCAGTATATCAAGCAATACGCTAATTATCAAAAGGAACAAGGGGAACTCATTAAGACTAAAACGGCTAAGCTTCAAGAATTAAACACCGATTTATTACGTCAAAAAAAGGACAAAGATAAATTGGTTCAGGAAAACAGACAGGTTAAAAAGCAGTTAGAGATTGAACTCAAAGAGCAGGAGGCGTTGATGATTTCCATTCGAAAAAATTTAAATGCCTATGCTTCACAAGCGAAGAAGAAGCAACAGGAAATTGATAAAATAGATCGTGAGATTGATCGTTTAATTCGTGAAGCCATTGCTGCATCTAATAAGAAAGCTGGAAAT
>JAAEZL010000120.1:8005-9171 GCA_018222875.1 Algicola sp.
CAACGTCTAATACCTTCGTTTTAACTCCAGAAGCAAAAGCATTAGCCAGAAATTTCGAGTCTAATAAAGGGAAATTACCTTGGCCAGTTGAAAAAGGCGTTGTAAAAGTAAAATATGGAAATCAGCCTTCTCCAATTGACAGAAATATTACCATAAAAAGTAATGGTGTTCGTATTGCTACTGAAAGAAATGCCGTTGTAAGAGCTGTATTTAAGGGTACAGTTTTAGCTGTTATTTCGCAAAAAAACGGAAATCCAGCAATCTTAATCCAACATGGTAATTACATTACGGTCTATAAAAATCTTAGCAAACTCTATGTAGAAAAAGGTGATGAAGTGGATACTAAACAACAAATAGGAGAGGTGTCTACGAGTCGAGAAGGAGAAACCATGTTGTGGTTTAGTCTTTATGATTCAAACAAGCCAATCAATCCAGCAATTTGGGTGTATAAAATGTAAACTTGTGAGTTGTCATGTCGAAGGCAGTCAAGACATCTCCTTTATTCAAACAAGGCTTTTAACTCAGTAGCTTCTCCTGGACTCATTTTGCCAGCCAAAACTAAACTTAATTGCTTTCGTCGTAAAGCACCTTCATAACGTTCTTTTTCTAAAGACGTTTCAGCAATTAACTGAGGTACTTTTACTGGTCGTCCTGTTTCATCAACAGCAACAAACGTGTATATGGCTTCATTAGCTTTAATACTTTCACCAGACTCTCTATCTTCAATCCAGACATCAAGATAAACTTCCATAGAACTACTAAACGCACGAGATACTTTCGCTTCAACAGTAACCACACTGCCTAAAGGAATAGATCGGTTAAACGCTACATGATTGACAGAAGCTGTTACTACAATTCGTCTGCTATGTCGTCTTGCAGCTATACTTGCAGCACGATCCATACGTGCTAATAATTCACCACCAAAAAGGTTGTTAATCGGATTGGTTTCACTGGGTAAGACCAGATCGGTCATAATAGTTTTCGACTGAAATGCTGTTTTTGGTTCCATCAACTAATTAAGTTTTTGCAAAGGTAAGATGAATTTCAATCTAAGCTAAGTGATTTGTGATTTTAGTTGAGAAATTCACATTGTGAATAGGAATAAACACCTTTTGAGCATACTTATCTAAAGCACAGCGAAAGTAAAGCAGAAAGAACTCTTACTT
>JAAEZL010000321.1 GCA_018222875.1 Algicola sp.
TCCGCAACAAACCTTATACAAACTCGTTGTAGGTAATTTAAGAGAACTCCAAATAACTTATGAAAATTAACTTTTCTAAAATCATTTTTCTATCAATTGTTATACTCTTTTCGTTAACCAATTCTTGCAAAAAAGAAAAAAACGTCAAACCAGAAAGATTAAAAAGAGATAGAATATTACAAGATTCTTTATATCGAAGAGAATGGTTGGAAATAGACTATGGAAATGATAGAATAGAAAGAATAGAAGTTTATATATCCAAAAGTGGTGATACTATAACAAATCAATATAAACCATTTAAAAATCATCAAATAGACACGCTTAGAAGTGAATTTTATGATTTAGAAATATCAAAAACAAATAAAGAAAATATTTATAAAGGGAAAATCACCATACACTCAATGTATGACAAACTCGAGCTGAATGAAAAAAATCGAAAAACCTTAGATTTTCATTATGTAGAGCAAAATGAAGACAGTATTAGAATAACATCCAAAAAATCTAAATCTTCAGACACCATCGAATTTGAATATGAAAATGCATATGGTAATCATTTACAAGGAATTATCATTCAAACTGTAGAAAGGGACACAATCATTAAAAATGAAGAAATGGTTAATCTCTTTATGTTAGATCTTTTAGTAGATAATATTATCATTACCGATAATATGTGCTTGGAAATATACGAATTCAAGAAAAACAGACCTTATAACTTGGAAAAACTAAAAATAGAATTTGAGTAAAAACTACCTACAACAACGTGTAAGCGCAATAACTACTGAATTCCCTAACGGAAATTCATCCGTTTTAGTTAACTTAGATGCGTCAGTGGAAAAATACTAACGCTTTTTCCCGTTACTGACGCTTACACAAACTCGTTGTAAGTAATTTAAGAAAAATCTGAATTGAATTCAAAAATTCCTAATATTGACCACGATTTATACATACTTAAAAAAGTTTCGTTAGTAGTTGGGATTTTAAGTTTCATTATAGGTGCAATCTTAGTTCACTTCGATTATTTGAATCAGGCAAGTATACTGTTTCTAATCACGATCTTTTTTTTCTCATGGAACTATATACTGAGAAATAAATATAAAAACTATAAGAAAATTTACACCAAATATTTATCTGAGTACAATGCAATGGACATTCTGAATTATGGCTCTTTTGAATTTACATTAGAAAATCTGATTTATAAAAGCAAAAGAAACAAAGAGATAATTGATTGGAATGAATTCTCGAAATTTGAAATTATTGATAGTCAGCATGTTTTATTATTAAATAAAAATTCGGATTGGAATCTTATAATAAGTCAAACTGAAATGGATAAATCTGATTTTATTAAGATTCTTCAATTCATTAAAAATCGATTAAAATAAACTACTTACAACAACGTGTATAATTAATTACTTCTGAATTTACTAAACGGAAATTCATCGGAATTAATTAACTTAGTTGCTGGTTAGAAAAGCAGTAACTAACAGCCTTGCTCCTTTTCCTTGCTGTTTGCCTGCCTTTCGGCTGACTCGGCAAACCTAAGCTTGTCACAAGGCTGCAACCGTAACTAATCATACACAAACTCGTTGCCAACAAGCTTGACCCGTCCTGAATAAAGGCTACATAATTTTAAACATTATGTACAAAAATGACA
>JAAEZL010000322.1 GCA_018222875.1 Algicola sp.
TTATTGCCTCCTCAATATTTGAACGTTGTAAATAACGAACTCAAAAGAGACTATGTAGATTGTTTTGGTGGTCCTGATGCAGCAGATAAATCATTCACCAATTTGCAAAAGGCAATCAATTTTGCAATGACTTCTTTTCTCACAACAGGAGGCATCAGAGGCTCTAAACCTGGAAACAAAAAATTTCAACCCAGAAGTTTTAATATGGGTATTTCTAAAGCAGCTTTTACAGCATCTGGAGGTTTTGGAAACATTCATCCTGGTGAAGATCCAGACTTGTCAATACGATTAACAAAATTGGGCTTTAAAACTAAACTTTTCCATGATGCTTATGTATTTCATAAACGACGTATATCCTGGCCTAAGTTTTATAAGCAAGTTTATAAATTTGGTCTGGTCAGACCAATACTTAATTTATGGCATCCAGATACTAACCGTCTTGTTTTCTGGTTACCAACTTTATTTTGTTTAGGATTGTTATTGGGATTGATTTTTGCTGTTTTTGGAAATCATTACATTCTCTTTATTTACTTGATATATATGACTCTGGCTTTTGTATTAGCGCTTTTTAAAACCAGGAGTATAGTCATTGCCATTCAAGCAATCGTTGCAATATTTATTCAGTTTTTTGGTTATGGTTTTGGATTTTTAAAATCTACCTTTGCTATTAAAATTTTAAATAAGAAACCAGAAACATACTATCCTAATTTATTTTTTAAGAATGCTGTCTAAACTAAGATCCATATTAAACAAGTCCATAAAAAACAAAAAACTCAATGTTTTTGGCTTGTTTTTTTTGTTAGCATTTTTAATATTGGTACTTAGTAAGTTGTCAAAATCATATACAGAAGTAATAACTACTGACGTAAATTACATCAATCTACCAGAGGATAAAGTGTTGACTCTTGATAGGAAACCCAAGCTTAATGTTAAAGTGACCACCTTTGGCTTCAACCTTTTTGCTTCTTATTTTTATGACAAATCGATTGCTATAGATTTTAAAAATGATGCTTATATCAAGAATAATACGTATGTCTGGACAGCCAACAGAGCACAATCAGATATAGAAGATCAATTTGGTAAAAGCTTCAAAATAGAATCCATTCAGCCAGATACATTAAAATTTCCTTTTGGAACTTTATCTGTTAAAAAAGTACCCGTAAAACTCAATTCGAACCTTACCTATGCTTCAGGATATGATACCTTGAAGGGAATGACTGTTACTCCAGATTCTATAAAAGTTATAGGTTCAGATACAGAAATTCAAACCATAAGTTATATTGAAACGAAGGAATTGAACATTTTAAATATCAAAGAAAATATTAACAAAACTGTTACCTTAAAGCTTCCGGAAGTCGGTCATACTCTTAAGTTATCCCAAAATGATGTTTTAGTAACAGCAGACGTACAAAAATTTACTGAAGGCACTCTGGAAATTCCAATTATAATCAACAATCTTCCACCAGACACGAAAATCAATTATTTTCCTAAAACGATAAAAGTGTCTTATGAGGTGAGTTTAAATGATTACAATTCTATTAAACCATCGGGATTCAGAATTGAATGTGATTTTTCAGAAATTGAAGCTTCAAATACGTCCTATTTTATTCCTAAATTTAAACGAATTCCTGAAAACGTCAAGCG
>JAAEZL010000121.1:0-3807 GCA_018222875.1 Algicola sp.
GTCCTGGTCCTCAAGGTCCGCAAGGTCCATCTGGAGGCTTGTTAGTCTCTTCAGCTTTCGAAATTGTAATCGATTTTAATGAAACCAATGATTACTCTTTTATTGAAGCCTACGGATTTGACGTTTTTCCTTCTGATGTCACTTTAGTTTACATTCTTTGGAATAATGTTAACGGACAAGATATCTGGCGTTTATTACCACAAACTGTGGAATTTGAAGATGGTACATTACTTTATAATTACGATTTTACGCAAACTGACGTGAGTTTCTTTTTAGAAGGTACTACAGATTTTAGCACTTTGGGTTCTGAATGGACACAAGATCAGGTTTTTAGAGTTGTTGTTGTTCCTGCGGATAATGTAGATGGTATTGATGTTTCTAATTTAGATGCTGTCATGCAAATGACAAACATTGAAAGCTTCAATATCAGATAGCATAAAATCTTTTAAACCTATTGCTGCAGCTATTCAGCAAAGCGTATATTTGCGATGCAACTATAACAATTTAGTGAATGGAATGTATTTCTGTTTTGATATATTTTAATTGACCTTAAACCTTCAACTTCGCACATATAAATCCAGGAGAGTTACAATATAATACATTAAACATTTAATTGACACGCAAATATTTGGTGCAAGGTAATAATGTAGCAGCATTTGAAAGTTTCATTAAAACACTACTTTCATTAACAAAAAAAGTTCAACTCATATGGTTGAACTTTTTTATATAAATATTTAAAACTTAAATTTACTGTTTAATAAAATGCTGCGTTTGCAAGCCATCATCAGACATCACTTTAACATAATAAACTCCAGATGATAACTGTGATACATTAATAACCTCTTTATTTGTATTATTTGCGGTTCTAGATAAAACTTCTTGTCCTAAATTATTATAAATAACTACAGACTTTAAAACTGTACCTACTACTATGTTCAATTCACCTTGCACTGGGTTTGGATACAATTTGAAAGTTTTACTATGAGCTACTTCTGAAGTTGATAAGTTTTCACAATTAATAGGTGTCCATGTATTTCTATCTATAATCGTACCATCACCTAACTGCCCGTATTCATTACGACCAGTTCCATATAAGAAACCGTCTGTGCTTTTTACCAATGAAAAACGGTTACCGTTCTTTATCTTCACACGGTCATTTATGGTACTTGAGACTAATGGGTCGCTACTATTGGCAATAGTACCATTACCCAATTGACCATAATTATTTTGCCCCCAAGAGTAATACACCATAGTACTCAATATGGCACCTGAATGTGAAAATCCACCTGATACTGTAATTGCGTCATCCAAGATAAAAGTTGGAATCAGCCTATCTGTTGTTGTACCATCTCCCAGCTGGCCATAAAAATTATTTCCCCAAGCATACACAAAACCATTAGTCTTCACGCCTACAGAATGGTTTCCGCCTGCTGATATCAAATTCCAGTCTGTATCTGCCCCTATTTGTTGAAAGGTAGCTCTATCATTGGTCATGTTTAAACCTAATTGCCCAAACATATTATATCCACACGACCAAAGAGTACCATTTGTTTTTAAAGCTAAGACATGACTTGTACCTGCTGAAATACTTTGCCAATTAGTGTCTGTACCAACCTGCACAGGCATGAGACGGTTTGTAAGATTCCCATGACCTAACTGACCTTTATTATTTCGTCCCCAGGACCAGAGTGTACCATTTGTTTTGATAGCATAACCAAAGTTGTTACCTGCAGAAATAGCCTGCCAATCGGTATCAGTACCAATCTGTATGGGTGTGTCTTTAGAGTCCACAGTGCCGTCTCCCAGTTGTCCGTCTGCATTATAGCCCCAAGCCCAAAGTGTCCCGTCTGATTTCAATCCCAATGAAAAATTACTTCCTGCAGAAATACTAATCCAGTTATTATCTGTTCCCACTCTTACAGGTGTGCTCTGATTTAAGTTGTTACCAATACCCAATCGTCCATCTGAATTGTTGCCCCAAGCCCAGAGACTACTATCGGTCATTAATCCTAATGTGTGATTTGTTCCAGCACTAACCTGTTCCCAACACTGGCAGTAAACAACTGAACTAATAATAAAAAATAACAGAGTAATCTTTTGTTTCATGATTAAATTTAATTTAAAAGGTGTTAAATATATTGTAAGAATTATCGCAAAATAAATTAAAAAAAAATAATTATGAAATATATAATACAGATATTCATTGATTATTTTTACAATAATGCAAAAACTTTGAATGCATATATTTAGAGATAAAGTTTTAATCAAAACACCATACGTCAAAGACCATTAAAAACTTATATTTGTGCCGCAACTATAACGATTTAGCAAATGGAATGTATTTCTGTTTTTGATATGCTCAAAATTGGTGTTGGTCCTTCAAGTTCTCACACTTTAGGTCCATGGCGAGCTGCCGAACGCTGGATAAAAGAATTAAAAGCCACCAACAAATTTGATAAGGTCGAAAGTATAACGGTTGATCTATATGGTTCTCTTTCGCTAACCGGAAAAGGTCATGCTACAGATTATGCCATACTTTTAGGTTTAAGTGGCGCAGATCCTGAGTACATTCCTGTAGAATCTATTGATGTTATTATCGCTGCGATAAAGAACACCAGTGTCTTAGCTTTTAATAATGAAAGACCAATTCCCTTTGATATTAAAACAGATATTGTTTTTAATAAAAAGTTTTTGCCTTTTCATGCCAATGCTTTAGTATTTTCAGCACATATCAACGGAAGACGTCATCGTGCAACCTACTACTCTATTGGTGGTGGCTTTGTAGTACAGGAAGAGCGTAAGAATTCTAAAGCCAATAAAATCATTTTCTATTGTACGTTTCCTTATCCTATTTCTACCGGCAAGGAATTACTTAAATTTTGTAATGATTTAAAACTACCCATTTCTGGTGTGGTTTTAGAAAACGAAAAATCCATTCGAGAGGAAGCTATCATTAATTCAGAATTACAGCGTATTTGGGATACCATGTTAGAATGTATGTATGTAGGCTGTCATACTGAAGGGAATTTGCCTGGAGGTTTAAATGTAAGACGTCGCGCTTATGACATGTATCAGAAATTAAAAGGAGACACACCTTATACAACTCCTGTGGAATGGTTAAACTCTATAAGAAATACAGACGTTAAATTCCGTCAGATTTTAAAATGGGTTAGCTGTTTTGCCCTTGCTGTAAATGAGGT
Source organism: Algicola sp. (assembly GCA_018222875.1). GTDB lineage: Bacteria > Bacteroidota > Bacteroidia > Flavobacteriales > Flavobacteriaceae > Psychroserpens. The sequence continues at coordinate 3,201 of JAAEZL010000121.1, forward strand.
CAATGCCTCATTAGGACGTGTTGTAACGGCTCCTACTAATGGAAGTGCTGGTGTAATTCCTGCCGTTTTGATGTATTATCTGGTGATTGAAAATCACGATGGCAATTTTGAGGATATCAAACGCTTTTTATTAGTCGCTGGAGAGATTGGAAGCATCTTTAAAAAAGGCGCAACCATTAGTGCTGCAATGGGAGGATGTCAGGCTGAAATTGGCGTGTCTTCCGCTATGGCAGCTGGTGCTCTTTGTGAATTATCAGGTGGCACTCCAGAACAGGTTTTAGTGGCTGCTGAAATTGCCATGGAACATCATTTGGGAATGACTTGTGATCCTATAGGTGGATTGGTACAAATTCCGTGTATAGAGCGAAATGCCATGGGAGCAATTAAGGCCATTAACGCTTGTGAATTGGCATTAGATACAGATCCTAACAATGTAAAAGTACCTTTGGATAAAGTCGTTAACACGATGTGGGAAACTGCTAAAGACATGAATACTAAGTACAAAGAAACTTCTGAAGGTGGTCTGGCCGTTGGTGTTCATTTAAGTGATTGTTAGTTTTTATCCTTCAGAATAAATAAAATTTAATAAATCTCTGTATTTTTACGA
>JAAEZL010000121.1:3817-8892 GCA_018222875.1 Algicola sp.
GTCGATATGAAGGCTAAAGGCGAAAAAATATCAATGCTTACAGCTTATGATTATACGATGGCAAAAATAGTAGATGAAGCAGGAATTGATGTTATTTTAGTTGGAGATTCGGCAAGTAATGTAATGGCAGGACATGAAACAACCCTTCCTATTACCTTAGATCAAATGATTTATCATGCATCTTCAGTAGTAAGGGCAATTGAAAGAGCTTTGGTTGTTGTCGATTTACCTTTCGGAAGCTATCAAAGTGATCCCAAAGAAGCCTTGCGATCTGCGATTAGGATTATGAAAGAATCTGGAGGTCATGCCGTAAAAATGGAAGGTGGTAAAGAAGTTAAAGAATCTATCAAACGTATCTTAAATGCTGGAATTCCGGTTATGGGACACTTAGGTTTAACACCACAATCTATCTATAAATTTGGTACTTACACTGTAAGAGCTAAAGAAGAAGAGGAAGCAGATCGACTTAAAGAAGATGCACTAATGCTTGAAAAGGCAGGATGTTTTGGAATTGTACTGGAAAAAATTCCTGCAAAATTAGCACAAGAAGTTGCTGAAAGCGTTTCTATACCTGTGATTGGTATTGGTGCTGGTGCTGGAGTTGACGGACAAGTTTTAGTTTTACATGACATGATAGGTATGACACACGAATTTAATCCTCGTTTTTTACGTCGCTATATGAATTTATATGAAGAAATGACTACTGCTATCGGACAATATGTAAAAGATGTAAAGTCTGTTGATTTTCCGAATGAAAAGGAACAATATTAAATACTGTTAGTTGTTAGTTGTTAGTTGTTAGTTGTTAGTTGTTAGTTGTTAGTGAAAATTTATAAAATTAGTGTCAGAAAAAAAGATTCTTTCCAATAAAGACAACCTTCAGGTGATTTATGAAGATAATCACATCATCATCGTTAATAAACGTGCTGGAGACATTGTTCAAGGTGACAAAACGGGAGATAAACCATTAAGCGATGTTGTTAAAGACTATCTGAAAGACAAATACAACAAACCTGGCAATGTGTATCTAGGTGTTGTACATCGTTTAGACAGGCCAACTACCGGAATAGTTCTATTTTCAAAAACAAGCAAAGCCTTGCCTCGACTCAACAAACTTTTCGCAGAAAAAAAAGCTAAAAAAACCTATTGGGCTATTGTTAAGCAAGCGCCAAAAAATCCTCATGACACATTAATAAACTGGCTTAAGAAAAACCCTAAAAACAACAAGTCCAGCGCTTATGATAAAGACATTGAAGGCAGTAAAAAAGCTATTTTACATTATAATACACTAAAAACTTTAGACAATTATACCCTTTTAGAAGTCGAATTGGAAACAGGAAGACATCACCAAATCCGAGTGCAATTGTCTAACATTGGCTCTCCAATAAAGGGCGATTTAAAGTACGGATTTGACAGAAGTAATAAAGATGCAAGTATCAGTTTACATGCGAGACGTCTGCAATTTGAACATCCAGTTTCACGGGAACTCATTGATGTTACAGCCCCTTTGCCTGATGACACTATTTGGAATGCTTGTGTGTAAAAGGATAAGCTATTTTTAAAGTTACACCTTCGCCTGATTGCGATTGCAAATCATAAGTAGCACCAATTAATTCTGCTCTACTCTTCATATTTATGAGCCCAGAGCCTTTCTCAGACAAATTTGTATTAAAACCTATGCCATTATCAGATGCTGTAATCAATAACTGATTGTCCTGATAATCTAAAGTTACATCAATAGCTTCTGCTTCAGAATATTTTACAGAGTTAGAAAAGAATTCCTGTAAAATTCTGAATAAAATCAATTCATGCTTTTTATCTTCAATAGCCTTCTTATTCCCCTTTGTGATAAGTTCTGCGGAAGAAAATTTCATGCGTTTTAAACGATTCAATTCATTAGATACAGATTCCTCAAAACCCATATTCAGTAAAACTTCATTGTTTAGCGATTTTGACAGTGAGCGGACTTCCTTCAGGCTTTCTTTAACGCTTTCAGAAGCATCTTCTATTTTATTTTTTAAGTCATCCGGAGCTTTAGAGGTCAACATCTTCAATTGCATACTAGCGTAAGCTAATAACTGACCGACATTGTCGTGAAGTTCCCAGCCTACGTGCTTTAAAGTTTGTTCTTGTATTTCTGATTGGGTTCTTGATATTTCTTCATCAAATCGCTTTTGTTGCTCTATCTGCTCTAACAGAAGCTTGTTTTTACGCTTCTGAAAGGTTACAAAAAACAGAATAATCATCGTCGATAAGAGTAAAAGAGCAAAAATGACATAGCCTAATAAAGCAATTTCCTCTCTATTTATTGTGTGCTCTTCCTGAGCGAGTACCAAAAACCGAATGTAATACATGAATATGTGAAAATGTTAATATATAATAATAGTAACGATCTGAAATTTACAAATTCTGTATTAAAAGGCAGAAAATAACTATTATAAATAAAAAGTGGTGTTGCGCATAAATGCCACAATAGTAGTGCTACACTAATATAAAATGAAGGCAACTTATAATATTGAAGGATAAACTCACTGTTCATTAATTCAACAAAATAAAGAATGATATAAATAGATACAATAGCAGATCCTAGTATATTTTCGTGTGGTAAACCTAAAACGAAAAATGCATCGGTAACAATGTAGTAAATTAAAGTAAAAACAGTATAGATAACAACAATTACTCTTATAATTATCTTTGAATATGTATTACTTATTAAATCAGAATAAAACACACCTAACAGGCCAATTGCAAAAAAATTATAGATATTATAAAGCCAGATATTTTGACATATCACACTGTTTTTCCATGCAATAAACCATTCATAATCATAGTTGTTTTGCAAAACAGTTTTGTAATAGCCTAAAATCTCTACAACGACAGTAATCCATAAAAAAACAACAAACACCTTTAGCTTCTTATTTTTGGTTCTATACACATACACAGAACCAAAAATAGCAGCTAAAATCTCAAAGGATTTGGTTATAAAAGAATTATTTTCATATAGAAACTCATTCAAAATTTTAACAATTATTGAGGATAGTTAGCGCCTGGCGGATGCCCTTGATCTCCTTTATTTAAACCATTTCCTCCATCGATATCATCGCTACCTCCTCCTTTTTGCATCATAAACATACTACCTTGAGACGTTTTCAGATATCCTGTTGGAACGATTATATATGTTGAGTAGCCAGGATTTTTTCCATCACCAGGATGTGCTCCAGGATATATTCTAATCCCATCCATCGTGTATCCTAATGAATCGGCTTGATTTTCAGCTAAAACGAGGTAGTTTTGCACATCTTCTAAAGCATACCATGACGATCTGTTATCTCCACCTGCAACATCTTTAAATAAACTATCATTGATAGCCTGATACCTTGGATCATAGTCTCGTGTTAATGTTCTAATTTCAGTAGGTGTTATCAATCCTGTTGGTTTAGGTGGTAACATTTCGACAGGCTCTTGTTTACAGCAGTAAAAATACATGGCCAGTGCTCCCAGAACAATTCCTAAAATAAGTAGTACTAAATTTTTCATAATTGGTTAGTTTGAATTAAATGCTTGCCTAAAGTATTGAAAATCTAAACATAAAACCAAAAAAAGTCTATAATTCTAAGTCTTTTCTTACTAATCAATGCATTTCAACCTAAATTTCTCTCCTGAAATCTTTTGAGACAGCTGATTTACTGATGATTCTGAAACTTGCAAAACCCTGGGATATCCACCAGTTACCTGACAATCTCGCATTAAAAACAATAACTTTCCTGAAGGTGTTAACTGAACTGTTCCCGGAAGTACCAAAGAAGTAATTATCGATTCCAGATTATTTGTAAAATGCTCTTCTACCTGGTATGTCATCCTGTTACTATCCTTTGAGACCGTAAATTCTGTTGAAAAAAGAAGTTTTTGTTCTTTTATTGAAAGACTATTAAATTCATGACCTTTAAGAACTTCAATGTCTTCAACTTGAAAGTGAGTGTTATCAATTTTCAAAGAAGCATGCGCATCTTCACTTAATTTTAGATGTTTCAAGATGCCCAGCTGATCCTTACTTTTTAATCTTGACTGTGAAGTTATATGCTCATACATACTGTAACTATTCATTATAAACTCTGTCTGAAAACCTCCTTTTACAGCCAGGTAACATCTACAGCCATAATTTCTCTGACCAAAAGACAATATATCATTTTCATTAATTTGAATACGCGTATTCATCTTAACTGGCTTGTTATTTAATATAGGGTTTAAATCTGCTCCAGACAACACAATTTCAGTAGCGCAATGAAATTTTAATTTGGGACCAATAATGGTTATTTCTAGTACAGCACAAGCTATTGGGTTTCCTAACATTGAATTGGCAACTTTAGCTGAATGTAAGTCCATCGCACCAGAAAAAGGCACACCATACTCCTGAACACCAAATCGTCCTAAATCCTGAACAGAATCGTATAATCCACATTTTAATACTTCAACCATCTGCAACCTCACTTTCTACCTGATACGTTCTATTTTGAACCGCTTTAGAAATTTCATGATATGTTTTAATATCAACAGGAACAAATTGAATGGAATCACCAGCATTTGCAAAACAAGGTTTTTCCATTTTACTACTGAAAAATTCTAATGGTGAATTGCCAATAATATTCCAACCTGCCGGACTGGAATTTGGGTAAATTCCTGTCTGTTCATTTCCGATAGCAACAGCACCTTTTTCAATCTTAAATCTCGGACTCTTTTTACGTGGAAAAAACAAGCGTTTATCAAGTCCGCCTAAGTACAAAAATCCGGGTAAAAATCCGATAAAAAAAACAGTGTAAACTACTTCAGAATGCAGCTTAATAATTTCTGATTTCGAAATTTGTTTTGCAGCAGATATTTCATCCAAATCAACACCAAATTCCTCATCATAGCACACAGGAATCTTCCACAGCTTAAAAGCTGATTTATTTATTCCAACTCGGCTGGAGTAGTGTGTTTTTAGTCCTGAAATTTCATCATTGATATTATCAATAGTAAACTTGTATAATACTAATATCGAGTTATATGCATTATTTATTTGAAGTACAGATTTAATC
>JAAEZL010000122.1:0-3473 GCA_018222875.1 Algicola sp.
CAACAACATGTACAATCATATCGCACAGGTTCTTTATATATACAAAACTTCGTGCATTTGTGTCAACTAGCCCAAATGGCAAAGGGATTGGCTTTGCAATAATTCTAGCAAGCAATGAAAAGTTCCCGGGAGAACCAGGACCATATACCATCGGCGGTCTAACTATAATCAATTTTACCGGCGAACTATCAAATACCTGCTGTAACCTATGCTCTGCCTCTAGCTTAGAACGAGCATATGTAGACCTAGCATATGTTGATGAAAATTCGTTCACAGGTCTTTCCGAGCTTGAACCAAAAACACCTGCAGTACTTAAAAATATAAATTTACTTACGGCAGCCTCTTTTGAACTCTTTGCAATATGGATTGGCAAATCACGATTGACCAATAACATCTGCTCTTCTGATACTGTTTTTTGGTGGGCGATACCAGCTAAATATATAACTGTATCTACATTAAGTTCTTTTATTAACTTGGCGTCCAAATTATGGAAATCATCTAATTCAAAATATTCAACAAATTCATGTCTTTTATTGTTGGATCTAGACAATGCTATTATTTCGTATTGACCTTCCTTACAGAATACATCTACGAGATTAGTACCAATATATCCAGACGCCCCTACAATCAATATTCGACTCAAAGTTGGCTCCTAGATATTTTTAGAAAAATAACTAAATAACTTGAAAGGCAACTTTACAAAAAGCATAGGAGTAACTGTAAAAATACCATTCATTCTACAAGCCCTAGCAATCTCTACATTCTGATGAATACGCCAAAGCAACCCACTAGAACTAATCCCCCCTTCCCTCATTTTCACCAATACTTTATCTATACGCTTACTACGCATACCGCCCTTAAAAAAGCGAGCAAGCAACTCAAAATCAGCAGCGACTCTAAAGTTAGTTTTGTAAAAACCCAAGTCATCAAAGAGATATCTACGGCAATAGAAAGTAGGATGTGGAATCATAAATCCAAATCTAATTTTCCAAGCAGAAAAATTCTTAGAGGAATACTTTCGCGAAAATGCTTCCTTGTCAAACTGCTTGACATAAATTAAATCACCGTAGACTGAGTCGGTATTGGAATCGAAGCCACCTACAATCTCGCTGATAGAATCTTTACTGGCTAAATAGTCATCTGAATTAATTATGCCGACCACATCTCCAGTCGATGCCTTAATCCCTTTATTCATCGCATCATATATACCATTATCCTTTTCACTAATCAAAACATCAATACTTTCACCGTACTCCTTAATGACACTCAATGTCGAGTCGCTAGACCCTCCATCGACAACTATATATTCAATATTCTCATATGTTTGATTTAATACAGACTCAATCGTATCACGGATGGTACTTTCTGAGTTGTAACATACAGTTATTATAGAAACTTTCATTTTATCTTCCACACTCAGCCTCTATATTTATCCTGATTATTACAGAACCACTCATAAGTCATTCTAAGCCCACTCTCTAATGATATTGAGTGATGCCACCCCAACCTTTCGAGCCGACTTACATCCATGAGTTTCCGAGGTGTTCCATCAGGCTTAGTAATGTCCCATTCAATTTCGCCTTCATAACCCACTACACGGGCGATAGTTTCAGTCAACTCTTTTATAGTACAGTCTACACCCGTGCCAATATTAATATGACTTAACATAGGTTCAGTACTATCGATGTAAATATTTTCTTCTAAGTTCATAATATGAATACTTGCTTCAGCCATATCATTCACATGCAAAAACTCTCGCATAGGAGTACCTGACCCCCAAGCTACAACTTTGCTTTCACCACTTATTTTAGCTTCATGGAAACGACGTATTAAAGCTGGTACTACATGAGAGTTTTTTGGATGAAAATTATCATTTGGCCCATACAAATTTGTAGGCATTACAGAACGATAATCTCGACCAAACTGCCGGTTATAGCTTTCACACATCTTAATACCAGCAATTTTGGCGACTGCATAAGGCTCATTAGTAGGCTCTAGAATACCAGTTAATAGAGAACTCTCTTGTATCGGTTGCTTTGCATTTCTTGGATATATACAAGACGACCCAAGAAAAAGCAATTTCTGAGTTCCATATTTATGGGCTGAATTGATCACATTGATCTGAATCATAAGATTTTCAAATATAAAATCAGCTGGATAGTTATTATTTGCTTCAATACCACCAACCTTCGCAGCAGCAAGATAAACTTGATCTGGCCGTTCATCCAAAAAGAACTTTTCTACTTCAGCTTGACAAGTTAAGTCTAGCTCCGAGTGTGTACGAGTTATAACTTCAACTCCGTCTATTTTTTCTAATTGGCGGCAAATAGCTGACCCCACCATACCGCGGTGTCCAGAAACATATATTCTTGTCACTGCCATTCTCCTAAAAGTTCACTTATTCTTTTGAGATAGCTACATCAAAGCCATGTGTCTTCAACAAGGCATGTTGTTTAGCTTTTTCCAAATCAGCATTCACCATCTCTGCACACATTTCTTCGACTGTTATCTCTGGCTCCCATCCTAATTTTTGTTTCGAATAAGATGGATCCCCCAATAATGTCTCAACCTCGGCAGGTCTAAAATATCTAGGGTCAACACGCACTATTACGTCTCCAATACTAACACCTGGAGTCATATCACTTGCAATTGTCTTAACTATGGCTATTTCTTCAACTCCACTGCCTTTAAACTCAAGCTCGAGCCCGAGTTCTTTCGCAGCCATTCGAATAAAATCGCGAACGGAAATTTGCATCCCTGTTGCTATTACAAAGTCCTCAGCAATACTTTGCTGTAACATCATCCATTGCATTCTTACATAGTCTTTCGCATGCCCCCAATCTCTTAATGCATCCATATTTCCCATATAAAGGCACTTTTCAACGCCTAGCGCAATATTTGCCAATCCACGGGTTATTTTTCGTGTTACGAATGTTTCACCGCGCCGAGGGGATTCGTGATTAAACAAAATACCGTTACAAGCATAGAGTCCGTATGATTCTCGGTAATTTACTGTAATCCAATATGCATACAACTTAGCAACAGCGTAAGGTGAACGGGGGTAAAATGGAGTCGTTTCTTTTTGTGGGCTCTCCTGTACTAGCCCATACAATTCGGATGTTGAGGCTTGATAAAACCGTGTTCTCTTTTCTAAGCCAAGAAGTCTTATTGCTTCTAGTAACCTTAAAGTTCCCATTGCATCCACATCTGCAGTGTACTCTGGCGACTCAAATGAAACCGCAACATGTGATTGCGCTCCCAAATTGTACACCTCATCCGGTTGAACCTCTTGTAGTATTCTTGTCAAATTAGAAGAATCTGTAAGATCTCCATAATGAAGCTTAAACCTCTGGTTTTCCACGTGAGGATCTTGATAAATATGGTCAACTCTTTCTGTATTAAAAAGTGAAGCACGTCGTTTTATCCCATGTACCTCATAGCCTTTTTCCAATAACAATTCGGCTAAGTATGAG
>JAAEZL010000122.1:3483-8883 GCA_018222875.1 Algicola sp.
AGTATGAGCCATCCTGTCCAGTTATTCCTGTAATTAGGGCCTTCTTCATAATATTACTCCTACATTTGATACTGACAATTTTTTATACAGCTCACCATAAGAATTCCCAATTGCTTCTGGCGAAAGACATTTGCAAACAAATTCAAATGCATTTCTTGAGTATTCACTATAGTTAGATTGGATTTTATGGACTAGCTCAACGAACTCTTGAAGGTCTTGACTGGTCATCGTTGAGAAATCTACGATTCCACCAAAAGCACTCATCACATATGACTCAATCCCTGTATTTCTATTACCTATTACAGGGGTTGAGAACGAAAGGGCTTCTGTTAGTACGTTAGGTGAATTATCTTGAACTGAAGGACACAATAATACATCGAAGGTGCCATATACCTTATTAGCTTCACTCTTTTTATAACTTCCGTGATAGATAATATTTACTCCATCACATTTTGTAATTTGTTTTTCTTGACCACTTCCATATAAATTCAAGTCTACTGAATATCCAAAATTAGCAAGTTCCTCTAAGGGTTTAACTAAATTAAACAGCCCTTTCCTTGGATCATACAAGTCTGCGCTGATAAAGCCAAAAGACACCTTTTTAGTGTCCTTAAGACCAGAGTTCAGAAATCCATCATTTTGAATGGGTGTGCAGTTTCTAATAAATGATAAAGAATTAAATTTACTCGCAGTCGATTTGGTCATTGTATCAAGCAACCAAGCTGAAGGTGCAACAACATTGATCTTTTTCGTAATTGCAAAAGGCACTGATTGCTTCAGAATCATATTTGCGAGTTTATTAATATTTTTTTTGTATAAACCTCCACCCTCAGTATAATGTCCAGCCCCGAGATACGGCCAAGTATCACTTAGCCTATGTACTATTGGTATATCTATGTATTTCAGCTCACTAAATGAAATGACATTTCCAGAAACATCACCTAGTTGAAGGATATCAGGCTTATGCTTGGCTACCAATTTTTTTACATTGATAGTACTAGGCCATAATTTCAGAAAATGATAATTAGGTCCAAGAAAGATATGCTCTAGAACTCTCTCTATACTACGAAAAAATTTGGTGGTAATCGATGATTTACATTCGTATGCCCCTACACGAACAACATTAAAGCCATGAGCTTCTAAGGCTAGAGCTAAATTACTAGCACCTGTTGCCGCACCACCTTTGATAAAAGTTTTTGTAATAAACAGTACTTTCAACTCTTTACCCTTAAAATGAATCTTCTAGCAAGTGAAATAACAAAATATAGCAACACAAGAACATATAGTATTCTAGTTGTAGTCCTGAGGTTATATTGTAAGGACAACAAGAATGGCAAGATAATCATCGCAGCAAGTAGTACTTTTTCTAAAATATCACGTCTAGTGGATACTACCTGTCTCAGCACTCCTAATGCTAGCGTTAGAAGAAAGACCAACATAAAATAGCCAGACGCACTTATAGCTTTTATAGAATATAGAAAACCAGGATAAGGAACATTTTTTCTAAATCTAGAAAAAGCATCAAATGCTTCTGTCATATCATACAAAGATGAAGGAATAGGCAATATAGAATATATATAAAAAGGAACACTAACAACTCCCTCGGCTAACATTTTCTGATTAATTACTATGGAGTAATTAATCATGTAATTTAGCCCAAAGGATATATATCGCATCACTTCTCCAATATTAAACTCCAATACTTTGTTAATAATAGACAAGGCGCCTCCTTCGTTGCCTGGTCTTAATGAAAGAATAATTGCGAGCCAGTACACTCCTAAAAGTCCAACCATAACCTGAAAAAAAAGTCGGTCTTTACCTAGTATAATTCTATCGACAAAGACATAGCTCCAAATTAACAACACTGAAGATCGCGATCCTAACATTGAAAAGAAAGCAATATTCAAAAATAAAGCCGTGTATTTAAGAACTCGGTTATTTATGAGAGGAATCAAAAAGCAAGAAATAAGAAGAAATAGGTCTGCAAAACGCATCCATCCATGTTGGGCAGCTTCAAATGAATAGGTATCCCTATCTATCAGTAAAGATACATCAAAGGACAATAACATGAAAACTACTGGCAACAGGCTTACAAAAAACAATATATTTGAATTTACCTTAAGAGAAAATTTAAGTTTACCAGTTGACTCGTTTTGCTTTAAGGGCAACAAATACCTTGAAAGCTCAAGAGCCAAGACGACAAGAATACAATGCAATGCAATTGCCAAGCATATATAAAAGTATTCTAATGAAGCTTCCTCTTGAAAATAGTCATAAGGAAGAAATAGGCCAAAGCTAAATACTTGTGTACTAAAAAAGAAATATGCAGAATGAAATAAAGGTACCGCAATTAATACAGCATACACCTCGTTTTTTCTAAAAATACACAGCAATGTGCCTAGCATTCCAATCAGCGTCATAAAACCAAGGTCGACAATTGTCATTTACAACCCACCAATATCAATCACTGACAATGATTTTTTCCAAGAAATTTATATAGGATTCCCATATATTCTCTTGCCACTCGAAATCCAGTAAGGAATGGACTTCTACCATACCAAATGACTTTTTTTGCAAAGTGACCATACCATTCTCACTATATTCTGAAAGAAAATTCTTGGTTTTGGGTCTTGGGCGCGTTGATATAAATATCTTTCCAAATGATAGTGAAATGATTCCAGGATGTAATTTAGAGGACAGTATCTTTTTTGTTGAAGACAAAGCTTCAACCCCTTTAACCAATGAATCGGACCTAATTATTGGTAAGCCAGGCAAGATCAATTCACCTCCAACTGGTTTGTTACCTGAGTGTGCAAGGAAAACTTTCTTGGGTTTGCCAATGTCAACAAAGTAAGCAAACACAGCTGAGAACAATGACCTTCTTGATACATTAATTAAGAAATTGTTTGAACTCTCGTTCCAATCAAAACCCAATTTTTTAAAGTATAGCTTACTAAGTAAGACCATATCTGGATTAAAAGCCACATACCCATTTAAAGATAACCCGATATCACTGCGTAATCTTAAGCTCGCCCCGCGAAAATGCTTTGACGAAACTATTCTCCGCCGAGGCTCTGACATTTCATCAGTTGAATTTATACCATCACTTCCAATTGACAAAGCCACAACCGGAACGCTATATTTTTCAACATAGTCTGCAAAATCTGCTATTGATTTTTCTATTGATGAAGTGGAGCTTTTTGGTGACTTTAAGAATGCGCCTCCACCCATTACAATAAAGTCAATATCTAATGAATCAAAACTCGATGCAACATCAACACCAAATTCTTTAAACCTATTATTTTCACTAAAAATAGCAGGCTTATATCCTAGTTCTTCTATCATTCTAGCTACAATCAAGGCCATTATATCATCACCAATATTTCCTTGATTGTAAAACCCCCAAATTAACACTTTCTTACTTTTCACGAATTTCTCCTTGGTCAACCACTTTAATTATATTGGCTAACAAATACATATAGAATATAAGCAATCCAATAGAGTACATAAATATCACTTGTTCGATATTTTCAAAAAATACAACGCCTAATTCAAATGAGAACAATACAACAATAAGCCTTATAAGACTCAGTTTAAAATGAATTTTTTGTCCGCCGTAAAAATTAAAAATCTCAACGAATGGAGATGATGCAAGCTGCATAGGTATATAAAAGGACAGGATCGTGGTTATCTTGGCCGCTATCAGCCAGTCATCGCCTAAGAAAAAGCTAAATAGTTCTTCTGAAAATAGAACTAGAATCAATGGAATGATCACTGAGAAAAAGACGATTTTTTTCGCTAATCTAATAACAACTTTCTTTAACTCTTGATTATCAATTTCGTGCTTATTTGCGATTTCGCCATAAAAGAGCTTGCTTATAGATTGCCCAATCAGTATGAAAGGGAGACTTAACAATGTTATAGATAATCCTACCTGGCCCACCAACCCATCAGCATAATGAATACTTGTCAGAATTATAGGAGCTTGAATGGCAGCAACCTGCATTAACTGTGAAGGTGCTCGCCATACAGGGAACGACTTATACCTTAAAAAACTAGCTTTTAAGTTAAAGAATTTTAAGCTTAAAATAATACTAGGTAGTGTTATATTAACGTATCCTTTGTATCGAAAGAGTGCAAATCCATACCCTGCTATATGCCCAAAAATTAATCCAGTATTCACCGCAGTAAACAATCCAAAAAACACTTTTACTGATTCAGTGACCAAAGACAGTTGAACTTGGATTAACGCAATGGGCTTATATTCTCTCAACTTTACTAGAAACATATTCAAGGCTTCATTTAGTGATACAAAAAAAACCCCAACCAGAACCAGTAAAAAGAAAAATACGTTCAATGACGTATCAAATAGTTTCCCAAAGACTATAAGAACCAAAAAAAGTACCATGAAGCATAGGTTGAGAACCAAAATTAACATTAAGACACTCAGTGCCGATTCAAGACTCTCTGTTAACGGAATCGCATGAGTGTACCTTAATGAAAATATAGGCACCAATACTAAAACTAATGCCATATATAAGGAGAATCCCCCAAATTCGGCAGGAGTATATATTCTGGCAATCAAAGGCAGACTCAGTATTCCAATAGCTTTAGATAATCCACTGCCGAGCACTAGCATCAGAGCTTTTTTTATAATAGATTTTGACTCAGAATCAACTGCGTTTTTCATAACTCATCCTTGACTCAATAGCTAAATCGCAGCCGCTTTTCGCTTCCAGCCTAATCTGCACTTGTCGAGAACTCCAGGTGAACGAGGGTTTGTAATCGATAAATATGGTTTTACTGAATATCAAATCAGTTTGGTAAGTGTATCCGTCAACTACCATACCTAAACTATTTATCGAGCGATCTAACTTGAAATTCGCCCATACCGGTCGGTAAACCGTACAATGTCATCTTCACCCAAATAACTGCCCGTCTGCACCTCAATCAACTCCAGCGAGATCTTGCCGGGGTTTTCCAGGGCATGCACGGTGCCAATGGGAATGTAGATCGACTCGTTCTCGCTGAGCATTTGAGTGTTCTCGCCAATGGTGACGTTGGCCGTGCCGCTCACTACCACCCAGTGTTCAGCGCGGTGGTGGTGCATCTGTACCGAGAGCTTTTCGCCGGGTTTCACGGTAATGCGTTTCACCTGGTGGCGATCCCCCAGGTTAATGGTCTTGTACGAGCCCCAGGGGCGGTGCACCCGGGCATGCACATGGTGCTCGGTGCGTCCGGCGGCTTTCAGCTGGTTTACAATGAACTTCACATCCTGAGCCCGCTCACGCGGTACCACCACCACGGCATCGTCGGTTTCGATGATCGCCATGTTCTGCACACCTATGGCGGCTACCAGGCGGCTTTCAGCGCGAATCAGGTTGCCGCTGGCGTCTTCGG
>JAAEZL010000323.1 GCA_018222875.1 Algicola sp.
CAGAAAGTTTCCTGACCAGCTTAATTTTCGGTAATGCACTATTGTTGCTAACGGTTTTGTGTATGGCTCGTTGCGGGAAATCCGCGAGGATTTTCCGCCGTAAACTAAAGATAGCAAATTGCAATGAATTCCGATTAGGAATTCAGCCGCAATGAGCTATACACGTTGTTAGGTGCAGTTTTTATTCAAATATTAAGTCATCTAATTCTATATTCAATTCTACTTCAATAGCAGTAGCAAAGCTTAAATAATCTTTATGTTTAATAAATTGTTCTTTAAGCGCATCAACATCATTACCTAGCATTTCGAAAAGTTCATTTATTCTTTTAATATGTTTCTGTCTGTCGCTAAATAATTCTTGTTTATTGAAACCAAGATATTTAATTAAGTTTTCAGCTTCAACATCAGTTTCCCTATTGATTTTATATATTCCGTCTTCATATTTTATACGTTCTTTTAAATCGGCTGACAATGGTTCTAAAAACGGTAAAAAGGGATCGATTTTCTTTGGTTTATGCTCGTTAAACCAAGCCATAACAGCATACCAATTGTTGTAATTATCTTCTGCGGTAGACTTTATTCTACCATCGAAATGTTCAATATGTACGCTGTCCGTGTTTTTTATGAATCTTTCAGAATATGCACAAAATTGCTTTTGTTCGTTAATTAACAACTTCTTAATTTCTGGTCTTTGAGATTGTACTTTGTAGTCCAAACCTTTTGTTAAGATTTCAGACTCTTCATACTTTGCTAAATACTTCATTCTCCAAAATTGTAACTATTCCCTATTTCCATAAATTCAGAAATCAATGCTTCTTTTAATTTTGAATCTTTTTCCTTACCAATAAGAGTTTTAAGCTCTAAATAACGTTCCCATTTTTTCATACCTTCTTTGCCTAGAAGACTTCTGATTCCAAAGTCTTTAATTAACAAGTCATTTGGGTCATCTCCAATAGGTGTTACTCCTTTTCTAGAGTATACGTTGCCTTCATCGTCAAAGTCTAAAATAATTCTCTCAAATGGCTCAAACTGAGCTGCAATAATTGGACTGTGTGTTGCAATTATTAGTTGAGTATTTTTTGTTAAGCTGAAATAATTTTCTACTAAATCATATAAGAAATCAGGAAAGAGACTATTCTCAGGTTCATCAAGTAAAAGAAAACCTTTTTCAATGTCTCTATTGAAATATAGAGAATAAATGTGACCAACTCTAAAAATGAAGTTTCTTATTCCAGTACTTAATTGTCCATAATTAATTCTTTGGTTATTACTTGTTAATTTGATATAAGCCTTTAAATTATCATTTAATTGGACTGGATTATTAGCATTTTCAACATCAAATTCTAATCCAGCTTTATTCAAAATTTTATTCCACAATTCACCTATTTTCTCAAGTATGATTGGGTTGCTTTCCTCAAATTCTTTTTTAACTTGTCTTACTGTTTTATCCTGATTTTCTTCTTTGCTTTCAAAGTCTCTTAAATCATTCTCTCGTTTTTTTACCAAATAAATTAAAAGTTTCCAAAATTCTCTAATTGAGTCTGTTGTAACTGTGTGTTGAAATGGGAAATTCTTAAAAAGTTGTAGAGCATCATTCAGTTGTGTTTGTGGTACATCATTTACTAGCTTTGATA
>JAAEZL010000324.1 GCA_018222875.1 Algicola sp.
TGTCATTTCCGTAAAGACTATAACCCATTTCTAACCGAAGCGTGTCTCTTGCTGCTAACCCAATAGGTTTGATGCCATAATCAGCTCCAGCTTCCATAACCTTGTCCCAGACTTGTTTCACTTCAGAATTTTTACAGTAGATTTCAAATCCACCACTACCAGTATAACCAGTGGCTGAAATAATAACGTTGTCGATACCAGCAAAGTCACCAACAACAAAATTGTAGAAGTTTATTTCAGATAAATCATGGCTAGATAATGCTTGCATGGCTTCAACAGCTTTCGGACCCTGAATGGCTAAAAGCGAGTAGTCTTCACTTAAATCACGCATATCAGCACCAATATCATTCTTAGAAGAAATCCAATTCCAGTCCTTTTCTATATTACTGGCATTAACAACCAACAGATACGTCTCTTCTTTTATTCTATAGACAATTAAGTCGTCCACAATACCACCTTGATCATTAGGAATACAGCTGTATTGCGCTTTGCCTACAGCAAGTTTTGAAGCATCGTTACTGGTAACTTTTTGAATTAAATCTAGAGCTTTCGGACCTTCAATTAAGAATTCACCCATATGAGATACATCAAAAACACCGACTGAGTTTCTTACGGTTTCATGTTCAATATTGACACCTTCATATTGAACAGGCATATTATATCCAGCGAAAGGAACCATTTTTGCTCCGAGTGCGATGTGTGTTTCTGATAAGGCAGTATTTTTCATTCAAAAAGGGTTTAAAATAATCCGTAAAACGGAAGTCAGTGTACTTAAATTAAAAGGCCAAATTCTATGTTTGAATTTTCACCACAAATGTATCGAAAAATATCTGTTTTATTAAACCTTATTGGTTGGATCTTCGAAATGACTAATAACACTAATTGATGTTTTTTAAGGAGGCTTTTTAATCTTTCAGGATGTCTTCAAAATCATTAAAGAAGGTTTCAAATTTATCCATGTACGTATTGAAGAATACCATAACGTCTTGCCAGGTATTTTTGTTATGAATAGATACCTTTTTGTCAAGAGGTATATAAATTCTGGAAATTTCTTTTCCGTTTTCTAAGTAATATTCTTCTTCAAAAACAGCTTCAGATATATAGTCCTCTTTTAAAATTGTTTTAAGACTTAATAGTTTTTCCCAGAGATTGATTCGGGTTTCTAAATCGCTTTCAACATCTAAAGCGACTAGAGCCGATTTTGTATCGAAATGAAATTTAAAGGAAAAGCCTTTTGTTTTAGTATCATATAGAATCCATTTTCTGGGAAATGATTTTCCGAAGTTCGTCCAAAACTCTTGTCGTAATTGTCGTGATTCTTCTTTTGAAAACATGATTATCCCATCCTTAACCCTTCCCAAAGGGAAGGAAATATTCTATTGTAATTTCTTGGGTATTAATTTTGTTCAAAATTAAGAGGTTATTATTAATACACAAGAGTAAAAGTTCCCTTTCCTTTGGAAAGGGTTAGGGAAAGGAATTAAATAAAATAGGCAATTCCGACACCTAAAATTATAGCGATAAGTTTAGAAAGGTTGAATTTATGACCATCACCGGTTTCAAATAAAATGGTTGTAGAAATATGAAAAAAGATACCGATAACAATGGCATTAATGGTGTAAATA
>JAAEZL010000123.1:0-7985 GCA_018222875.1 Algicola sp.
CTTATACGTTGTTGGCAGTTGGACTTTATTAATTAGTTTTCTTTAATTTAATAATTACTATTCCATCACATTCTTTGTTTGTGTGTTTTTTAATTTCTTCTTTGGATTTTATCACTTGAACATTTTCAATTGAATCTGGACTTAATTTTTTTAATTCATTTTCTGAAACCTCTTTCTCACCAATAAAAAACAAAACTGTTCCTCGAGATATTTCTATATCACTTCCTTCAGGTGTTTTCAGAGGAGACTGAATCATTATTATTCCATTAATTGCCTTTTCACCATAAATTTGGGTCATTCCTTTGTTTCCTTTATTTATAATGCTAATTTCTCCAAAGAATTTTTGATCATCTTGTATTTCATTTACATTCAAAATAATTTCTTCATCCAAGACTAGTAAAGAATTGTCGTTTATTTTTCCTTCTTTTTTGAGTTTCTCGATTAGTTCGATTAAATCATTTTTTGTGATTTCTGGTATATCAGATGTTTGAGAGTAACCTACTGAGAATGTAAATAGTAAAATCAGTTTTAATATCAGTCTTTTCATTGTTTTTTTTGTCTTACTGCCAACGGTCCCGGCTATCGCAAGTTGCGGGAGTAAGGACGAGGATTTGTCGGATTAGTTCTTCTAATAATTGGTCTCTAAAATAACAATTTTCACCTAACTACCCGTTATTTGCGATGAGCCGTTGTTGGCAACTGGCTTTTCATCCACTAACTTTAGTCTGAGAAATTGATTTTGCCTATCTCATCATTAATTCTTTCCTAAGTCTATTAACTTCTTATTTTGGCTAATTTTATTTTCATTTTTTTAAATTTATCATCCATAGATAAATTTTCATAAATATTCATTAACGTTCGTACGATTTCAATATGATTAGGACGTAGCGCGTGCGCTTTTTCTAAATACATAATGGCATCTTTATATACTTGTGTTCTTTGCTTACCTAACCTCTTATACTCAAGGTCATCTGCTTCTGTATTTCCCAATGCATTCATTTGCTTTACAATTTGATTTTCCTTTGAAAGGATTGTTGCTGAAATGTTAAGTAATACATTAAAGGAGTTCGGGTTAATTTCAATAGCTTCTTTATAGTTTTCAATAGCTGCTTCGAAGTTACCACTTTCTGCATTCATTACGCCTAAATTGAATAATGCTTCGAAGTCTTTAGGTACGGATTTAATACTATTTTCTAGGAGATTTTTTGCCTTTTCGGTTTCACCGATATTATAATATATCTCTATAAGTTTATTAAGTAACTGTTCTTGGGTTATCACCTCATTTTTTTGCCGAGGATTTATATAATTTTTTTGCTGGAAATCGGATTGGAAGGTCTCTTTATCAAAGTAACCTTCTTCATTTCCGCTCTTTCGATCCTCGAGGTAATAAAATGTAAAAGAAAGGTCTTTATCTAACTTAATTAGCTGTTGAAAAATATCTATACTCTTGTTAAAATTATTTGCATCTTGATAAGCTATCGCAGAAAATGTTAAAAAATAAGGTGCATTAACTAGTGTAGCTACTTTTTGGAATTCTACAGCAGCTAAATTATAGTCTTTATTTGTGTTAGCGTTATATCCACGTTGGTATATTCTTTCTGCCAATAACCCAAGGTTTCTTTTAGTGTCTTTATCTACTAAATAGTTAGATTCTTCATATACATTAAATTCTATCTTTAAGAGCGTAGAATCTATAAAATCTGGATCTCCAATATTTGCTATTGCTTCATATAGTCTTAGGGTCTTTTTTTCGGAAGTATTTAAAGTACTAAAATATTTTTCCTGTTTTATTTTCTTAACTTTTTCCCTAAAATCTTTATAACGATGCATTGTTAATGCAAGTCCTAAATGTATTTTTAAATTAGCATACCGCCTTTTTGCTTCTTCACTTGGATTTTCAACATATTTTGGACTATCATCATATCCAGTAGAATTATAATTTTTAGATACCAAGGAGTTATCTACATATCTGGTAATACTACTATTACTATTGGTGTTGTTAAAAATACTGTTTATATAGTTTTTTGCTCGTGCATTGTTATCCATTGTTTGCTGGTATTGTCGTTGGTTTGCCTCTACTTGTCTTTGGATTTGAGCATCTCTTGCATTTTGATATTGCTGGGCTTGCCGTCGTCTTATTTGATAAATCGATTCTGATTGGTCATTATAGGTATTATTATTTTGATTGTTGGAGGTTGTTTCGATACTGCTTGATTTATAAGAAGTAGTATTATTAGTTTCATTTTTAAGTCTGTCTAAACAAGACCTTGCCTTATTTATTTCTTCTTTTATACTTTCAATTTGTCCAGTTCGACCATCACAGGGATTTACATCATTGGGATTAATAGAATTTTTTAGTTCTGAAATTTCTTGGCAAAGTGAAATTATGGATGGTGTGCTCATATACCGAATTTTATCATTACGGTTCGAAATTCCCTTTTGAATACTATTTTCATCGTCACAATTAATGTAAATACTGGTTGGTTGATTATTCATATAATCATTGTATTTACGAGTAAGTTCATCTAACTTGTAGTATGCTTCATAACCGTCTTTACCACTATTTTGAGAATTTGAAGTAATACTTAAAAAAAGGAGTGAAAATAACGCAATGTATTTAAGTTTCATAATAATTATCTTTTGTTTTATTTTCTGAAAAAAATTTCTATAAACAAAGCGTTATTCAAATTATAATTGACAAAACGCTTCGTTGTAGGTTATAATACTTCAATATACAATCAAGAACTTATTATTAAAATACCCTCTAATAGGTATTTTTTCAAGCTTGTTGCCAACGTCTCTGTATATGGCTCGTAGCGTGCAAATTATTAAATTATTTTCGGATTAAGCACGAGCCGAATTTTTTAATTTTCTTATTACCTTTTCTTTTCAATAAGCCAAATTAAAAAATTTGGCGGACTTGTAAATATGCCTTAACTTCGATTAAGCAACTAATTAGCTATGAGCTATATACGTTGTTGCCACACGTTTTTATTCCATTATTCTTTTCCACCAAGGTCTTTTTTCTTTTACTTTTTTAGGATTTAAAATACTATTTATTTCTCCTTCTTTCCAATCCCACAAATGAGTGGTTTTTTCGTCTGCAACAAATCCTTCAAAGTGATTTTTTATGTATTCAATTTTGTATTTATCGACTGCTATTAAATAGAAATAACTATCCCAATCAATCGTGAAAAGTATTTCTTTGTCACTTGAATAAATATAATAGTCTTTAAAATCTATTTTTTCTATAAACTCAATTTCATTTAGTACAGTTAAATCAAGTTCGGTTTCTTTCTCAAAGAATTCATCAATTACAATTATTTTGTCTTTGTTGAAATTTTTGAATGTTTGATAAATTCCTTTTTTTGCAAATACACCAAAACTTCCTTCTGTCGGATGCCAAATTTTTTGTAAATCAGTATAATCGTCTAATGTTTTTAGTAAATCCTGTCTTTCAAGTTTCTTTTTATAAGAACCAATAGAGGTTTTTAATGCTCTATTTAATTCTATGTTGCTCGAAAGTTTTGTGTCAGAAATAATTTCTTCCCACTTGACTAAAATTCCATTTTCATAAACTTCTTTGTCTTTTGGATAATCTTTGTTTGAGGTAAATATCTCAACATTTTCAAGTTTGAGAGGCTCTAATTCTTTCATTTCCGCTTTCGCTTGTTCTACTGAAATCTGTTTAGATGATTTGAAAGAATTCGATTTAGTTTCGTTTTGAATTCTGAAAAATGGTAAGAATGCTATAAATACAGAATCATAAAATTCCGAGAAGTGTTTCTTTACTGGAATTTCCTCGTTTGGGTAAATTTTATTGTCTGTAAATATGTTCATTTCAAATGTGTGGCAACGGTCTTGTATATGAAAAGTAGCGGATTTTTTGCACGAACTTTTCGGTTAAACACAGACCTTAAATTTATAAAATCCATTTCGATTTAGCACCTAAACCGCTATTTTTTATATACGTTGTTACCCACTGGCTTTATTCCGTTCAGCTTGGTTTTCAGCGTTGGCAAAGACATACTCTTTTGCAATTTTTGGCTTGTGTTTCGGCTGAAGCGAATTGCAAATGTTTATGGCTTTCAGCGTTGGCTTTTTAACAACAACTTTTATTTTCTTGAATTGGTGGACAAGCTACTGTTCCATAAGAACAATAAACACAACAATCTCCCTCTTTTGGCTTTAAAACCTTTTTACAATTTTCGCATTCGTAGAAAAATTGACAAGCGTTTGTTGGCATATCTTCCACTTTTTTATGTCCGCAGTTTGGACAAGTGATTTCAGACTTTAATATAGTTTCCATTAATTTTATTTTTTGTCGGTTACTTTATAACCCGTTGAATTAATTGCTTTCTCAATTTCCGTTTCACTGGTTTTGGTCCTATCAAATTCAATGATTGCGTTTCCATTTTCGTAAGACGCTTTTGAGTTTACAATTCCATTGAGTTTATTTACTTCGTGATTGACATGTTCTTCGCAACTCGCACAAGTCATTCCGCTGATTTTAAATTCCGTTGTTTTAATGTCCGATTTGTCAACTACGATTACTTGCTTTTCTGTATTTGGATAAAAAATTCCTGAATAGTATGGGAAAGCCAACATCACAATTGCAAATACAGTTACAATTCCTAAAAATTTCTTTGATTGTATAAATTTTGGTTTCTCGTCCGTTTCACATTCGCAGTCAATTTCTTTTTGAGGTTTTAGTTTTTGATACCAAGCAAAACCAAGAACTAAAATTGTAAGTCCGATTAAATAAGGTCTGAAAGGTTCTATCCAAGAAAATGTTGAAGCAATTCCGCTCGTTCCTGCGATTAGAGCCAAAACTGGTGTAATACAACATAATGAAGCTGTAATTGCGGTTAACAAACCTGCACCAATTAATTTGTTTTCACTTTTCATGTCGTTTCCAAAATTTTGTTTTTATCAAGTATCTCAAAGAACGGATTTAACATTTTTTCGTATTCAGCTGTCAATGAGTAAAATATTGTTTGAGCTTCTCTTTCCGTTTCTATTAAATTTCGGTCTTTCATTTTTCTCAAATGTTGAGAGATTGCAGAAATGTTCATTCCAAGAATATCGCTTAAATCACAAACGCAAAGTCTTTTTTCCTCAAAGAGTAGGTAAAGTATTTTCAGTCGAACGCTATTTCCGACTAATGAAAGTCCGTTCGCCAAATAGTCGAACGATTCGCTTAATTCCGAAACTGTGTCTTTGCAACGATTTATTTGTTCAATATCGGCTTGTTGTCTTATGCAAGAATTATTTTCCATAAAACAAAGTTACGGTTATTTCTTATTTAAGCAAATACTTAAATACAATATTCTCAAGCGTTGGGAAATTTTAGCTCTTTTGGTTTTTAGAGCGTTGGATTTGTGTGTCGGCAAAAACCAAAAGTGCTAAAATGTGAGGCTGGTTTTCAGCTTGTGGGTAACGGTCTCGGCTATGAGTAGTTGCGTGGTTTAGCACTTAAACTTGCAAGTACAAACTGAACTGAAAATCCGTAAGGATTTTCAGAAGTAGGCGAGAACAAGCAATTACTTATAGCCATTGTTGTAGCCAGTTATTTCTTAATAAATTTAGTCAAAACTTCTGCAAATGTTGTGGGCGTTTCGCACTTCAATCCGTGGTCACAATTTTCTATAGTTACTTCAATATTTTTTTGGTCAAGTTTTTTTAATTTTCGGTAGAACGGTAATAAGTGTGTCTCAATTGGGCAAACACTATCATCAATACCAGTAAAAAGGTATAACTGTTTATCTTTAAATTTATCAGCCTGTGCGACAAAATCATATTTATAATTATTGTCTGTCAAATCGTTGATAAAAATTTCCTTATTTTGTTTTATAATTCCATTAGGTAAAAATAGGGCATCGGTTGCATCGTCAAGAAATTTTCGAATTTCAGAATTAGGATTCATAAATTCTCTACCAAAATAACTGTGGTCACATAGTGAAACTCCAATTATTTTATTTATTCGGTCATCGTACATTGCACCAACCAATGCAGTAGATGAACCAAAACTATTACCGCCAACGTATATTTGTGTAGTATCAATTTTGTATTTAATCCGCATTTTTTCGGAAGTCAATAAATCCATTGCGTTAGACAAGTCATTTAATGCATTTCCAAGGCTAAACTCGCCTTCGTTTCCCCAAAGACCTTGGTAATTAAATCTTAATACATTAATTCCATTTTTAGTTAGTTGAGTGGCAAATTCCGATGTTCCATTTTCCTTACTACCAGGATTTCCGTGAAGCCAGAGTAATGTTGGCTTGCTTTCTGTCCCAACTCCTTTGTAGAAATATGTGTTTAGTTTTTTCCCTTCGCTTATAAATTCTATTTCATCAGCTTGTCCATTAACAGCTAATGAAGTGAAAATTATAATAAATAATGTAATTAGATTTCTCATTATGTTGGTCTTTTTTAATTGGCTACAACGAGTTTGTGTAAGCGTCAGTAATGGGAAAAGACGTTAGTATTTTTCCGTTGACGCAACTAAGTTAAATAAAACGGATGAATTTCCGATAGGGAATTCAGTAGTTATTGCGCTTACACGTTGTTGGCATTAGTTTTTATTCAAAAATTTCAAGATAATCATTCACTTCTTTCATTCGATATTCATTATTAAAAATACTATCGATAAAATGTTTTATTATAATGTTTTGATATTTGTTATCTGTTTTAAAAAAGTTAGAAACATTCTTTTCTTCCTTCTCTCTCATTTTATAAAGATTGGACAATTCCATAATAATTAATTGGAATAAACCATTAAGTTTTAGTTCAAAATCATCTTTTATATAATTTTGTGAAAAAAGATGATCTTCTAAATTATCTTCTTGAAGTTCAATTGCCCAATTTTCATTTTTAGAGTAACCATTAAATGAAATGAGATTTCTTTTGTTTTTTATAAACAAACCTATTAAAGCTGATACAATAAATTTACCATTTCTTGCAACACTTTCTTGCTCAAGATCAACAAACTTATCTGCTTTTAATTGTCTGTCAACATAACTATTGTAATAATCTCTTATTTTTAGTAAGTCGAGTATGTTGTTTTTGTTGTGATTTCTTAAAAATACTGATCTATAAGTTCTATCAGAAGAAAATATTTTACGTTTACCACTTCTTGCAGTTCCTGGTTGTTGTAGGTTTAACGACAAAATAAATTGGCCTAATTCATCATTTTTAATTTTTTGCCAGTTTTCAATTCCTCTTTTGACTTTTTCACCTCTCTTTATCTCTAAATAAATGAATGGTTCTTCATCCTTTAGCATTTTTTGAAGATTTCGTTGTTCTGGTCTGTTAGCCTTTAAATCTCTATCAGAAATTGGTTTTTGTGAATTTGACGCTTCTGCTATTTCTGACATAAATCTTGAAATTGCAGTTTCATTTTTAGATTCGGATTTAACTATCTTACAAGGTAATAGAAAATCATCATTTTCATTTTTACCTTTATATTCTCCAATTAATGTAGTTGTTTGGCAACCATTAACAACTGAAAAGTCCCATAACTTTATATTATCACCATCTTCTCTGAAATCCTTACAACTTATAATAATTCCATTATTTAAAAACCAGAAATTTTTTCTCTTTTTCTTTAATGACTCTCTAATATTGGTGTCAATTTTTTTATTTCTAATGTAATACCTGAAATTTTGTTCAAATAAACCTTTGTCTCTATATCTATCGTATAAATCCTTAAGTGAATTTGCTGAAATATTAACTAAAATTCCATTTTCTCCATATTTTAAGATCCCATCCTGTTTATTTATCTCAATTTTCCCTTCTTCTACAAATCTTTTTGGATCATTTACACTTTGTATTTGATCTAAAATATCATCTAAATAATTAATTGTAATAATGTAATCATTTAACGAATTAACTTGTTCGATACTTTCTTTGATTTCTTTTTTTCTTTTTTCATCAGTATCTACACTAATAAATAATACAAACTCAATTATATTATCCATATCATC
>JAAEZL010000123.1:7995-8656 GCA_018222875.1 Algicola sp.
CATCTATATAATCTAATTTATCCTTTAAAATTCGTTTTAATCGGGAATTATATTGAGCAGTTTTGTTGATATTAAAATCATCATAAGTTTGTTTGATTTTAGTGAAAATGTCAATTATATCTTGTTTGTTGGAAATTTTTGAAACGTATTTACATTGAATTAAAGATAATGTAGTTGAATAACTATCTAAATCATTTACAACAACCAAATCAATTCCTCCATCGCTTTTTCCGTCAACAAAAGAATCTTTGAAATGCGTATATGTAAAGTTTTCTTGGAAGTAAAAATATTTTAAACAAACAAGTGAAAAAAGATCTTCTTCTTTAAGTTTCTTAAATTTTGGAAAGTCATCTGATAAGTATTTGATTTCTTTTTCAAGGTCTTTTTTAGTCATAGTTTGTCTTTTTTCAAATTAATGCCAACGAGTTTGTATAAGGTTTGTTGCGGAATTTCAGTCTTGCGTTTTTAAGCAAGGATGAGCCTTTTTTGGCGAAAATTCCGTTTGGAAAAAAACGCAAGACTGAACTTGACGAATTGTTTCTTGAGTAAATATACTAAAGTTATTTGTAATTATTTTTCCGATGGAAAAGAGAAGTAGCAATGAACCTTATACGTTGTTGGCAGTTGGACTTTATTAATTAGTTTTCTTTAATTTAATAAT
>JAAEZL010000124.1 GCA_018222875.1 Algicola sp.
CATCATTTATAGATTTGCTTGTAATCAATACGATAATTCCACTAAAATTTAGTTATGCGAAACATAAAGGAAAACCTGTAAATGAGCAACTTTTAGAATTAGTTAGCGCAATAAATCCGGAAAGCAATTCAATTGTAAAGGGGTTTAATACACTTAAATATAGTTGTAAATCTGCATTAGAGTCTCAGGCACTTGTGCAATTAAAAACGGACTATTGTAACAAGCATCAATGTTTAAAATGTGCCATTGGACATTCACTTTTAAACAAATAAACTTTTAATGTTTTAAACTAAAGACTAAATTGCACTATAAAATGAGCCTTTAAAAGTTTTAAATACATGAAATTTTTCTACCAAATGCTATACTATTTTCAAAAAAGAGGCTATTACGTGTGTCAGCGAATTGCAGATCGCTTGGGAATTAGAGCTAAAGTTGTAAGAACCTCATTTATGTATCTCACCTTTGTGACCTTAGGTTTTGGCTTTGCCTTGTATCTGTTTTTTGCATTTTGGATAAGAATAAAAGATATTGTTTACACTAAACGTTCTTCAGTTTTTGATTTATAACCTATGAATCCATTAATTAAATTTTTCAGAACCAAAATTTACACTGCAGTTTTTTTGCTGACGTTAATTTTGGCAATTGGTATTATTGGGTTTAAAGTGATGTCTAATTACTCATGGGTTGATTCTGTTTATATGACAGTTATCACTATTACCACTGTCGGTTTTGGAGAAGTTCAACCACTAGATGATAATGCAAAAATATTTACCATTTTTTTAATTTTAGCAAGTGTTATTATCTTAGGTTATGCCATTACTGTAATCACTGAATATATATTGAGCAAAAATGATTTAGAAGAATTAAAACAAAAAGAGATGCAAAAGAAAATCGATAATTTTAATAATCACATTATTATTTGTGGATATGGAAGAAATGGAAAGCAGGCAGCAAAAAAACTCAATACTTATAACAAACCTTTTGTAATTATTGAAAAGGACAAAGAGGTGATTGAAAAGCATCACGAAGATGACCTTCCTTTCGTATTTGGAAATGCGAATGAAGATGATACGTTAATACAAGCTGGAGTCGAGCGCGCAAGCACATTAATTTCAGCATTGCCTAATGATGCCGATAATTTATTTGTTGTCCTTTCTGCAAGACAGATCAACAAACAAATGAATATTATTAGTCGAGCATCTCAGGAAACTTCTTACCATAAATTGAAATTAGCCGGAGCAAATAACGTGATTTTACCAGATAGAATTGGAGGTGACCACATGGCATCTTTAGTTGTAATCCCAGATTTAATTGAATTTATAGATAACCTAGGAATTGTTGGTCAACGTAATATTAATATTGAAGAGGTTCTTGTTGATAAACTTTATGATACAAACGAATTAAAAACGATAAAAGATTTAGATCTTAGACGAAAAACAGGTTGTACAGTTATTGGTTTTAAAGATGGTAAAGGCGAGTATATAGTCAATCCGGAAGCTGATACCCAATTAATAGGAGGTTCTAAGATCATTGTTTTAGGACGTCCGGAGCAAATTCAAAAACTAAACTCCTTGTACGACATCAAATAGAATACGTTTCATTTTAACAAGGGATGCTTTATAAAATCATTTTTTTTTAGCATCTTGTAACCCTTATAAAAACTAACTAATTTAAATAACCTCAATATGAAGAAACGTCTTCTATCATTTTTAGCACTTATATTACCAGTTTTAACATTTGCCCAAGAAACAACTTCAGAAAAAATTGATGCTGTTTTTACCAAATATACAGGTTGGTTTGTGGATGCAATTTTTTATGAAATTCCATTTTCTGAAACGTATAAAATTCCGTGGGTGCTTATCGTATTAATTGGAGGTGCATTATATTTTACAATCTATTTTAAATTTATAAATGTTACAGGATTTAGAACAGCAATCAAAGTTGTCAGAGGTCAATATGAAGACATCGAAAAGCATGGAGCAGATAAGCTTTATGGAGATGATGGTATTGCAACCAATGTTAATTTAGACGATACTAAATCAAATGCAGATACTTTATATGGAGACAGTACGCCTAACGAAGGAGAAGATCTTATTGAAACCATAAGAGATGAAGGCGCAGATGGAGAAGTGTCGCATTTTCAGGCATTAACTGCTGCTGTATCTGCAACTGTAGGATTAGGAAATATTGCTGGTGTTGCTGTGGCACTCTCTATTGGTGGACCAGGAGCAACATTTTGGATGATTGTTGCAGGTTTATTAGGAATGGCATCTAAATTTGCTGAATGTACACTCGGTGTAAAATATAGAGATGTTGGAGAAGATGGAACCGTTTATGGCGGACCAATGTATTACCTTACAAAAGGATTGAAATCTAAAGGAATGGGAGGATTTGGTAAAGTCCTTGCAGTCCTGTTTGCTATTTTTGTCATTGGTGGATCATTTGGTGGTGGAAACATGTTTCAGGCGAATCAGGCTGCTGCTCAATTTGTAAAACTTTTTGAATTAGAAGGAGGGAATGCAGGTCTTTATTTCGGAATTGTTATGGCAATTTTAGTTGCTATCGTAATTATAGGAGGAATCAAAAGAATAGCAAAAGTTACCGAAAAAGTAGTGCCTTTTATGGCTGGAATCTATGTGTTAGCTGCACTAATCATATTAGGAGCAAATTTTACGCTTATTGATGATGCCTTTGCTTTAATTTATGAAGGTGCATTCTCAGGATTAGGAATTGCTGGTGGATTAGTTGGTGTTATGATTCAGGGAATTCGTCGAGGTGCTTTCTCTAACGAAGCTGGTGTTGGTTCAGCTGCAATTGCGCACTCAGCAGTACGAACAAAATATCCTGCCAGTGAAGGAATTGTTGCACTTTTAGAACCTTTTGTAGATACCGTTGTGATTTGTACAATGACAGCTTTAGTTATTGTAATTACAAACTTTGATGGTTCTTTTATGGAATATGGCGTTGAAATTACTGAAGGTGTTGAAATTACTGCACAGGCTTTTGATTCAGTCATACCTCATTTCTCTGTAGTTTTAACTATTGCTGTAATCCTGTTTGCATTCTCAACTATGATTTCATGGTCGTATTATGGGATGCAAGGTTGGGTGTTTCTTTTCGGTAAAGGAAAAACATCAGACTTGGTTTATAAAATTTTATTCTTATTATTTGTAGTCGTTGGAGCTTCTATAAGTCTTGGTGCTGTTATTAATTTCTCAGATGCCATGATTTTTGCAATGGTGGTACCAAATATCATAGGTGTGATTTTATTATCTCCTATCATTAAAAAAGAATTGAATAGATACTATAAAGCGATAGCTGTCAAAGATGATGCTATCGAAGAAGGTGCCGAAGATTTAAACGAACATTTATAAGATATACTATGAAACATATTAAATCCCACTTCACGTTTACAAAACAACAACGAAGTGGGATTTTTGTGCTATTACTTCTCATTCTTATCCTTCAAAGCGTTTATTTTTTTGTTGACTTTTCTTCGGAAGACACTCAGGTCAATCAAAATGATCTCGCCATATTTCAAGCCGAAGTAGATTCTCTTATACGATTAAAAGTTCAAGATAATAAACCGAAAATCTATCCCTTCAATCCAAATTTTATAACAGATTACAAAGGCTATACACTCGGTATGAGTTCTGAGGAAATCGATAGATTACTCACGTTCAGAAAACAAGATAAATGGATAAATTCCGCAAAAGACTTTCAGCTTGTTACCCAGGTGTCAGATTCATTACTAACTCAAATTTCTCCATATTTTAAATTCCCGGAATGGGTTACAAATCCAAAACCAAAATTTAATTATTCCTATTCAAAAACCTCGACACCAAAAACATTCAATCAAAAACTGAATTTGAATACAGCAACTGCTGAGCAACTCAGAAAAGTGAATGGCATTGGCGAAAAATTATCAGAACGGATCGTTACGTACCGAACAAAGTTAGGCGGACAATTCATTGCAGATGTTCAGCTTCAGGATGTCTATGGTTTATCACGAGAAGTGATTGAACGTACTCTAAATGAATTTACGGTTAAAAATGCAAAGCCAATTGTAAAGTTAAATTTGAATACGGCAACCATCGAAGAATTAGTAACCATTCAGCATATCGATTATGAAATTGCGCATCACATTATCGAAGAAAGAACATTGAGAGAAGGCTTTAAATCTTTCGATGAATTAACAAAAGTAAAAGACTTTCCTGTCAAAAAAATTGAGATAATTAAGTTATATTTGACCTTGGATTGAAACAAATCCTTAGTATGGTAAAATGAAAGCAGACTGTCACATGGAGCGCAGTCGAAATGCTTAATTAGAAATTATAAAAATTGCATTATGAATAATAGGTACTTCACCGAAGAACATGAGTTATTTAGACAAAGTTTAAAAGATTTTTTACAAAAAGAAGTGGTTCCTCACATTGAAAAATGGGAAGAAACAGGACATATTGAACGTTTTATCTGGGAGAAATTTGGTGAAATGGGATTCTTTGGAATTGCATATCCTGAAGAATATGGAGGTATGGACTTAGATTTATTCTATACTGTTATTCTTTTGGAAGAATTGCAAAAAATAAATTCTGGTGGATTTGCAGCTGCAATATGGGCTCATGCTTATTTAGCGATGACGCACGTTAATAAAGAGGGAGATCATGCCATAAAGCAAAAATATTTAACTCCTAGTATTACAGGTGAAAAAATAGGTTGTCTCTGTATTACTGAGCCATTCGGCGGAAGTGATGTGGCTGGTATGAGAACCACAGCTGTTAAAAAAGACGACACTTATGTCATTAATGGTTCTAAAACATTTATTACCAATGGTGTGTATAGCGACTATCTCGTAGTTGCTGCAAAAACAAATCCTGAACTTGGAAACAAAGGTATCAGCATCTTTATAATGGATAGAGATACACCTGGAATTTCAGCGACAAAATTAGATAAGCTGGGATGGAGAGCATCAGATACTGGAGAAATTGCTTTTGATAATGTGGTCATTCCTGCCTCTAATTTAATGGGAGAGGAAAACAAAGGCTTTCCATACATCATGCAACATTTTGCTTTAGAGCGACTTATTATGGGAATAAATGCGCATGCAAGAGCTGAGTTTGCATTAGAATATACCTTAAAGTATATGAGTGAGCGTGAAGCCTTCGGAAAAACTATTGATAAATTTCAGGCACTTCGTCATAAAATAGCAGATCGTTATACAGAAATGGAAATCTGTAAAGAGTTCAACTATTCGGTAGCGCAAAGATTAGATCAAGGTGAATATGTGGTGAAGGAAGCTACAATGTCTAAACTTCAGTGTACAAAAATGTCAGATGAAGTAATGTATGATTGTCTGCAGTTTTTAGGAGGTTACGGTTATATGGAAGAGTATCCTCTGGCGAGATTGTTTCGCGATAGCAGACTCGGACCAATAGGTGGTGGAACATCAGAGATACTCAGAGAAATAATTGCTAAAATGGTGATTGACAAAAAAGATTATAAGCCAGCGACCTAATCTCAAATGCAGTTGATATGAAACTTACATCCATAAAACAAGTATTGTTCTGCTGTTTCCTTGTATGCAGTATGGTTTCTTTTTCACAAACTGAACTTAAAAACAAGATTGTAGATTTTACCACCTTAATGCCAATTGAAAGTGCGAGTATTTATATAAAAAACACAACTATTGGAACGGTTAGTAATGAAGATGGAAAATTCGTCTTGCAAGTTCCTAAAGAATTAGAATCCGATACGCTTATCATTTCGTCTATAGGATACAAGAGTTTCAAAACACCTGTAAACGAATTTGATAATAGCGAAGACGTGTATCTTGAAGAAGATATAGCAGCTTTAGATGAAATAGTTTTAATTGCTGAAAACCGACCAAAAACAGGAAACGATATTGTTCTAAAAGCCATCGAAAAGTTATCTGAAAACCTTCCCGATTCGGCTTACATTCAAAAAGGATTCCTAAGGCATAAAGAACGAAATGCCAAAGAGTTTAAATGGCTTATTGAAAGTGCTATTACAGTATATGATTCAGGTTATTCAGTGCCTTCAAAAGAGTTTTTAAAGATTAATGTCGATCAGGTTCGTAAAAGTTATGACCTGCGTGATGTCGATAGTCTTTTTTCTTACGCATCGTATTTAAAAAACTATGAAAACTATAAAGGTCTGAAAGAAGAAAACTTAAACAGAGATACTATTAAAACGTCTTCTTTGGTCAAAGCAATTAAGTGGAATGACACCAGAGTCAACGGACTCGAAAACTTATTTAAAGGAAAACTAAATCTGGTAAGGAATTCTAATGCAACCAAAACATTATTTGGAGAACATATTTTAGAGAAGCATCAGTTTACACTAGATACTATTTTAGTGGATAACGACCGTAAACTATATAAAATTCAAATTTCTGAAGGAAAGGATTATGTAGATTTAGAAACCAAAGGCATTTTCAATGGTGGTTACCATGCTAAAGGGTGGATTTATATTTACTGGGATAATTATGCCATCAAAAAAATAGAATATGAACTTGTGGCAGCTTCAAATGCTCAAAAAACCAGAAGTAAAACACTTTTCGGGACGCAAACCAATCACAAACTCGTAATGACCTATATGGAATACAATGATAAAATGTATCCAAATTACATCTATTACGAAACACCTAAACTTGTAAATGTAGGCTTAAAAACTACTGAAAAATTAACCGAAGAAGAAAAAGCAAAGTACTATAATGAAGAACGTTTTTATTATACCATTCAGGAAATTTTGTTTTCAGATATTATTGAAGATGACCAGATCATTGCTGAAGCTTTAGAGGAAGAATGGGATTCAGATATCTTTGCGCCAAAGCCTTATGACAAAACCTTCTGGAAAAATTATAACATTTTATTAGAAAGCGAAGAGGATGAGCAGCTCATTAAAGATTTGAGCAAACGAGCGTCATTGTTTAAGCAATAATGTTCAGTAAAGAACGTATCAATTAAAAAATAAGATTTTTATTTTGAAATTTTAAATTCATTCCTATATTTGCAGCCTTAAAAATTCTAAAAGAGAGGAGGTTAAGACACTATGTTAAAAATACCAGTTAAAGAAGGAGAAAATATAGATAGAGCGTTAAAGCGTTACAAACGAAAGTTTGACAGAACAGGTACTAAACGTGCATTAAATGCTCGTAAGCAGTTTACAAAACCTTCTGTTGAACGAAGAGCTCAAATACAAAAAGCACAATATGTTCAAGGTCTTAGAGATCAGGAAAGCATTTAATTGTGTTTTATAAATTTATAATCCCATTAGTAATAATGGGATTTTTTTGTTTCTAAATCGTATTGTAATTAAAACTTTGTATTTTAGATTTAATTCTAAAATGCTTCCATGTCTTTACAATCGTTTACAGATTATTTACTACTTGAAAAAAACTACTCGCAGTTAACACTCAAGGCTTATATTAAAGATATTAAAGATTTTTCTGGTTTTATTGCCTCTGAATTTGAGTCAAATTCTATTACCAATGTGAACTATCAGCAAATAAGAAGTTGGATCGTGCATTTAGTTGATACTGGAATTTCTAACCGAAGCATCAACAGGAAAATATCGTCTTTAAATACGTATTATAAGTTTCTCCTAAAAATTGAAGATATAGAAGTCAATCCTTTAACCAAGCACAAAGCATTAAAGACAAGTAAAAAGATTCAAGTGCCTTTTTCAGAGGAAGAAATTAAAACAGTGCTTCAGAAATTAAATTTTGATACAGATTTTGAAGGTTTGAGAAACCGTTTAATAATTGAATTGTTTTACGCCACAGGAATGAGAAGAATAGAACTCGTTCAGCTTAAACTTTCAGATGTTGATATTAATAATAAAAACCTAAAAGTATTAGGTAAACGAAATAAAGAACGATTTATTCCTTTACTTCCATCTGTAGTTGATACTTTAAAATCTTATATAGTTGTAAGAAATGAGTTAAATATAATTCAAGATGAATCGTATTTGTTTTTAACTAAAAAAGGGGTTAAAATTTATGAAACACTTGTTTACAGAATTATAAATGACTATTTTAGTCATGCATCTACAAAGGTTAAACGAAGTCCGCATATATTGAGGCACTCATTTGCAACTCATTTGTTAAACCAAGGTGCCAACTTAAATGCTGTTAAAGAACTCCTTGGTCATTCTAGTTTAGCAGCAACGCAAGTCTATACTCACAATAGTATAGCTGAATTAAAAAAAGTGTATACAAAAGCACACCCAAGAAGTAAAAAATAATATTGTCTAACCAAATAATTGATTGAATATGAAGGTAAACACGCAATCTGTAAATTTTAACGCAGACAAAAAGCTAATAGATTTCATTCAAAGACGAATGGATAAGT
Source organism: Algicola sp. (assembly GCA_018222875.1). Classification (GTDB taxonomy): domain Bacteria; phylum Bacteroidota; class Bacteroidia; order Flavobacteriales; family Flavobacteriaceae; genus Psychroserpens. The sequence goes on from JAAEZL010000124.1 coordinate 8,373, forward strand.
TGGATTTATTTTATGATAAGGTTATTGATTCTGATGTCTATTTAAAAGTTCAGAACACAAGTGATAAAGAAAATAAAATATTTGAAGCCAGAGTAAATGTCCCTGGAGATAGTTTTGTTGTAAAGAAACAATGTAAAACTTTTGAACAAGGGGCAGATGTGGCAGTTTCGTCCTTAGAAAGACAATTAAAAAAGCGAAAAGAAAAATTAAGAGCACATATGTAGTAAAATTTTTCAAAAAATGTTTTGAATAAATAAATAAATCTTTACATTTGCAGTC
>JAAEZL010000125.1 GCA_018222875.1 Algicola sp.
GACTAATATTAAGTGTGAAAGGATTGTTCTTCTGGGAATCTGTTGATTTTGGATTGCTTTCTAATCCTTCAAGCACACTAAGAATCGTCATACCAGCAGTCTTTACAATATTGCTTGGGATTCAAATTATTTTATTTAGTCTGTTCTTTAGTATTTTGAGTCTAAAAAGTCAAACCGAATAAGACAGCTTCTTCAACTTTTTTTCTCAAAAACAAACAAGTTATTGAGTCCGAGTTGAAATTTTTTATACTTTATCAATCGGTATTTTTCTTTGTCAAATAATGTATATACTTCTTTTGTTTTAAATCCATAATGTTCATCCAGTGACATTCCATCTACCAGGTTTAGTTTTCTCAATACCCACAAAATCTGATCTACAAATGGTGAAGGTACAGTGATAATAATGCGTCCTGAAGGATTTAGGTGAGTATAAAATGCTTCGTTAAATTGTTGTTGCTGTTTTCTCGGAATGTGTTCTAACACAGCAAGCATTGTGATACAGTCAAAAGTCGTGTTTTTAGAAATAGCGTCTGGAAAACTTCCTGAGATTAACTGATGCTCATCACGTGTTTTGGTGTTATCAATTAACGGATCTAATCCAATACTGGGCTGAATATTTTTCGATTTTAAAGCTTCAAAAAGGTAACCATCAAAGCATCCAATATCTAACAGTTTATCATTTGACCTGATGTATTTAGCAGCAACTCTAATTCTCCAATCTCTTAAAAACGTATCAAGGTATTTCATTGTGTTTGATATCAATCTGCGCTAATTTAAAATAAAAAAAGGAACCCAAAATTGGATTCCTTTATTATTAAAAATTTAATTCTAATTATATACTCTTATTACGCTTACGTTCTACTTCTGTCAAGTAAATTTTACGCAATCTTAAATGATTAGGTGTTACTTCAACATATTCATCTTTTTGAATGTATTCTAAAGCTTCTTCCAAAGAGAATTTTATAGCAGGAACAATCTTCGCTTTGTCATCAGCCCCTGAAGAACGAACGTTACTTAGTTTTTTAGTTTTTGTGACATTAACTGCCATATCATCTCCACGAGAGTTTTCACCAATCACCTGACCTTCATAAATATCTTCTCCTGGATCAATAAAAAACTTACCACGTTCCTGTAATTTATCAATTGAATAAGGAATAGCCTGTCCTTTTTCCATAGAAACCAATGATCCGTTTTGACGTTCTGGTATTCCACCTTTTAATGGCTGATATTCTTTAAATCGATGCGCCATAATTGCTTCACCTGCAGTCGCTGTTAATAATTGATTACGCAAACCAATGATTCCTCTTGAAGGCACAATAAACTGACACACCATACGCTCACCTTTAGCTTCCATACTGAGCATTTCACCTTTACGCATCGTAACCATTTCTATGGCTTTACCTGAAACTGTTTCTGGTAAATCGATGGTCATTTCTTCAACTGGTTCACATTTAACACCATCAATTTCTTTGATGATTACCTGTGGCTGACCAATTTGTAATTCATAACCTTCACGACGCATGGTTTCTATCAAAACTGATAAGTGTAAAACGCCACGACCAAAGACCATAAATTTATCTGCACTATCGGTTTCTTCAACTCTAAGCGCTAAGTTTTTTTCTAATTCTTTGGTGAGTCTTTCTTTAATATGACGAGAGGTTACAAATTTTCCGTCTTTTCCGAAGAAAGGCGAATCATTAATAGTAAACAACATACTCATCGTTGGCTCATCAATAGCGATGGTTTTTAAACCTTCAGGATTCTCCCAATCGGCTACTGTATCACCAATTTCGAAGCCTTCTAATCCAACGATAGCACAGATATCTCCTGTTTGTACTTCATCTACTTTTTTTCTGCCAAGACCTTCAAACACATGAAGTTCTTTAATCTTAGACTTAACGACACTCTTATTTCGCTTCACCAAAGAGATGTTTTGTCCAACTTTTAATTGTCCACGAGTCAATCTTCCAATGGCAATACGACCAGTAAATGAAGAGAAATCAAGTGATGTAATTAACATTTGCGTTGTTCCTTCTTCAATTTTTGGCGCAGGAATATGATCGATGACCATATCTAAAAGTGGTTCGATATTTTCTGTTTGGTTTTGCCAATCGTCACTCATCCAGTTATTTTTTGCTGAACCGTAAACCGTTGGAAAATCTAACTGCCACTCTTCTGCTCCAAGTTCGAACATCAGGTCAAATACCTTTTCATGAACTTCATCAGGTGTACAGTTTTCCTTATCAACTTTGTTAATCACAACGCAAGGTTTCAAACCTAAATCGATGGCTTTTTGCAAAACGAAACGTGTTTGAGGCATTGGACCTTCAAAAGCATCAACTAACAACAAGACACCATCTGCCATGTTTAATACGCGTTCTACTTCTCCACCAAAATCGGCGTGACCAGGTGTATCAATGATATTAATTTTAGTGTCTTTGTAAATTACTGAAACGTTTTTTGAGGTAATTGTAATTCCTCTTTCACGTTCTAAATCATTGTTATCGAGAATTAAATCTCCTGTGTTTTCGTTTTCACGAAACAACTGACAATGATACATGATTTTATCAACCAAGGTCGTTTTACCATGATCGACGTGTGCAATAATTGCTATGTTTTTGATATTAGCCATAATGATGCCTTATTTTAAGCGTGCAAAGGTACATTAAAATCCTGTGTAAAAGATATTTCATATCAATAATTTTATAATCAGCAAATCTTAGTCCATTTTATGTGTTTGGCTTCAGGTTTCATGCTGGTTTGTTTACAAAGCTTCAAGGCTACCTGTGCTGTGAATTAGTTAATTAAATGTTATAATTATGACAACATATAATTTCAGTTCGTAATTTACGTTCTGTAAATGATTAATAGTAAATAGCCACTTCAACCAGCCATTTTTTTGTGCGATTTACACATGTTTGTTAATAGCAAAACATGAAAACAAATAACACATCTAGCAAATGAAACGTATTCAGAAATATTCGAAGTTTATCCCTTACCTGTATTTTATTGCAGTAATTTCTTATTGTTTTACAGACGTAAACAGAAGTTCAGGCATCACAGCATATCCCATTCTTCTTTTTGGAATTCCATTTCTATGGCAACTCATAAGACCTAGCAAACAACTCAATTTCACATTAGGAATTACCTTTGTTTGCATTTCATCCTATCTGATTCTCGCCTACTTGTCGGATCTTTTCAACATTATAAATTTATCATCTACAACCAAACAGTTTATTGTTTATGGAGGATTTTTTGTCGCTGCTAACTTTCTAATGGCCTTGTGGATGATTCGCAATAGCATGAAACGCGCATTTTAATGATTGTTTTACAAAAGGTCTGAATTTAATAAAATAGATAGAGCGTTATATTTTCGTAACTTTGCGCTTTAATTTGAAATTTAAATTCAATGAATCTTCAAGACGTTCCTAAACTAAAGCATACCAATTCTAATAACTTCTTTTTACTTTGCGGACCTTGCGCAATTGAAAGTGAAGACATGGCACTACGCATTGCCGAAAAAGTAGTTGGTATTACCAACAGTTTAAAAATTCCTTATGTTTTTAAAGGAAGTTTTAAAAAAGCTAATCGCAGTCGTATTGATAGTTTTACTGGAATTGGTGATGAAAAAGCCTTGAAAATTCTTAAAAAAGTTTCTGAAACATTTGACATTCCTACGGTTACTGATATTCATGAAGTATCTGATGCAACTATGGCAGCAGAGTATGTTGATGTGTTACAAATTCCGGCATTTTTAGTTCGTCAAACCGATTTGGTTGTTGCTGCTGCTGAAACTGGTAAGGTTGTGAATTTGAAAAAAGGACAGTTTATGAGTCCGGAAGCCATGAAACATGCCGTACAAAAAGTGAAGGACTCAGGTAATGAAAACGCCTGGATTACGGATCGTGGAACTATGTTTGGCTATCAAGATATGATTGTCGATTTCAGAGGCATTCCAACCATGCGTCAATATGCTCCAACCGTTTTAGACGTCACACATTCATTACAGCAACCCAATCAAAGTATTGGAGTTACTGGAGGGCGACCAGATATGATTGAAACCATTGCAAGAGCTGGAGTTGTTAATCATGTAGATGGTTTATTTATAGAAACACACTTTGATCCTGCTAATGCCAAAAGCGATGGTGCTAATATGTTGCATCTTGATAATTTAGAAAAATTACTATCCAATTTAGTCGCGATCAGAAAGACGATTAATAATCTTTAGTGTTCAATATATTGGGTTGTTGTTTAGTGTTTGGAATAAATACTTTGATTTAAGTTCAAGTTTAAAAAAATGATAGAAGGTTTAGATTTTAGAGAAGCAACACAGGATGATTTACCTCTAATCACATCTATTTACAGAGACACCATAAGAGCTGTAAATTCTAAAGACTATTCAGAGGCTCAAGTTGAAGCCTGGTCTAAAGGAGCAGATGATCTCAAAAAATGGCGAGATCGGATTAAAAAATTCTATTTTCTAGTCGCAGAAGTCAATGATCAGATTGTAGGATTTTGCTATTTAAAAAATGGATATTATCTTGAAAACATCTTTGTTCATAAAGATTTTCAGCGACAAACTATTGGTTCAAAATTATTGCGAATTATGGAATCTCAGGTATTAATGAATGGTCATGAAGTTATAAAATCCGATATTAGTACAACAGCACTAGACTTCTTTGACTCTCATTTTTATGACGTAGAAAAGAAACAGAAAATATCTTTTAAAGGAAAGGTATTTGACACTTATATTGTCTTTAAAGATTTATGATAATCCCTATGAAAATTAAAAAAATCCCTAAAAACAAATAACAAAAATGAGAAATCATTGGAATGAAAAATGGAAAGAAATTAAATTTGATGAACACATTGCCGACCATGAAAAATTTAAAATATCTAATTATGGTAGAATTTTAAATTGTAAAAACGAAGAAGAATTCCTTGTTAAACGATACTATATAAATGGGTATCAAAACCTTCCTGTGAGGCAAAAGAAAAATGGAAAATTAACCAGTCGCTACGTACACAAACTAGTTGCGCAGCACTTTCTTGAGCAAAAAGACGAAGACGTTTTTGTGATTCATTTAAATTATGACAAAACAGACAATCATGTTAGTAATTTAAAATGGGCTACTAAAAGAGAAAAAGAACTTCATCAGTTTAACAATCCAAAATGGGAAGAAATCGTTAAAAAAAGAAGTAAGAATATTGGAAAATTAGACGAAGGAAAAGTAAAAATTATAAAACGCCAATTAAAAAATAATAGGACCAGAATTAAAATGATTGCAAAACGTTTCGGAGTATCTGATATGCAAATTCATAGGATTAAGACTGGAGAAAACTGGAGTTCTGTAAAAGATTAAGCCTTTTAAAAGCCGTTAAACTTTAATTACTTTAAAAACGACTTGTTTTGGTGTTTTTCAACTTCTTTAAGAATGAGGATAAATAATTCGTCGTTGATATCTTCTAATTGTTTGTAACGCATTGATTTAACTACCTTACGATTTTCAGAGACCATGTGTTCGGTATATTTAGTTAAATGTGCCGAATGCCAAAACCCAACATCGACATAATCTTTACTCTGATTCAAGTAACAGATAGGTCTCGAATCCACGTAATAACATGGAATTCGCCATTTGAATTTTAATTCAGCATCAGGAAACGTATGCTCAATGAGAATTTGCAAGTGTAATAATATAGACTTGAAGGGCTCCTGTTGTTTTAAAATATACGCTTCAGCTGGATTCACAGTCTCAACTAATTTGATTATTTTCAAAATTAACAATAATAAGCATTCATTATTCAAAAATATTTATTTACTTTGTATTTCAAAGTACTTTTATATGGAATCTAAAAACTATTTAGACGATCTGAATGAAATTAAAACCTTGATGACTAAATCATCTCGGTTTATTTCGCTCAGCGGATTGTCAGGCATTCTGGCAGGAATCTATGCTCTTATAGGAGCATCTATAGCCTATTATCTTGTATCTAATTCGGTTAGAGGTTATCTCATTTTAGATGGTACCATTTTTAAAATATGTTTTGGCATCTTATTAGCTGTAGCTTTTCTTAGTGCTGTAACTGGCATTTATTTAACCACGAAAAAAGCGAAAAAAAACAATGAGAAAATATGGGATAACTCATCAAAACGCTTGCTAATCAATTTTTTAATTCCTTTAGTAACGGGTGGACTCTACATTCTTATCATTTTAAATCAGGAACGTTACGGTCACACAGCAGCTTTAATGCTAATATTTTACGGTTTGGCACTTATAAATGCTTCCAAATACAGTTTAGGTGATATAAGATATTTAGGTTTTACGGAACTAATTTTAGGACTCATTTGTGCTTTAATGCCTAGTTACGGATTTTGGTTCTGGGTTGTTGGCTTCGGATTTATGCACATCATATATGGTACATGGATGCATTTCAAATATGACAAATAAAATAATTATTATATGAAAACTCAAGATAAAAGATTAACAGGAATTATCATTTTCGTTTCATTACTACTATTCGTCCCTTTAATAGCAATGCAGTTTACCAAAGACGTTTCATGGACGCTCAATGATTTTTTAATCGCAGGTGTTTTACTTTACGGAACAGGTTTCATCGTTGAATTGATTATACGAAAAGTCAAGTCTAAACACAATCGCTTACTTCTTAGCCTTCTTGTTTTAGTAGTATTATTTTTAATCTGGTTAGAAATAGCTGTTGGCATTTTTGGAACACCTTTCGCTGGATCTTAACAAGCAATTTAATTACTGAACACCACAATTTTGAGCATTATTAACAACATAAATAAAGTTTTTGATCATAGAATCCGATTAGGAATCATGTCTGTACTTATGGTAAATGAATATGCCGATTTTAATACACTTAAAGAGTTACTTGGAGCAACAGATGGAAATTTGGCAAGCCATACCAAAGCTCTTGAAAAAGCAGAATACATTGTTGTTGAAAAACAATTTATAGGAAGAAAGCCAAATACGCGCTACTCTACTACAACCTTGGGAAAAGCCGAATTTAAAAAACATATTGAAGCCCTCGAAAAATTAATTAATAAACAATAAACTCTTTTTTTTGAACATTTACTTTGAAATACAAAGTACTTTAAAACACTAATTATGAAACACATTCTAATCTTAATCTCGTCGGTTCTATTTAGCATTCTTTTTTATGAGAAATCTATAGGCTTGAACCTTTTACTGTTTGCAATCGTAACCTTAAGCATATTGGTCACACATAATCCTGAACAATTTAAAAGCAAAAGGGTTATGTTCTATACTATTGCCTATACCGCAACTGCTGTATTTGTATTTATTCAAGATTCAGGTTTATCTATTATAGCAAATTGTGTATCCTTTTTTACTTTGGTTGGAGCTGTTTCAAATGACAAAACATCAATTTATATCCATTGGATTAACGGAATATTCAGTTCTGTGGCAGCTTTTTTCTTTAGAACGGTTGAAGATAGGAAAAACAAAAAAGATAAAATTTTCAACAAAAACACCGATGTTCTTCATCTCGTAAAACTTGTAGGAATTCCTTTAGTATTTATTATTGTTTTTGTACTCCTTTACAAACAAGGAAACCCAATGTTTAATAACCTCGTCAATAAAATTAGTTTCAATTTCATCAACGTTCAATGGATATTGTTTACTGTTTTAGGCTATTATTTATTCAGTAACATTTCCACACCTGTTCTAGTTGAACCTGTAACTTCAAAAGACATCAACACTAAAACTAAACTACATAAAACGGAATCCTATTCCGAAGAAAAACTGAAAAAAGAAAAGCAGTTAGGAACGACACTTTTAGGGTTGTTAAACCTCTTAATTATAGTTTATATCGCTACAGATATTGCTTCTTTAGCGACATTAGATATCACCAGAGCTCCTGATATGTCTGCCCAAGTGCATCATGGTATCAACACACTTATCGCCTCAATTCTTATTGCCATTGTTATTATTCTATACTTTTTTAGAGGCAATCTCAACTTTTATTCTGAAAATAAAATACTGAAAAACCTAAGTTACTTATGGATTTTACTAAATGTGGTGTTGGTTGTTTTAATAGCAATTAAAAATCAAAATTATATCACTTCTTTCGGACTAACCTACAAACGTATTGGTGTTCATGTTTATATTTTTCTGACGCTTATCGGACTTATAACAACCTTTTTAAAAGTGATGCATATAAAAAATATGGTATTTCTATTTAGAGTAAATACACAAATCGCATTTGCTATACTTGTTCTATTCAGCACGATTAATTGGGATTATTACATTACAAGCTATAACCTCAACTATGTCAATTCTTATGATTTAAACTACCTAATCCGATTGTCTGAAAAAAATGCTATTCAGCTCAAAAATCACAGTCTAAATACCGAATTAGATCCTAAATTTTACAATAGAATAGACATCAAATATGCTAACTATTTAAGACATCTTAAGCAGAAAGACTGGCAGGAAAAGTCGTTTGAAGATTTTAATATCACGGAAGAAGAAAAAAATCTGTAATATTATGAATATACC
>JAAEZL010000325.1 GCA_018222875.1 Algicola sp.
GAATATCACGATGAATTAATTGAGGTATTGCAAAGAATCTATGAAAACCTTAATAAGAATAAAAGAAGGAAATGGAAGGCCCCTTTTCAAAAAAATCCAATCTTAAAAAAGGTTGCGGAATGGATTGGAGAAGAAAAAGCAAAAATAATCACTTTTAAATAATTAAAATGTCCAATATACTAGTCAGCTTAGTTAGTGATCAAACGATTCCCAACATAGAGTTCATAAAAGAAATGGAAGAAACTATTGACCAATTTCTTTTTATTTCTACTGATAGCATGGAAAAAGCTGGCAATAGGCAGTGGATTTTGGATACCGTAGATCTAAACAAAGAAAAAGTACTTACCCCTATTATTGTAAATGCATTTTCGTTTGAGGATATCGAAAAAAAACTGATTAAGGCAATTAATGACGATGACAATTACATTGTTAACCTTACAGGAGGGACTAAAGTAATGTCTCTGGCTGTTTACGAATTCTTCAAAACCGTAAATTCGGAGATGTTTTATTTAACAGGAAGAGGTGAGAAAATAAAAATCCACCCAGGAAGAAAGAAAGTTTCATCAACACTCAAGTCGAAAATATCTTTATCTGAATATCTTACAGCATATGGATTTAGAGTAAAAAATCAAAGTAGTCCTCTTAGGCCCAAAGAGGCTACGGAGAGGCTCTTAAGCTATTTCCTACATGAATTTGATCGTGAAAAAGATGTACCAGTTTTAGATACATTAAGGGCTCATCGATCAAAAACGATGAAAGACATTAAAGAAAATAAAAATTTAATTTCGTTTATTACCCGTACAGGTTTTAAGCCAAAAAACGAAAACTCCTTAAATAAGTATGAATGCAGATACTTGAGTGGCGAATGGCTTGAGGAATACTTGTATTATTTCCTGATAGAGCACTTTGACCTAGCAGAATCATCAATAGGATTAGGACTTCATGTGTCTAAAAGTAATACTCAAAATGAATTTGATGTTATTCTGATTAAAAACAACAAAATTTATGTCTTCGAATGTAAAACATCAATTTACTTAGACAGCGAGGAATCACAAACATTTATTGGAGAGACTATTTACAAATCTGATTCTTTGAGAAATAAACTAGGACTATTTGCGCAGACTACAGTTGTGACATTGTCAGATTTAACTAATTCCAAATTGGACTTGCACTTAAGTAGAGCGGATGCAAGTAGAGTTAAGTTAATTGGCAGGTCAGCCTTTGCAAATAGAGTTTTACTTGAGAAATTAAAAAAGATTTAAAACAAGCCAAAACCGCCGTAGGCTACGGATATTTCAATGAAGTGTGATGAAACGATATGTGGAACAATTGCTCGAAGATTTACACCACGCTAAAGATCGAAAGCCGGAAGAACCGGATTACAGGCTTCTGAAAACCGGTTATGAAGATTTAGCTGATGATTTAAAGTATATAGCGGCCTGGGAAAATGCCCCGGATCAATCTATGGTTGAACTTTTCGGCATTTCACCAGAAGCTTTTCCTCCTTCAGAGAAGTTAACTCCCGGGCAACAGCAGCAATTAGTTGAAGGTATCTTTAGTCTTTGGCGTTGCTGGAATATTTCCCCAACAATACCTCAAGAAGCTCCGC
>JAAEZL010000001.1:0-11843 GCA_018222875.1 Algicola sp.
ATGATACAATTGTAAAAGGCAGTAAAAGTATATTTTTAATATTAAACATATTACGAGACACTTTTACAATTGGTGTTGTTAAGACTTTAATAGCGTTTTCTTCTAATAAATTTTTCAGTGGACCATCATGCGGAAGAACTACTATAGCATTAAACTGAGGGTTTTCATTAATGCATTTTGCCAAATAGAACAATGTTTTGTCTGAACCGTATAATTCTGAAGACTGGTGTATAAATAGAATTGTTTTTTTACTCATGTTTTGCTTTCCTCACAATGGGATTAATAGAAGATTTTTTTAATCATATAGATTAAGTATTCTTTTAAGAAATCCACATAACATAAAAGTATATTCACTCTACCTGTTTCGTGCTTTGCTTTGATTGATTCACTAAATACTTTAAATATTTGATCATTACTTATTCCTCCATAACCCATCAAAACTGTTACCGAATCTAACTTTGCTGTTCTTAATTTTTTTCCAGCTCTTAACAGTAATTCATAATCTCCTGCAATTTTATAATCCGTGTTAAATGTACCGTATTTTTTAAAATACTTCATATTATGAAATGCGCCAACGTGAGCAATATTCATTTTCCTCCTAAAAACTTTCCAAGACCATTTCCCGTTAACTTTTCTTAATAAATCGCCATTGTCATTTATTATATTGACATTTGAATGTACTAAATCAATCTCTTTTTCCTGTTGAGATATAAACTCACTATAAGACGTTAAAGCATTGTCAAGATAGACATCATCAGAGCCTAAAAAAGAAACCCATTCGCCAGTAGATAGCTTTAAACCCTTGTTCCAGGCGTCATAAATACCATTATCTTTTTCTGAAATCCATTTGAAAGCAATCTCTTTTGACTTAAACGCTTCTTCAAAACTTTTAATTATAGTAACTGTTTGATCTGTTGATGCTCCGTCTACAACAATATATTCAAAACTAACATGGGTTTGTTTCAAGATTGAATTAAATGTTGAAGCAAGGGTTTTCTCACTATTAAATGTTGCTGTAATTATAGAGAGTTTCATTGATATTCCATTTCTTAGCAATAGCAATTTATACCAGTTACTATTGCGCCAAAGATATTAATTTGATTACTATTATTCTGATTTTTGCATTATAAATAAATATCTTTACGGTCTGAAACAAAGCCTTAATTTATTAGTGTTTTGTTGGGTTAAATTACGTTTTAAATGAAAAAACCAAATATTAATTTATTTATTGTTGGTGCTGCCAAATCCGGAACTACATCTTTATATAATTATTTGAATCAGCATCCTGATGTATTTTTCCCAAGAGTAAAAGAACCTAATTATTATTCTAATATTGAATCTGAAGACCCTTTAGTTTATAATTCTCCAAAAGAAGGGGTGTTTTACCACAATAAAATTATCAATGATGAAGCCGTCTATTTTTCTCTTTATAATTCCTCAGGCAACTATAAGATTCTAGGTGACTCTAGTCCATCATATTTATGGGATACTGAGGCTTCTAAAAGGATATATTCGGATTTTCCTGATGCAAAAATTTTAATCATTTTGAGAAATCCAGTCATGAGGACCTTTTCTCATTATTTGATGAATTTAAAAAGCGGTACTGAAACGGAAACCGATTTTTTTAAAGCTGTAAAAAGAGATGAAACCATAAAACCTAAGGTCTGGGGAAACGGTAAAGTATTTCTTTATAAAGAATTAGGAATGTATTACAAGCAAGTTAAAACCTACTTTGACACATTTAAAAAAGAACATATAAAAGTTATTATTTATGAGGAGTTTTTTAATGATTTAGAACAGGGATTATTTGATGTTTTTAAATTTTTAGAAATAGAGCCTAATCAAAACATTAATTTTGACGAGATACACAATAAATATAGTGCGCCTAAAAATGGGTTATCTAAATATGTTTTACAGTATAAAACTAAACTTGGTTTTATAAGAAGTATGGCTCCAGAGAAACTAAAGACCTTTTTAAATAAAAACGTTTTTTACAAGGATGCCGAAAAACCTGAACTAGATAATGATGCAAAACTGTACCTGCAAAGTATTTTTGAGGAAGATATTAAAAAACTAGAAGTCTTATTGAATAAGAACTTAGATAGCTGGAGGTTGTAATCTTTTTCTAAATTATTTCGAGAAAGGATTGTAGAAGGTCCAAAATCCTAGTTTTGCTTTGATAATAATCACCAGAGCTATATTCCAGAAAATCATAGATAAGCTGCTGGCTATTGCAGCACCTTCATAACTGTATTTTGGTATTAACAAATAATTCAAAACCAGATTGATAACAAAAGCTATTATAAGAATGTTTTGAAAAACCTTTTGCTGATCCGTCATTTGCATTATATAACCAACAGATCCTGAAATGGCATTAACAAATCTTGAAATACATAAATATATCAATGCCAGATAACCTAATCTAAATTCATCACCAAAAAAGCCTAAAATAGGTTTTGAAAATACAATTAAAATTAAAAGAATCGGTAAAGAGGTTAGGAAAATCATTTTGGTTGATTTTTTTACAATTTCTTCTAATCCCATAATATTTTTACTGGTATAAAACTCTACAAACTTAGGTGTCGCAATTGCATTTACAGCCATTAAAGTAATACTTGATAAAGCAGCCAGCTTAAGTGTAGAATTGTAAACGCCAATGTCTGTCGCTGTTTTGTAGTAGGATAACATAAAAATATCTGACCAACCCATTAGTAATGCAAATGAACTCGACATCATCATTGGGAAAGATACTTTGCAGATTTTAGTATATGAATATACTTTTCCCTCCTTATATTTAATAGGATTCTTTTTAAACGACTTGAGCGTTTTAAACAAAAACAAAAAGGAGATTAGTAATACAACAACGACAGATATCACATATAAGTTGAACGTTCTAAGATTGATTTCTAAAGATTTATATATCAGTAGAAAAATAAAAAACACAACATTAATTAATGTTGTTTGAAATAACATATAAAGTGTTGTTTTTTTTAGGGCTTGAAATACAGCGCTTATTATCGTTAATAAGGCCATAGGAATTACAGCTATATTTATTATTTTAAAATAATAAATCATTTCTTGCTGCTTGATAACTTTAGAGACTAATATATCTGAAAATAACGTTACAATTACTATAACACCTAGGGATAACGCTACTGAAATTACTATGGATTTAATCAAAACGCCATAAATGCTGCTCTGCTTATTTTCCACATTCAATTCTGCTATAATTCTTACCAAAGAACTGTCAAAACCAAATCTGGGTAGTAAAAGTGCTACACTTAAAACGGTTATACATAGAGAGTAGATTCCCCATTCTTCCGCTCCATAATACTTTGTTATAAAAAGCATTATCACATAACCAAAAAGCATTCCTATAACTTTTAAGACTAGCGAAATAGAGCTGCCTTTAATGAGCTCTATAAAGTTTTTGTCTCTAGCTTTTGCCATTATGGTTATTTATTAATTACTAATCTCTAGGCCAATTTTTTGATTAAGACAATTGCAAAAAGAGCTTGTAGTTTACAGTCTAATATAAGTTAAAACTCTAATAACATTTTTTGAAGAAGTACATCTCTTGAGCTAAATCGTGGTAAATATTCTCCATCAATTACTTTTGTTGTTGCCGTAAAATTGTTGTTATCATATTCAACAAATTTGTTAGGCATAAAGTATTGATTAAATAAGCTATCTTGAATAACTATTGATTTCTCTCCGTACGTTAGAGATGCTCTTTTAATAGTAATTGTTTGTTTTCTTTCTTCATTTACAAATCTTAAAAACAACTTATCTGGAATAATGTCCTCTCTAATCGTAAATGATAACATTTGAGGATCAGCAGCACCTTTAACTTCAGTGGTTTCCGAGTTTTTAAAATTTATTTGTTCTTGACCTTCTTCTAAATAAAATAAGGTGAAAGTTCCGTTATTTTCAACAATTGCCTCAAGCATAAATGATAATTCATTTTTACTTTTTACAAGTGGTTCGTCCTGAGGATTATTATTCTCAACTTTTTTTTCTTCTTTGCATGCAAAAATAGATACTGCTAAAAAGAAAGCTAATACATAGTTTTTCATCGTTAATTACTTAATCAATATTTAATCATTCCTGCTGCAACTGTTTCATTAGTTGCGTCGTCAATTAAAATAATACTTCCTGTAGTTTTATTATCTCTATAAGAATCAATCATTAATGGTTTTGTCGTTCTTATTTTAACTTTTGCAATATCATTCATTTTAAGATCTTTATCTTCTGTATTGCGATCTAAGGTTTCAATATTTATCTTATAAACAACTTCTTTAATCATCGCTTTTTGCTCATTAGAAGTGTGTCTGATACTATATTTAGCTCTTGGCTTAGCACCTTCATTATGTAACCAACATAACATTACCTCAATGTCCTGAGAAGCTTCGGGTTTATTATTAGACCTAACAATCATATCTCCTCTGCTAATATCGATATCGTCTTCCAAAGTTATCGAAACAGACATCGGAGCATAAGCCTCTTCTAAGGATTTATCTAGAGTATCTATACTTTTTATTGAAGATGTAAAGCCAGACGGCATCACTGTAACTTCATCACCTACTCTAAGAATTCCGCTGGCAACACGTCCTGCATAACCTCTGTAATCTCTATGAGAATCATTCTGAGGTCTTAAAACTGTTTGCACAGGAAAACGTGCATCAACTTTATTGATGTCACTACTAATATGCATAGTTTCCAGGGTGTGCAATAATGGAGCACCTTGATACCAATCCATATTTTTAGAACGGTTTACCACATTGTCTCCAAGTAAAGCACTAATAGGAATAAAGCGAACATCTCTGACAAGCATCTTTGATGAAAATTCTTCAAACTGATTAATTACTTTGTTGTAGGCTTCTTCTGGAAAATCAACCAAGGCCATTTTATTAACGCAAACAATAACGCGTGGCATTTTTAATAACGACGCAATAAATGAATGCCGTCTTGTTTGTTCAATAACACCATGACGAGCATCAACTAAAATAATAGCTGCGTTTGCCGTAGATGCACCAGTTACCATATTTCTTGTATATTGAATATGTCCAGGTGTATCAGCAATAATAAATTTACGTTTTGGTGTTGTAAAGTATCTGTAGGCCACATCAATGGTGATTCCTTGCTCTCTTTCATCTCTTAAGCCGTCCGTAAATAAAGCTAAGTCTACACCTTCATGTCCTTTCTTTTTACTTGTGTTTTCTATGGCTTGAAGCTGATCTTCAAAAATAGATTTAGAATCGTAAAGTAAACGTCCTATTAATGTGCTTTTCCCATCATCTACACTTCCTGCTGTAGTAAATCGTAATAATTGGTTGTTATCTAACATTGACATAATTTAGTTTTTAAAAATACCCTTGACGTTTTCTATCTTCCATTGCAGACTCAGAGCGTTTATCGTCACTTCTGTTTCCTCTTTCTGTTTGGCGCATTCCAGAAACTTCATCTGCAATTTTCTCTAAAGTATCTGCATCAGATTCGATGCCACCAGTAATCGTTATATCACCCAGAGTTCTAAACCGTATTTTTTTGGTCACAATTTCTTCGTGGTCTTCGAGTACTAAAAATTCAGAATTTGGTATCCATGAATCTTGTCTCCAAACCACTTCACGTTCATGAGCAAAGTACAGGGAAGGAATGGCAATATTTTCTCTTTTAATGTAGTTCCAAACGTCCATTTCTGTCCAGTTACTTATTGGAAACGCTCTAAAGTGTTCACCTTCAAAATGTCTTCCGTTGAAAATATTCCAGAGTTCAGGTCTTTGGTTTTTTGGATCCCATTGTCCAAAATCATCTCTGTGAGAAAAGAAGCGCTCTTTAGCTCTTGCTTTTTCTTCATCACGACGACCTCCTCCAATTGCGCAATCAATTTTATTAGATTCTATAGCATCGAGTAATGTGGTGATTTGAAGCGCATTTCTGGTTGCATTCTTACCTTTTTCTTCAGCAACACGTCCATCGTTAATAGACTCCTGAACAGATCCAACAATAAGCTCTACACCTAACTCCTTGATAATATCATCTCTAAACTGAATAGTTTCAGGGAAGTTGTGACCTGTATCAACGTGCATTAAAGGGAATGGTATTTTAGCAGGATAAAATGCTTTTTTTGCTAAATGCGTTACAAGTATTGAATCCTTTCCTCCTGAAAACAGAATCACTGGGTTATCAAATTGAGCCCAAACTTCACGCAATATGAAAATGGCTTCGCTCTCTAATTCGTCTAAATAATTTAAATAATATTTACTCATTATTGCCTCGACAATTTTGGTGTTATATACTCTACGATCTTTTTAACAGAATCTTCAATAGTTTCAGTTTCGGTATGTATTTCAATATCTGGGTTTTCGGGAGCTTCATATGGTGCAGAAATGCCAGTCATATTTTTAATTTCACCAGCTCTTGCTTTTTTATAAAGTCCTTTTACGTCTCTACGTTCACATTCTTCAACACTTGTATTGATGAAAACTTCTACAAAGTTAACATCTTTAACGATAGTTCTAATATTCTCTCTGTCTTTTTTGTAGGGAGAAACAAATGCAGCCAGAACAACCAGTCCAGCATCTATCATTAAATTAGAAACCTCAGCAATGCGTCTTATATTTTCTGTTCTGTCTTCTGGTGAAAATGTCAGGTCATTATTAATGCCTTTTCTAATGTTATCACCATCAAGTGTGTAGGTGCTTATTCCTTTTTTAAAAAGTTCTTTTTCAACGAGATTTGCGATGGTTGATTTTCCAGAGCCAGAAAGTCCGGTGAACCATAATAAAAATGAATTATGGTTATTAGATTCTATTCTGTCTCGTTTTGTAACTTGATAATTATGCGGAATAATATGTTTTCCCATCTTTTTTATTTTTTTCTATCAGAAAGTCCGTAATTCACTTTGTACCAAGCTCTTTCGTGAAGATAGTATAATAACATTTTAGTTACAACCTCTGCAAAACCAATTTTTAATCCTGTTAAAGGATCACCTGAAATTATCCAGGCCAATATCATAGTATCTATGGTTCCTATTAACCTCCATGTAAATGTTTTGGCTAGGTGACGTTTTTTGCTTTCAAGAACTTCACCGTCTTTTGATAGGTTAATTTTAAACCATGCTCTTTCGTGAAAATAATAAAGCAGCATTTTTGTAACCACTTCAGCAAACCCAATTTTCAATCCGGTTACAGGGTTTCCAGAAATTATCCATGAGAGGATTATGGTGTCTAAAGTTCCAACTATTCTCCAGGTAATTGTTTTGGCAATATGTCTCTTATGGGATTGATCTTTCATTATTTACTTACAATAAACCAAGGATTTAATAGGTTTTCTTTATTGTAAAGTAGCGACTGATTGGTTTCTTTTGAAATAACTTCAACACCAACTGCATTACAAATGGCCTGACCTGCTGCTGTATCCCATTCCATTGTTGGTGCAAATCTAGGATAAATATCTGCTCTCCCTTCAGCTACAAGACAAAACTTTAATGAACTTCCTTTTGAAACAATTTCCACCTCGTTTCCTGAGGCTTTTAAGGCTTCAACAAACTCTAATGTTTCCTGACTCATGTGAGATCTACTCCCAACAACTTCTATCTTGTTTGTAATGGTTTTTGACTTTAGTTTTTCTGCGTTTTGTAGTACGTTTTCAATGGTTGTATTGTGAGACTTTAATTCTGATTTATAAGCATGTTGTCCTGTTACATCAGCAAAGTATAGTGTTTTGGTTGCTGGTACATAAATAACACCAAGTTCTGGTTTACCATTTTTAACTAAGGCGATGTTAACGGTAAATTCACCATTTCGTTTAATGAATTCTTTTGTACCATCTACAGGATCGACAATCCAACAGGTTTCCCAGTCTTTTCTTATGGAATAATCGATTTGCCTGTTCTCTTCACTGATGATTGGAATTGGTGTTGGTTTAAGAAATGAATTGATGATATCATTTGCCTTTTTATCGGCTTCAGTTAAAGGCGACTTGTCATCTTTAATTTCAACATCAAAAGCTGTGTCGTAAACCTGCATAATCACCTCTCCTGCTTTTAAAGAGGCTTCTATGGCTGTTTTTAGATGTTTATTTAGTTCTATACCACTCATACATATTCTTTATTCCGTCTTCCAATGTCATTTTATGTTTCCAGCCTAAGTCATTCAATTTTGATACATCTGTTAGTTTTCTCATAGTACCATCAGGTTTGTTGACATTAAAGACTAATTCACCTTTAAAGCCTATGATTGTCTTTATGGTTTCGGCTAATTCAGCAATTGAAATATCCTCTCCAGTTCCAATATTAATATGTGTGTTGCGGATTTCTTTTTGATCTTCAGAAAACGTATCCTTAAAATCTCTGTTTTCCATTATAAAAACACAGGCATCAGCCATATCTTTAGACCATAAAAATTCACGCCTTGGTTTTCCTGTTCCCCAGATTTCAACCTGATGTTCTGAAACTCCAAATGAAGACAAATAGCTTTTAGCCTCTTGTAAGGTAGAGAAGCCTGTATCTTTCAACACTGCTTCTTCTTTATTTTCATTAAGCAATTTTGCCAGATGAATTTTTCGTATCAATGCAGGAAGCACATGTGATTTTTCTAAATCAAAATTGTCATTAGGTCCATATAGGTTTGTAGGCATTACCGATATGAAATTAGTATCGTATTGCAGATTATAACTTTCACACATCTTAATACCTGCAATTTTCGCTATGGCATAAGGCTCATTAGTGTATTCTAAAGTATCTGTAAGAAGGTAGTCTTCTTTCATTGGTTGGGGCGCATTTTTAGGATAAATGCAAGTGCTTCCTAAAAATAACAACTTCTTTACCTTATTCAAATAACTTTGATGAATCACATTATTTTGAATCATCATGTTGTCGTAGATAAATTCTCCTCGATATACGTTATTAGCAACAATTCCTCCCACTTTAGCTGCAGCCAAAAACACATATTCCGGTTTTTCGGTTTCAAAAAAAGTAGCGACTTCAATTTGATTTGTAAGATCTAATTCTTTGTGGGTTTTTGTAATTATATTGTGATATCCTTTATTTTGAAGGTTTTCCAATATCGCACTACCTACTAATCCTCTATGACCTGCAACGTAAATTTTAGATTCCTTTTGCATAAGTTGTTCTACTCAAAGTAATTTTTGATTCTGTACCCTCCGTCTTTCAGGTATTGTTGTTTTTTCATAAGATTCAAGTCGCTGGACATCATATCTTCAACAAGAGCTGGTAAATCATACTTTGGAACCCAACCTAGTTTTTCTTTTGCTTTAGTGGCATCACCAACCAGTAAATCGACTTCTGTAGGTCTGTAATATTTTACATCAACAGCAATAACCTCTTTACCTATTTCTAAATTATATTCTGAGTTGCTACAAGACTTCACATAACCTTTTTCATCTGCTCCTTCTCCTTTGAATTCTAATTCAACACCTATATGGCTAAAACACATCTTAACAAAATCACGAACAGTCGTCGTTTTTCCTGTTGCAATAACCCAATCCTCTGGTTCATCAGCCTGAAGTATCATCCACATCATTCGGATATAATCCTTAGCATGTCCCCAATCTCGTTTAGAATTAAGGTTCCCTAAATAGATTTTATCCTGTAACCCTAAGGCTATTTTTGACGTTGCTCTTGTAATTTTTCGAGTGACGAAGGTTTCTCCACGTATTGGTGATTCGTGGTTAAATAGAATTCCGTTACACGCATAGATTCCATAAGCCTCTCTGTAATTAACGGTTATCCAGTAGGCATACATTTTTGCTACAGCATACGGACTTCTCGGGTAAAAAGGTGTTGTTTCTGTCTGAGGCACTTCCTGAACCTTTCCATAAAGTTCTGAAGTTGAGGCCTGGTAGATTCTTGTAGATTTTTCCATACCCAAAATTCTTATGGCTTCCAAAATTCTCAAGGTTCCTATACCATCAGCATTTGCAGTATATTCCGGAGTTTCAAAAGACACATGAACATGACTCATTGCCGCTAAATTATAAATTTCATCTGGCTTAATCTCTTTGATTAATCTTATAAGATTAGTACTATCTGTTAAGTCGCCATAATGAAGGAAAAAGTTGCGGTTTTCTTCATGAGGATCCTGATATAAATGATCAATTCGGTCTGTATTGAATAAGGATGACCTTCTTTTTACTCCATGAACTTCATATCCTTTTTTTAAAAGAAACTCACTTAAATAAGCGCCATCTTGTCCTGTTACTCCTGTGATTAATGCTACCTTTTTTTGCATTGTATTGTTATTTATAATCTTAAATAATTAATTATTCCTGAATGAACTTTAATTTTGTATTGGTTTGCAAATGTAAAGCTTTTGTGTATAATTTAACAATTAGTGTTAAGGCTAAATCATTTCTCTATTTGAACCCTCTTTTGGCTACCTCATATTTCTTAGGCTCATTTACGAAACTCGATATTTTTATTCTAAGTGAGATAGTGCCTCTTTAAGACTGTCTCTCCAATACGGAATATCAATACTAAAAGTGTTTTTTATTTTTGTTTTATCCAAAACACTAAAATGTGGTCTTTTTGATGGTGTTGGATAAGATTCTGTGTGAACCGGGTTAACTTTTATTTTAATGTGATTTAAATCAAATATTGCTTTAGCAAAATCATACCAACTGGCCACACCCTCATTACTGTAATGGTAAATTCCATAAGTAGAGCCATTTTGGTTAATAATATATAATATAACCTCTGCTAAATCTCTAGCATACGTTGGAGTTCCTATTTGATCGGAAACAACATTTAACTCTTCTTTATCTCTGGATAAACGCAACATGGTTTTCATGAAATTTTGATTAAATTCAGAATATAGCCATGAAGTCCTAATGATAAAATGTTTAGGGTTTCTTTTTATTAATTCTTTTTCTCCGAGAAGTTTTGTATGACCATAAACGCCCAATGGGTTTGTATTTATATCTTCACTGTAAGCTGTGTTTTGTTTGCCATCAAATACAAAATCTGTTGAAATATGAATTATTTTAATATTATTTTCTGAGCAAGCTTCAGCTAAATTTTTGACCCCAATGATGTTTATTTTTTCTGAGTTTTCTACATCGTTTTCTGCTTTGTCGACAGCAGTATAAGCAGCACAATTGATACACCAATCAAAATTATTTTGTGTAAAAAAGTTTTCAACCTGACGCTCTTGAGTAATGTCTAATACTGATTTATTGGCAAAAAAGAATTCAATATTACTGTACTTTTCTTGAATGCCCTTAAGACATTTTCCCAGCTGACCATCTCCTCCTGTAACTAAAACTTTTACCATAATTTTGCATCTTGAAAGCTTGGTAATTGCATGTCTTTTTCTGAAACAATTAATTCATTGTCATTAAACTTCCAATCAATGTTTAATTTTGAATCGTTGTAAAGAATTCCTGCTTCAGATTCTTTATTGTAATAGTTATCACATTTGTAAGAGAAAACAGCAGTTTCGCTAATTACAACAAACCCATGAGCAAAGCCTCTTGGGATAAACAGTTGTTTTTTGTTTTGATTAGACAGCTCTATTGAAACATGTTCTCCGAACGTGTCAGAGTTTTTTCTTAAATCAACTGCTATGTCTAAAACTGTTCCTTGAACAACACGCACTAATTTTGCTTGTGCGTGCTTACCCGTTTGAAAATGTAGTCCTCTGAGAACACCTTTGATAGAATAGGACTCATTATCTTGAACAAATGCAGCTGTTTTAGAAACAAGTTCATCAAAACTATTTTGGTTAAAGCTTTCGAAAAAATAACCTCTTTTGTCTTTGAAAACTTTAGGCTCTAGGATGAAACACCCTTTAAGTTTTGTTTCTTTTACCTTCATTATTTGA
>JAAEZL010000001.1:11853-23214 GCA_018222875.1 Algicola sp.
CCTTTGAGTAATGCTAACAAATTTTTTCCATAACCACTTTTCATAAGTGGTCGCGCTAAGTTTTTAAAATCTGATTCACTTATGAAACCCATTTCAAAAGCAGCAGCCTCAATTGATCCTATTTTGAGTCCTTGTCGTTCTTCAATAACCTCAACAAATTGAGACGCCTGCATTAATGATTGAAACGTTCCTGTATCTAACCATGCGGTTCCCCTGTCTAAAATACTAACATGCAACTTATTACGCATTAAATATTCTTTGTTTACATCTGTGATTTCAAGTTCACCTCGATGACTCGGTTTAATGTTTTTTGCTATATCTACAACTGAATTGTCATAGAAATAAATACCAGGTACAGCAAAATTAGATTTTGGTTTTTTTGGCTTTTCTTCAATAGACATGACCTGTCCATTATTATCAAACTCAACCACTCCATAACGTTCTGGGTCATGAACTCTGTAGGCATAAATAATACCTCCATCTGGATCATTATTCGCTTGTAAAAGTTTCGACAATCCCGATCCATAAAAAATATTGTCTCCTAAAATTAGAGCAACTTTATCGTTTCCTATAAAATCTTCACCAATAATAAACGCTTCTGCAAGTCCGTTTGGGTCACTTTGCTCCGCATATTCAAATTTACATCCAAACTTTTTACCGTTACCTAATAAATCTTTAAATAAGGGTAAATCTTTTGGAGTTGAAATAATTAAAATTTCATTTATTCCAGCATACATTAATGTTGAAAGAGGATAATATATCATTGGCTTATCATAAACAGGCATTAATTGCTTGCTGATAGTCAATGTTAATGGATGAAGTCTTGTTCCTGATCCTCCTGCTAAAATAATTCCTTTCATTTTCTAACTGTATTGGTTTTGATAATACAATTTATAAGATCCACTGGTCACATTATTTAACCAATGTTCATTATTTAAGTACCAATCAATTGTTTTCTTTAGTCCTTCTTCAAAAGTAACAGAGGGTTCCCATCCTAATTCCTTATTAATTTTAGAGGCATCAATTGCATATCTTAAATCATGACCTGGTCGATCTTTTACGAAAGTAATTAATTGTTCAGAACTTCCTTCTTCACGGTTAAGCTTCACATCCATTAGTTTACACAATAGCCTAACCAGGTCTATGTTCTTCCATTCATTAAATCCTCCAATATTATAAGTTTCACCTAGCTTTCCTTTGTGAAAAATTAAATCTATAGCGACAGCATGATCCTTAACATATAACCAATCTCTGGTATAATTACCATCTCCGTAAACAGGTAAATCTTTATGGTCTATGATGTTATTTATAAACAATGGAATTAGCTTCTCAGGAAACTGATTTTGACCATAATTGTTGGAACAATTAGAAATCACATAGGGCATATTATAAGTTTCACCATAAGCTCTAACAAAATGATCTGAGCTGGCTTTTGATGCAGAATAAGGAGAATTTGGATCATACGAGGTGCTTTCAGTAAATAATCCTGTTTGACCTAATGTTCCGTAAACTTCATCAGTACTAATATGATAAAAAAGTTTACCATCAAAACGTTCAGACCAACATGATTTAAAAGCGTTAAGCAACACCATGGTTCCAATAACATTGGTTTTAACAAATGCTAATGGGTTTTTTATAGATCGATCTACGTGAGACTCAGCAGCAAGATGAATAACGCAATCAAACTTATAAGTTTCAAAAATTGAATTTATAAACTTTTCGTCTGTTATATCTCCTTTAATAAACGTGTAATTAGGAGCATTCTCAATATCTGTTAAATTCTCAAGGTTACCAGCATAAGTAAGTGCATCTAAATTATATATGTGATAATCCGGATACTTATTAACAAATAATCTCACAACGTGAGAACCAATAAATCCCGCACCTCCAGTTATTAAAACTTTTTTTTTAATGACCATAGTTCTTAACAAATCTTATCGTTTGTTTTGTAATAAAAATGATGCATAAAATTAAAAATGATAGTAAAGGAAAAATAATTGAGTATCTCTGATATATGGTTCTAGATATACTTCCTATTTCCTGAAAGCCAGACACAGTATCAAAAAACACATCTTCCTCGACCTTTTGTTCATCTAAAACTCTTAATTGCTTTCTCAAATCTAACTCTTTATTTAAAAGTTCAAACTCTCGGGTCTTACTTTCGGCAGGCTCAATGGTAAAACCTTCACCAATACCGATCTTTTGACTTTTTGATTTTGATTCTTCCTCTAAAACTCTAATATATACTTTCTGTAAAGAATCTACAGACTCAATAGACGCTAATATATTCTGCTTTTGAATGTATATTAATGAATCTCTCTTTTTCATTTTCTTTTCAGAGTATGTGTTTTCAAAAGATGAATTAAGTCCTAATTCTAATTTTTTGAAAATATCTTTTTTATGAGATTCTACGTTAATTTCGAAGAAGTTGGATGAAAAAATATCTCTGTTTTCGATAAAATCATTATAAGAAATTTCCTGTGCTCTAACACTGTCTAAGGATTTTAAGTATTCGTCATATTCTTTAATTTTATCATTTTCACTTTCTGGTCCTATTTTAATTTCAAATGACAATACTTTCTTAGCGTTTTCAAGATCTATATCGAAGATTTTAGAAAACGTATCGTATTCTTCATTTGATAATAAAGCGTTGAAATACTCGATATTATTCACCAGTTGGTATTTTGAATCAAAGTATGGTTTAACAAACATTGAAGATTCATAAACCTTTGGTTTTATTTTTTCTAAACCATATCCAACTATTGCAGATATGACTAATACAATAGATATTATTTTTAAATTATCAATTATCGCTCTTAAGATGAATACGATAAATGAGACAATAGATTGAAAAATTGATTTAAAAAACTCAATAATTCTTAAAAAGAAATTCCCGATTAAATTAAAAAAAACAACCAAATCTATTTCTTCAGACTTATCAGTTTTGGTGTGCTTTTTATTATCGTGTATGTTTTCGCTCATATTTGCAATATTTTATTTAAATATTTGTTGTAATATTTTCCTGGTTATTAAATATGTTGGCTTCACTCCCGAAGTCCCTAAACCGCCTGAAGCTAAAGTGCTTCCGGTTTCTAACGGATTATCGCTGGCGTAATACGCATATCTCACTTTAACATCGGGATTGATGCTGCCTCTAACTTTAGAAGCGGCCTGAATTGCTTTTTGATAATGAGCTCCTTCCATCTCAAGTCCAATAACATTCCATGTTGAATTGAAAAAGAACTTTAAAATCTCTTTATTTTGAAGTGATGTTCCTAACACGGTAATCATCGAGCCTTCATACACATTAACTCCTTGGCCTTCCAAATCTGATTTACATAATTCATTTTTAAAAGGATAATTATCTGCTGTACCTTCAAAAATATGTGCTGAAGGAATCATAATATCACCTTTACCACCTTCTAAAATACCCGCTTTACCCATTATTGAAACCGATTCAACATTTAAGTGTACTTTTTCTCCATTTGCCTTGACAGGTTTAAATAACTCATCAATGGTTTCATAAGCTTGTTCTCCAAACGCATAATCCATAACAAAAATGACCGGTTTTTCACTGTCATTGAAATCCTTTCCAACCTCAACATCTGTTTTAGAGAAATCTATCTTTTCAGTATCAAAAATCTGAACATCAATATTGGTTCCTGAAGTGTCCTCAATGTAAATCATTCCATTCTGCAACGCTTCTTTGGTTACTTTATTGCGTAAGGTTTGATTATCTTTTTGGCTTAAAGCTTCATAAATTTCAAAAATGCTCTTTTTGGCTTTTAAACTTTTAAGTGCAATTGGAGCAAAAATGGAATTCATCACACTATGCATATTAGCACTTATAACATGAATTGGTCGTTTTAAAAGTCCGTGTTTATGCAAAACCTCTTTAATGTGATCTGCCCAAACCTCTCCATGAATATGATGTCCTAACCGCTCTCTTAAAACCGGACTAAATGTCACTGTTCGTTTGTCGTTATTTATGACTTCTTCAATGGCTAATTTTCCTAACCAGTATATAATATGTAATAAGCGGTCTGGCTTTGTGCTTGAAGTAAATTGTTTATGGGCTTCAGTAAGCTCGTTAAATGTTCTGCCTAGTATGTTTGCCGTATGTGTAATTGCAATTTCTCGTTCTTTTTGACTTAGCTTATCTTCAGAAAGCACAGCTTTTTCTAGCTTTATCCAATCGCGAGTTGTTGTTCCATGCTCGTCTATTAGAACGCGTTTACTAATTTTGTGAGACTCAACAAACAAAAACGTTAAATGCGTTAATATGTCATAAATTTCTGAGCGACCTCTTGTGATCTCAATATTCATTTGCTCTCCATCTATGCGATAACAGTTACGACGTCTTTTTGGCGGTATAATAACCTTAAAATGAGAGTTAGCATAACCTTCATCACTTGTTAGGTTTATAAATCTGCATTCTTCAATACCTTCAGGAAGTCGGTCAATAACATATAATAAACCTTCTATCTCTGCTTTTTCTTCTGAAATAGATCCATAAATTTCTGGTCTTAAGAGCAATAAGGCTTCTCGTAAGGTTTCTCCAGAAACTCCCATAGGCTTGTAAAACCCACGATTAAACAAATGCCTCATCGTAATATACATCCTCTCAATGGCATTTGAACTCTCTTGAGCTCTCGTTCTGGCGTGAAGTTTTTTCTTACTCATATGCAATGTTTAGCGAGCAAATATAACATTATTTAGTCAATTTTAAAGCGTATAAAGTGTCTGCTATTTTTCGATCATTGGAAAGTCTTGGCAGCTTATTTTGCCCTCCCAATTTTCCTATAGATTTCATATAATTCTGAAATCCGTTTTTCTGGACACTTTTAATTTTTAATGGCTGAAGCACTTTTCCTTTAATCAAATCAAAATAGTAACTGTTTTGTTCTTGTAACGATTGGTCTATTTTTTCGGCTAAAGCGGAAAGATTCTCAGGTGCATTTTCAAACTCAATAAACCATTCGTGATAAGGCAAACCTGAATCTGGATTAATTTGAGGTGCCACTGTAAATTCGGAAACCTGAACGTTTGAATCTGAAAGGGCTTCCTGAAGGGCTTGCTCTACTTCTTTTCCTATAACATGTTCTCCAAATGCTGAAATAAAATGCTTTATACGTCCGGAAACAATCACTCGATAAGGCTTAACACTTGTAAACTGAATCGTATCTCCAATATTATAAGCCCAAAGTCCAGCGTTGCTTGAAATGATCATTACATAATTCATACCAACTTCAACATCTTTAATAGTTAGGCGTTTCGGGCTCTCATTAAAAAATTCGTCTGCTTTAATAAATTCGTAAAATATACCTGAGTTTAACTGAAGCAACATTCCTTTTTCATTTTGCTTATCCTGATAGGCGAAAAAGCCTTCACTTGCAGGATACAACTCTATACTGTCAACTTTTCGTCCAATAAGGTTTTCAAATTTGGCACGATAAGGCTCATAATTTACTCCTCCAAAAATAAACAGGTTAAAGTTTTTAAAAACCTCTCCAACCTTCTGACCTGTTCGTTCCTGAATTTTCTCAAAATACATTTGTACCCAAGATGGTATTCCGGAAATGATTGTCATGTCTTCAGATAAAGTCTCGTCAACAATGGCTTCAACTTTGGTTTCCCAGTCTTCAATACAATTGGTTTCCCAGGAAGGCATTCTGTTTTTTTGAAGGTATTTTGGTACATAATGTGCAACAATACCTGAAAGTCTTCCGAGTTGAATGCCATTTTCTTCTTTTAAAACAGGGCTTCCTTGTAGGAAAATCATTTTACCATCAACAAATTTGCTGTTTCCTGTTTCAGCAATATACATAAGTATGGCATTTCTGGCTGCTTCCACATGAGTTGGCATGCTTTCTTTGGTTATAGGTATGTATTTTGCTCCTGAAGTTGTTCCAGATGTTTTGGCAAAATAAATAGGTTTTCCTTTCCAGAGGATGTTTTCTTCATCTGCAACAACCCGTTCAACATAAGGTTTTAAATCTTCATAATCACGTATAGGTACATGTTTTATAAAATCTTCATGTGTTTTGATATCACTAAATTTATGGTCAATCCCAAATTGAGTATTGGCTGCAAGTTTTATAAGTTCCTGAAATACTTTGTCTTGGGTTTTGATTGGATGATTTACCCATTTCAAAACTGATCGTCTTACAGATTTAGCAAATGGAACTGCGAGTAAAGATTTTATAGATAGCATTAGTTGAAGTCGATAAAATTAGTTGGATTAACAGGATAGCCTTTATTCCAAAGTTCAAAATGCAAATGTGGACCAGTTGTTAATTCTCCTGAGTTTCCAGCTAAGGCAATCACTTCTCCGGATTTTACTAAATCCCCTTGTTGCTTTGTGAGTGATGCATTGTGTTTATAAACAGAAATAAGGTCGTTGCTATGTTCAATAATGGCAACATATCCTGTTTGTGTGGTCCATTCAGCAAAAATAACAGTTCCATCCGCTGTTGCTTTAACAGGTGTATCTATTGCCACTACAACATCTACGGCAAAATGCTTTTCTTTTACACTGTATGGTTCAGAAATGGTTCCGTTAACAGGAGGGAAAAGAACAAAATTTGTAAGTGACAAACCCGATTCGAATACATTAAACTTATCTTCTTTATCTACAGCTTCGCGTAACAGTGAATCTTCTTTTGTTGGTGTCAGGTTTAATTGTTCGGCATCAATGTTTGCTGCATCAATTATAGAATCTCTGTTAAACTCAACCGTACCAACATCGCCAGTCAAAACACGTTTAATGGAAGCAAAATATTGTTCATTTAAATTAATGACCTGCTGAAGTGAATCGGTTTTGTAATTGAGCTCTGTTGCTTTCTTTTTTAAAGCTGTTGACGAATACCCAGGAATGTATTCTTTTAGTGAGGTGAATGCTATTAGAAAAATTGTACCAGCAACCTGTAAAATTGTTGAAATGGATACAATAACAAACACATTCAATCGTGTTAATTTTATGGCAAAGCGCTCTTCAAAAGTGTCTTCATTTAAAACAACCAAACGATACTTATGAAGTAGTTTTCTTGCTATTCTTTTTTCTTTCTGTTTTCTTGCCATTGTTTAACAAAATTAAATAAAATTTAAAGGACATGAACACGTGGTATCTTAAAGTTTACTTTAAATCGTTTATTCTTAAGTTTAATTATTAAATTTGCAATTCAAAATTAAATATTATGATAGCATCTAGCATATTTTTGGCTTTTGGAGCATGGCAAATTGTATTAATCGTTGTTGTGGTTTTATTATTGTTTGGTGGTAAGAAAATCCCTGAACTCATGAGAGGTCTTGGAAGTGGTATTAAAGAATTTAAAGATGCCAGTAAACAAGAAGACGACAAGCCTAAAACTACTGATAAAAAAGAGTAATACTCATAAACCAATAAAAAAAGCCAACATTTAAAATGTTGGCTTTTTTTATTACTTAATACGTATTGATTTTATAATGGCTTCCAGTTCAAACATGTAATCTCGTTTAGCCACTGAAGGCGCAAATACATAGCCTTCAACAATTATCATTCGATTATTGACTTTGTCTTCAATAGCATAATTTATAAAAGGTCCAGACATGTATGCATTTTTAACATCCCAAAGTCCTTTGGTTTCAAAAGCAGGTTTGTTATCTAAAATTGTTTTAGAAATAAATGGCGTAAAAGCATTTTCTGTTCCCATATAGGAACCTTCAAGAGGACCTTCAATATGAATTTTACCTACAGAATCTCTCAGCCTTACAACATCAACTACTGTACTGTCTCCTTTTCTAACGGAAGACAAAGGCACCTCGTATAACATCAAATCAACGGTTCCTGTTTCGATATCTCGTCGTAACCAGAAAAAATCATCTTCATTCTTTGCAATTCTGTAAGCTGTAGGAAATTTTAAAGATAAGCCTAATTGTTCCTGAATATCTTTATCGTTAAATAATGATTTTTGAATTCTACGTTGTTTTTCTTTTAGCTCTTCCTTTTTAAAAGCATCAACAATTTTTGCCGAATTGGTATTAATTTGATCAATGATTTCGGTATTTGTATTCCCGGAAACCACTACAACGGTTTGAGGTTTAGCAAACTTGTCTGAAAGGATTGAAGTTCCAGCTGGTTTTCCTTTTTCAATTTTTAAAACTGTTCTGTTCTTAGTAGCGAATCCTGTAAATACTGAAGGTGGCATTTGTCTTAATCTGAATTGCGGCTCATCAACCGATAAGCCTTCAACTGGAGCAGCTAAGGTGTCTCTAATGACTTCTCCAACATTGTTTTCCCAAAGCAGATTATCTACTACCACTGTAATATCGTTAAGACTTCCTCCTGAAGATTTTGGGACAATTCGTTTAGCGTTTTCATCATTACATCCATAAAATAGAGTAATTGTCATTAATAATAATGCGAATGTTTTTTTCATTGAGTCCATAATTTTTACTAGTTAGACACGATAAGCGTCATTCCTATTTTTAGCTTATTACTACTAATATCGTTCCAATCTTTAATATTCTGAACAGAAACACCAGGGAATTTTTGTGAGATGCTCCAGAGCGAATCTCCTTTTTGAACTTTGTATGTAGATTTCCCTTCGGTATTAATCGTTTTCTTTACAGTAGAAGAGCTTGCAACCTTTTGAGATGTTACTGGTGTTCTTGGGTAAATCGTTAAGCGTTGTCCTATTCTAAGGTTGTTACTTCGTAAACCGTTCCATTGTTTAATCTGGCTAACGCGAACTCCGTATTTACGGGCAATTTTTCCTAAATAATCTCCTGAACGAACACGATACCTCACTTTTGAATCTGAATCAAAAAACTGAGGTAGTGGTTTCTCTCGTTTGTTGAATTCATTTTCGGCAAATGCATAAATTTGCTCCTCATTGGTTACAAATTTACCTATGGCTTCTCTAGGTAAGCGCAAGGTGTAATTTTCACCTTTAATAAAAGGTATTACATCTAATTTGTAAGATGGGTTTAAAAACTGAAGCTCTTCAATAGGAACTTCAAGTAATTCAGAAACCTGATCTAAGGTGATCATTTTTTTTACGTGAATGGTATCGGTTTCCACGTAATGAAAATTTGGTCGTTCTTTTTTAAAACCATGTTCTTCTGCAAATTCAAATATATACATAGTTGCCAAAAACGCTGGTAAATAACCTGCTGTTTCACGTGGCAAATAGGGTCTGATGTTCCAATAATTTTCATAACCTCCTGAGCGTCGTATCGCTTTACTTACATTTCCTGGTCCAGAATTATATGCTGCCAAGGCCAAATCCCAATCTCCAAATATTTTGTATAACCTTGCTAAATATTTACTTGCTGCAACTGTAGATTTTACCGGATCACTTCGTTCATCAACATAACTGCTAACATTAAGTCCGTATTCTTTTCCTGTGCCAAACATAAACTGCCATAACCCTGTTGCTCCTACTCTCGATTTTGCTCTGGGTTTCAATGCAGACTCTACAATAGCAAGGTATTTCACCTCTAACGGAATGTCATAATTATCCAGCGATTCTTCAAATAAAGGAAAATAATAATCACTTAAAGACATGAGTCTTTCCATTGACTGTCTTCGGTTTTTTAAATAGGATTTTATAACACTTTCAAGTGAAGGATTGTATTCGATATTGAAAGGTGTTCTGGCATTCAGAACTTTTAGTCTTGCTTTTAAAGTGTCTGTAGGTAATTCAGGATATTCTACAGGCTCGTATTTAAGTTCTGAAACTGTCTTATAAATCGTATCAAAAAGATTATTGCTGTAGAGTTCCTCTAACCATTTTTCATCTATTTCTGAAGCAAGCTGGTGGTCTTCAAGGTTTCTAATAGATGTTGAATCTAACTCTGCTTTAATTTCTGTTTTTGTGACTTTTTTTCCATCAATAAGTGAATCTACAACAGTTACACTGTTGGTATTTACAGTAGATTCTTGTAATTGTTTAACTTTAGTTGTTTTTGGTAAGCTATCCTGACCAAAACTAAATATACAACTCAACAGAATTCCAAAAGTTAGGGTTTTAAGCTTAAGGTTCATAAGTAGATTATTTAACTATCCAAACGATAGGTCAGCTAAAATCGTATTTTTTTAGCTAAAATGAAAGTTTGATAAGACAATTTAACACGAGATGTACGATTCTTCTTAAGAAAAGAAGAGTAACGTACATCCTATTCTAAAATTGCAGCAATTCCAGGTAAGGTTTTGCCTTCAAGACTTTCGAGCATTGCTCCTCCTCCTGTACTGACATAGCTTACTTTGTTTTCAAACCCAAATTGCTTTACTGCTGCCACTGAATCTCCACCGCCAACAAGAGAAAAGGCGCCATTTTTAGTGGCTTCGGCAATAGAGTCACCTAAAGCTATTGTTCCTTTAGCAAAACGTTCCATTTCAAAAACACCTAAAGGTCCATTCCATAAAATAGTTTTGCATTGCATCACAACGTTGTGAAAATGTTCTTTTGATTTCGGACCAGCATCAAGACCTTGCCAGCCATCAGGAATTTGAGTTACATCTAAAATTTGAGTATCAGCATCATTACTAAAAGCATTAGCGGCAACGACATCTACAGGTAAATGAATTTGAACATTCTTGGCTTTTGCTTGTTTCATAATATCTAGAGCGAGTTCCATTTTATCATCTTCACAAATTGAATCACCAATGGAACCACCTTGCGCTTTGATAAAGGTGAACGTCATTCCGCCTCCAATAATGAGATGGTCGACTTTATCTAAAATATTTTCAATAATCGTAATCTTTGAAGAGACTTTTGCGCCTCCAAGAACGGCTAAAACAGGTTTTTCACCAGTTTCCATCACTTTCTTTATGCTTTCTATTTCTTGTGCTAATAAATGTCCGAAGCACTTATGCTCAGGGAAGAACTGAGCTATAATTGTAGTGGATGCATGCGCTCTGTGCGCAGTACCAAAGGCATCGTTTACATATATATCTCCATGTTGAGATAATGCTTCAGCAAAATCTACATCACCTGCGGTTTCTTCAGAATGGAAACGTAAATTTTCTAACAGTAGGATTTCTCCTGGTTTTAAATTCTTAGATGCCTCTTCTGCTTTAGATCCAACACAATCAGACACAAACTTTACTTCAACACCTAAAATGTCTTCCACTTTATTTACAATATGACGTAGTGAAAATTCATCTTGAACACCTTTTGGTCTGCCCAAATGCGACATTAAAACACAGCTTCCTCCATCTTCTAAAATTTTAATGATTGTAGGTTTCGCCGAAACAATTCGGGTGGCATCAGTAACTTCAAACGAATCGTTTAAAGGCACATTAAAATCTACTCGGATTAATGCTTTTTCGTTATCAAAATTAAAATCGTTTAAAGTTTTCATGAGTCTGCATTTAGT
>JAAEZL010000001.1:23224-37078 GCA_018222875.1 Algicola sp.
ATTTAGTGAATTGTTTCACAAATGTAACCAATAAAACAAAGTGACAAAAGTTGTTTTTTTACGAAAACGTTTGCACAAATTAATTGTTTAAAAAAAGTATCTTTGCCGCATGTTGTTTTCAGAAATTTTAGGACAAGAGCACATTAAAAACCACCTGACGAAAAGTGCAGATTATGGACGTGTGCCTCATGCGCAATTGTTTGTTGGTCCTGAAGGATCTGGAACACTTCCTATGGCAATTGCTTACGCACAATATTTGTTATGTAAAAATACTGAAGGAGAAAATACTAATGGTAGTGAAGCTTGTAATATCAAGTTTAAAAACCTGTCGCATCCCGATTTACATTTTGCATTTCCTGTGGCTGCCAACGATAAGGTGAAAAGTCATCCAGTATCAAATCATTTTATGGAAGAATGGCGACAACTTATTGACAGACAGCCTTATGGAAATTTATTTGACTGGTATCGTATTTTAGGTATCGATAACAAACAAGGTCAAATTGGTGTTGACGAAGCTCAGGATATTGTAAAGGCGTTATCTTTAAAATCTTATGAAGGAGGCTATAAGGTCATGTTGATCTGGATGGCTGAAAAAATGAATACTTCAGCCTCAAATAAGCTTCTTAAGCTAATTGAAGAGCCACCTAATAAAACCATCTTTATTCTTATTGCTGAAGATGAAGAGCAAATTATAAACACGATTAAATCCAGAAGTCAGTTGTTACATTTTCCGCCATTAGCTGAAGATGTTATTAAAGATGCACTAATCAGAAATTATCAAATTCCTGAAACAGACGCGATTAAGATTGCGCATCAAGCTAATGGGAATTACAACAAAGCCTGTGATTTAGTATATAGTGATAGTGAAGATACGCAATTTGAAGATTGGTTTGTCTTCTGGATTCGGTCTGCTTTTAAGGCTAAGGGAAACAAAAGTGCCATTCATGATTTAATTTCATGGAGTGAAACTATTGCTAAAACCGGACGTGAAACTCAAAAGCAGTTTTTAAATTTCTGTCTGGATTTTTTCAGACAAGCCTTACTAATGAACTACAATGCTGAACAATTGGTTTATATGGAACCCAAGACCTCTTTTAAGCTTGAAAACTTTGCGCCTTATGTTCATGGAAATAACATTTTAGACATTTCAAACGAGCTTCAAGATGCTATTTATCATATTGAGCGCAACGGAAACTCTAAAATTATTCTTACCGACCTTTCCATTAAACTCACGCGTTTGTTGCATAAAAAAGCCGATTGATAAACAACCGGCTTTTTGAATGTATCGTTTAATTAAAACTACTCTTCTTTTTTTGCATCTGCATTTAAAGCATCTATTACTATTTGGGTAATATCATTTGATTCTTCACCATACATCACACTTCCCGCATCATTTGCGCCAAGAATATAGGTGTAACCATTTTTCTTACCGTAATCTTTTACAAAAGCTTTCACTTCTTTAATAAGCGTATCGATTTTCTTTTGCCCTTCGCCTTGAAGGCTTTGTTCTTCAGCTTGCAATTGATAATCTTGCATTTGCTTTTTCTGAAGCAATGCCTGATATTCAGACTCTGCACTTTTTTGTGGCATGTTGGCAGCTTTCTGTTGAAACATCTGAGCTTCCATTTGAATGGCTTTATCTAAACTATCTGCTTTTTTATTAAACGCTGTAACTTTAACCTGAAACTTCTTTTCGAAATCTACCTTCTTTTGAAATTCATTTACAACTTTAGCATTATCGATATAAGCAATTTTTTGCTGTTCCTGACAAGATGTTAAAACAAGTACTATCATAAGTACTCCCAATAATTTTTTCATTTTTAGTTCTTTTAAATTTTTGCAAATGTATGAAAGTGCATCTATTAATTTTGCAAAATCTATCACTATTAATAATATATATGGTATTTAAAATTTCTATTAGTTAAATCAATAAATAAACAGCTCTTTAAACTGTTTTATATTAATTCAAAAAAAATTGGAAAGGTAATTTTACTTATAAAAGCCCAAACAGCTCTTAAATCGCTTAAAAATCAATTTTAACTCTTTTTAATGATATAGATCAAAGAAGAAAACTCTTTTGAACGTTTTGCTTTAACATTTGATTGCCATCCGATCCAAAATGCTTTAAACGGATTCATATATCCATTTTTATATTTTTCAGAAAGTAAAGACACATAATATGCATCAAACAGCATCGGCTCAATTTTAATTACCTGCATTCCATTTTGATGTACCAGTTTAGAAATGGAATTTTGAGAAAAATGCCAAAGATGCCTTGGAACATCAAAAGCTGCCCAATACTTTTTATAATAGTTGGCATCATAACTTTTGAAATTTGGAACTGCAATCACCAATCGTCCATTTGGTTTTAAAAGCGACTCAAAAACTTCAATATGTGTTTTTAGTTTTGGCAGATGCTCTAATACATGCCAGAGTGTAATAACGTCAAAACTATGCTTTTCAAATTTTAGTAGTTGATCTACATCATAAACCGTATTCTCTGTTTTTGTATTAGCAATTGTTCTCGCTTTAGAATTTGGTTCAACACCTGAAACATCCCAAAGGTTATCTTTAGCAATTTTCAAAAAATCACCTGTTCCGCATCCAACATCTAATAGTTTTTTATCACCTAAATCAAATGAATTTATAAGTTTCAGTTTACGCTTTAATGCTATTGATTTTATAAACTGATATACCCTTTCGAAGAGATTGCGTTTAGCATCTGTATGAGAAATATAATCTTCACTTTGATAATATTTAGGCAATTCTACTTCTGAAGGTTGCGGATGGGTTTGTAACATGTCCAGCTCTTCATTATAAAGCAATTGAAATTCTTCTCCAGAAACAGAGTGGTCTTTGACGTTAAGGTGTACTGAATTATTTTTCATTAATATAGACGCTTCTCAAACACCATTTGACTGTGTTCGGTGTAACATTTTGAATACTAAAAAAGACATTTAAAAAGTGTTCCACGTGAAACATATTGAATATTATCGACCTAAATACACTAATAAAACGGACACATCTGCTGGTGAAACTCCAGAAATTCTTGAGGCCTGAGATATAGTTACAGGTTGAATTTTAGTGAGTTTTTGTTTTGCTTCAGTACTCATAGATTTCAATTTTTCGTAATCGAAATTCCTAGGTATTTTTACGTCTTCCAAACGATTTAATTTATCTGCATTATTCTTTTCCTTATCAATATATCCTGAATATTTAATCTGAATTTCTGTTTGTTCAATCACCTCACGATTCAATTCGTGCTCTTGAATATAATTCTCAACAGCGTCAAATTGTCGCATATCATCAATGGTAATATTAGGGCGAGAAAACAACTTAAACATCTTATCCGACTGCTTAACTGGTGAGGAGTTTTTTGCTTCCAAAACAGGATTTGCGTCCTCTGGTTTAACACTTGTTTCTCTGAAAAATTCAACAAAATTATCTGATTGCTTTTGCTTTTCTTCCATACGTTTAAGACGTGATGTACTTGCTAATCCAAGCTCATAGCCTTTTGGTGTTAATCTGAAATCAGCATTATCTTGTCTTAAAAGCGTTCTGTATTCTGCTCTAGAGGTAAACATACGATAAGGCTCTTCCGTACCTTTGGTGATTAAATCATCCACCAAAACTCCAATGTAAGCTTCATTACGTTTTAGAATGAATTCCTCTCTTTCCTGAACTTTTAAAGCTGCATTTATACCAGCCATGAGGCCTTGAGAGGCAGCTTCCTCATAGCCTGTCGTTCCGTTAATTTGACCTGCAAAAAACAATCCATCTACCAACTTAGTTTCCAAAGTATGCTTTAACTGTGTTGGTGGAAAGTAATCATATTCAATTGCATATCCTGGTCTGAAAAACTTCACATTCTCAAAACCTGCAACAGATTTTAAAGCTTTATATTGAACGTCTTCAGGTAAAGACGTTGAAAAACCATTAACATATACTTCAACGGTATTCCATCCTTCCGGCTCCACAAATAATTGATGACGATCTTTATCTGCAAAACGATTAATTTTATCTTCAATAGACGGACAATATCTCGGACCAGTACTTTGTATTCTTCCGTTAAACATTGGTGAGCGATCAAAACCTTCACGAAGCAAATCATGTACTTCCGGACTGGTATAGGTCATGTGACATGATCTTTGTTCTTTTAACGGTTTTATATGTTCTAAATATGAAAATTTCTCAGGCTGCTCATCTCCAGGTTGCTCAATCATTTTAAAATAATCTAAAGAGCGTCCATCCACCCTTGGTGGTGTTCCTGTTTTCATTCTTCCGGACTCAAAGCCTAGTTGAATCAATTCCTCTGTAATTCCAGTAGCAGCTCTTTCACCTGCTCTTCCACCACCAAAATTCTTATCTCCAATATGGA
Organism: Algicola sp.; assembly: GCA_018222875.1. Lineage (GTDB taxonomy): Bacteria > Bacteroidota > Bacteroidia > Flavobacteriales > Flavobacteriaceae > Psychroserpens. The sequence continues at coordinate 27,603 of JAAEZL010000001.1, forward strand.
TTAAACCATTTAAAAAAGTACCATTAGTAAGCACTACTGTCTTAGCCCTAACCTCCAAGCCCAGAGATGTTTTAACTCCAACGATTTTGTGATTTTCAACAATCAAACCAGATACCATTTCCTGATAAAAATCAAGATTCTTGGTTTGTTCTAAAAGCAACCTCCAATCTTCAGCAAAACGCATACGATCACTTTGAACTCTTGGACTCCACATTGCTGGCCCTTTTGATTTGTTCAACATTTTAAACTGAATCGCTGACGTATCACTTACAATTCCGCTATAACCACCTAAAGCATCAATCTCTCTCACTATTTGTCCTTTAGCAATTCCACCCATGGCAGGATTGCAAGACATCTGCGCGATATTTTGCAGATTCATAGTGATAAGCAATGTTTTACTTCCCATATTAGCAGCCGCAGCTGCAGCTTCACTTCCTGCGTGACCCGCACCTACAACTATAACATCATATACTTCGCTAAACATAATCTATTGTATTGTTCCACGTGGAACATTCAGTTTTTAATTTTTTTCAGTTTGCAAATATACAGTTAAATCCTAATATTCTAAGACCACTGATTCATGTGGTAATCTTCCTTAGAACGCATAAGCTTTTGCTCTGGATCTGATTTATCTTTATAACCACAATAATGAAGAATTCCATGAACCATAACGCGACGGATTTCATCTTCAAAATCAACTTCAAAATCCTTCGCGTTTTCTTTGACACGTTGCACAGAAATATAAATATCACCATGTAGCTCTTTTCCTACTGAATAATCGAAGCTGATGATATCTGTTAAGGTGTCGTGGTTGAGATATTTTAAGTTGATATCAAGCAAATAAGCATCATCACAAAAAATGTAATTGATCTCGCCTTCTTTGCGATTTTCGGTAGTGATGACTTTTGAAATCCATGATGAAAATTCCTTTTCATATGGCAATTCAAAATTAGTTTCGTAATTAAAGCTGATCATTTGTCTTTTTAAAATACTCTTGGACTTTCTTTTTGTAAACGTCCTGCAAAGGTAGTGCTTGCCTGTTTAAAATTTCAGTAGTATTAAAATATTCTTTTGCTTTAGGTAACTTGTTATTCGTAGTGTTCTTAAACGTATTGTTATCTGTTTCTGATTTACGTTTATTATCCTCTCCTTGCATAAAAGTCGCATTCTCCATCTTTAGTAACTGATGTTGTAAATCCATCATTTTCTGAAGTGTTTGACTTGTAAAACCTTTATTGATTAAATCCAGCTCAACCTCTTCCATATCTTTTAACAGCTTTGCACCTTGACCTTGTTTACCTTGTTCTCCTAATTTGTTTTCTAAAGCCTGACGTAATTGCTGTTGCTGTTGATAAATACGATACAACTCACCATTTAAATCTTCATTACTGCCTTCGCCTTCGCCCTGAGAGTTTCCATTTTCTCCGCCTTCACCTTCTTCACCTTGTTTGCCCTCTTTTCCTTTTTTAGATTTCTCGCTTTCGCCTTCCTTTTCACCTTCGCCCTCTTTCTCTCCTTCTCCATCTTTAGGTTTGCCTTGCTGAATCTTTTTCATACCATTTTTCATTTGCTCATTGAGTTGTTCCTGACTCATGATAATATCTGGCAATTGCATATCACCTCCTCCTTGTCCCATTGAAGGGTTCATTTGAGCGTTCATATTATCTAAAATATCACTTAAGAAACTCGCCAACTCATTGGTAGCAGTAATCGTGTATTGTTGAGCTGCAACACCTTGATATAAACGATTTTCAGATAATTGGCCGAGTGATTTATCAATATTAAAAAACACCTCTGTGATTTGTTTGTTGACTTGTTCAGAAATTTTAGGTTGTCGTAATGATAAGGCAAATAAACTATCATCAACGTGCTCAAAGTGTTCTCTTAAATTACTCTGCTTTCTTAAGAATTTTCCATATTCATTATGGTTTATTTCAATACTTTTAAATTGATCCATCAGGTTTTCCTGATCAAAAGAAAACAAGACTAAATTATCTAAAATCTGTCGGAGCATTGTAGCATCTTCCTGAGCCTGGTCTCCTCCTCCCATTTGCATCATCTGAGCCATTTGACCACTCATTTCTTTCATTTTCTGAGCTGCTTGTTTCTGCTTCTTTTTAGCTTTTTGCTGCGCATCTTGAGGCAGACTTTCCTGCTGCTCACCTTGTTCCTGCTTCTCTCCTTGCTCGCCTGCTTCTTGTTGTTCTTTGTCTTCCTGTTCTTTTTGTTCTAAAGCATCGGTCGCCTCCTGCTGGTCTTGTTTTATAGACTCTTCGGTTGGCTTATCCTGAGGCAATTCCATTGGTTTTTTAAGTGCCTTATTTTCTTTTTGAAGCTCATCCATTTCTTTCTGGAAATCTTCAAACTTTTCATTTAATTTTTCCTGTTCTTCTTTCGTGTTATTTTCTTCACTTTCTTCGGAAAGCTTTTCTTGCTCCTCAGCCAATTGTTCTAATTCTTGCTGAAGCTTTTCAGCTTTCTTGGCAACGTAATAGCGTTTGGTCAACTCTAAGAGTTGCTTTAAACTTCGCTCTTTGTTTTTATTCTGTTTGGCTAATTCTTCAAGCTTTTGGGAGAGTTCTTCCTTTTGGATTTTCTCCTGCATTTTTTCAAGCTCTTCTAACAGCTTTTCATCTTGTTTAAGCTGTTCTTCATTCTCTTCCAGACGCTGTTTTAAATCCTCTTTAAACGGATCTTTTTCTTCATTTTCATTTTGAAATTCTTCAAGATTCTCTTTGAGCTTTTTATTGAAATTTTGCATTAATTGCTCCTGCTCTTTTTGACGTTTCAGGAAATTTTCAAACTTCTTTTTATCATTAAAGTTAAGTTCTTCCTTTTCTTTTTGAGTCTTCGAAAATTCTTCAAGCTGTTTGTCCTGTTCTTTAAGCTTATCAAACGTTTTACCTATATCTTTTATCGTTTGATTTTGCTCCTCAAGCTGTTTCTGTTCTTCCTCTTCTTTAGTTAGCTTTCGGTAATTGTAAACTGTACTTTTTGTGCTTTTAAAATTATGAATGGCATCATTGTCAAACACCTGAAAATAGAATTCATAATCGACACCATCTGTTAAATTAAGCTGATTAGGAAACGCACTCACAAACTCATCAAAGTTTGATTTTGATACAGGAATATTCTCAAAAGACTTTTCATTTGGACTGGTTGATGGATAATACACCAATTGCAATTTGCTAAGTCCGTAATCATCACTTACCTGACCAAAGAAATACAAAGTCTGATTATCTAAAGAATCCTTTTCCATCTTTAAATTAAGTTCAGGATAACTGTCTTTAATCACACGTAATGAGAACGCCAGGTTTTCATAATCCTTTAAGTTTTTATTACTTGTACTAATACTGTAGTCTGTGTTATTGAAAATTTGTTTAGAAGCTTCAAACTTACCTTGAGTTGTATTACTGAAATTAATCGTGTCTTTTGCATATAAAGTGACTTTATCAGTAGATCGTGTCGAAACGTTCCAGGTTACTTTTGTGCCTTCCGGAATGGTTGAATTTCCTGTGCTTTTTAAAACTTCATCTTTCTTTTGCGTGTAAGCAGGATAGTCTAAAACCATTTCAAAATTCACCAAAGTTGGTACTTTAGTCACATTGATGCTGTAGTCTTTAGAGCGTACGTCGTTAGCTGATAAATTAAAACGTAAGGCATCCTTAAATTGTGGAAACAGGTATTCAAATTGTCCTGGAGCAGTTTGCTGTAAGAAATAAGATTGTCCGTTGTAATGAATTTGTGCGTTTTCAGGAATTACCTCACCAGCTGTATTGACAATGAGCTTGAATTCTTTATTTTCAATAGCATTCATGTTCTCATTAGCGACATAAAACTGAAAAGGTGCAGGCGGTTCATAAGCCGTTTGATAGTTTACAACACGCTCGTAACTATCACTAAACCAATTGATTTGACCTGTAACATATGATATAAGTAAAATAGTAATCGGAATGGCAGCGTATTTTAGATACTTCGCATTATTTTTGAAATTAATGGCTAATTTGAACGGAATCGGACTTAATTCAGAGGATTTCTGTTCAATACTCGCTTCAAGAAGTTCAGATTGTGTTGTATTGTGATTTAACTGAAGGACATTAAGCAACTTATCATTCACTTCAGGAAAATGATTTCCTATAATTTGTGAGGCTTTTTCATAATCTATCCCTTTCTGAAGCTTAAATAATTTTGCTAAAGGAAATGCAATGAATTTTGAAAACAAAGCCAGTTCAACAGCTACGAATACCCAAAATAAAATAGTTCTTGCTGTTGGATTGAGCCATAAAAAGTATTCAATTAATAAGGTTACTATCAAATACAACAAGCCGATGGAAAAAAACAAAATAGCACCTTTTACAAGTTCATTGGTGTAATATCTCCTAATGAATTGTTCTAATTTGGATTGTATGGTCTTGAAATTATTCAACATTAACTATTTAACTCACTAAACTACAATTTTATTTTAACCTGTAAATGCCTAAATTTGGTAAGATTCTGTTAATTTCGAGGAGTTGTCTTAAAATAAAGACCAACTCGCAATATTATTTTTATGAAAGACCTGAAATATCTTGCAGCATTTTCCATTCCAATAGTGGCATTTATTGGCTTGCTTTTCAAGGGAAACTTCGTGTTTTTAACACCTGTTTTTGCTTTTGTAATCATTCCTTTACTCGAGCTTACTTTTCCTGTAAATACTGATAATTTATCTACCGAAGCTGCTGATGGTAAACTAAAAAGAAACATTTTTGACTGGATGTTATACCTTAATTTACCTCTTGTTTACGGATTAATGTTCTTTGGAATATATCAGGCATCCATGACATCTATCGAAACCTATGAACTCGTCGGAATGATTATTTCTGTCGGAATTGTTTTAGGTGTTAACGGAATTAACGTTGCACACGAACTTGGTCACAGACAAGCCACCAACGAGCGTTTTATTGGAAAAGCCCTGCTTCTACCTTCACAATACATGCATTTTTACATCGAACACAATTTCGGTCATCATTTACATGCTGCAACTCCTGAAGATCCTGCGACAGCAAGATATAATCAAAGTGTGTATTCATTTTGGCTGACGTCCATTTTTCGTCAATATGTGAATGCATGGAACATTCAGCAAAAATTACTAAAAAACAGTAAAAAAGCATTTTTTTCAGTAAAAAACGACATGTTTTGGTACGTTTTGCTTCAGATTTGCTTTTTATTGACGATTTTAGTTGTCTTCGGAACTATTGGATTAGTATTCGCTTTTTCTTCTGCAGTTATTGGTGTTTTACTTCTGGAATCTGTAAACTATATTGAACATTATGGGCTAATGCGATTAAAAACAAAATCTGGTCGTTACGAACGCGTTAAAGAAATGCATTCCTGGAATTCTAATCATATTATAGGAAGAATTGTGCTTTATGAATTAACACGACATAGCGATCATCATTTTAAGTCTTCAAAAAAATACCAGGTCTTAGATTGCCATGATGAGAGTCCGCAAATGCCTTTCGGCTATCCAACGTCTATGGTTTTGGCTATGATTCCGCCTTTATGGTTTCATATTATGAATAAACGTGTGCCAAAGGAAATGATTATTTCTTAGTGAAGTAACCAATTAAATCGTCTTTGTTCTATTTTCTTTGTTCTTTCTTCTGCTCTATTCTATCTTTGCAACTTCTAAAATACACTTCGACTGCGCTCAGTGTGACAGTTCGATACTATTAAAAACAACAAAATGACCAAAGACGTTCGTGTGCGTTTTGCACCAAGTCCGACAGGACCTTTACATATTGGAGGTGTTAGAACAGCACTTTTTAACTATTTATTTGCAAAAAAATACAACGGAACTTTTGTGCTTCGTATTGAAGACACTGATCAAACACGTTACATTGAAGGTGCTGAAGATTACATAGTAAAGTCTTTAGATTGGTGCAATATTCCATTTGATGAAGGTCCGAATAAACATGAAAAATTTGGTCCATATAGACAAAGTGAACGCAAACATTTATACAAACAATATGCTGACGAGCTTATAGAAAAAGGTCGCGCCTATTATGCTTTTGATACTGCCGAAACTTTAGATTTCCATAGAAAGGATCACGAAGCTAAAGGCAAAACTTTTATTTACAACTGGCATAACCGTTTAAAATTAAGTAATTCCTTATCGCTTTCTGAAGATGAAGTGAATGCAAAATTAAATGCTGGTGATGAGTATGTGATTCGGTTTAAATCACCTCAGGATGACACCTTACATCTTAAAGATATCATTCGTGGTGACATAAAAATTGACACCAATATTCTTGATGATAAAGTGCTTTTTAAAAGTGATGGTATGCCAACCTATCATCTGGCAAATATTGTTGACGACCATTTAATGGAAATTACTCATGTAATTCGTGGTGAAGAATGGTTGCCTTCCTTGGCATTGCATTATCAATTATATGATGCTTTTGGATGGGAAGCTCCTGAATTTGCACATTTACCTTTAATCCTGAAACCAACAGGAAAAGGAAAGCTAAGCAAACGTGATGGAGATAAGTTAGGATTTCCTGTGTTTCCTTTAGAATGGGAAGACCCAAAAACGGGAGATATTTCACGAGGTTACAAGGAAGATGGTTACTTTCCTGAAGCGATGGTTAATTTCCTGGCTTTTCTAGGCTGGAATCCTGGAACAGAACAGGAAATATTCAACCTGGAGGAACTTGTCAATGCATTCGATTTAGAACGCGTAAATAAAGCTGGAGCGCGTTTTGATCCAGATAAAATTAAGTGGTTCAATCATCATTATATGCAAGAGCAGGATAATCATGATTTAGCTGTTTCATTTCAGAAGTCGAGAACAGAATTGGAAGAGATTGATTTACAATTCATCGAAATGGTTATCGCTTTAATTAAAGAACGAGCGACATTTGTTAGTGATTTCTGGGATCTCAGTCATTTTTTCTTTGTTGCACCAGATGCTTATGATGAAAAAGCATTTAAAAAAGCCATTAAAGATGATACTGCTGATGTTTTAACTAAAGTTAAAGAACTCGTTAATGATGTTGAAGATTTTACAGTTGAACACATTCAAAACGCAGTTAAAGGCTGGATTACATCTAACGATATTGGCTTCGGAAAAGTGATGATGCCACTGCGATTAGCGCTTGTAGGAGCATTACAAGGTCCAGATGTTTTTGATATTATTTATATGATTGGAAAAGCAGAAACATTGAAGCGAATTGACAATTTGATAGTTAACTCTTAAATAGGCTTAGTATCATTCAGAAAGAGTGCCGTCAATTGACAAATAAATTGAAGAATATGTTTTATTTAAACAACATAGATTCTTCCCTTTACTTCATAATGACATTTAACTAAAACTATCAGTATTTTTGAAAACATTTTATACTTATAATGAGATTCCTGTCTGCACAGGAATTTTGTTGTTTAAAACGTAATCATCAAGGCAAAGGCTAACATGGTTTGATTACCTTCAAAACGATCTGCATTATTTAAATTAAAATCGTTGTCATTAAGTTTCTTCAGAATATTTGTAAATCCGTAGCTATAGGTTGCTCTTAGCCTAAAGTTTCCTATTCCTGCAGAAGCGCCAACGACGCCATTTACATTAAAAGGTGAAATATCGCTGATATCCTTAGCCAATAAGGCATCGTAACCATTAATTATGAAGTTTTCCTGATTACTGTTTTTAAGATCTAACTGACCGTTGTATTGTAATTGCGGACCTAAATCTAAGGTAATATTATCGCTCAGCAGTTTTACGTGAAGCATAAACGCCAACTGAACAGCCATTAAATCGTATTCCAATTGTTCAACCTGAAGCGGATTAGTTAAAGAACGCCCTTCTATTTCTATAGAGTTTTGAGAAAATTGCAAACCATAACTTACTGTAAACCATTTCTGCGGAATATCAACGGTTGCAATTATACCTCCAAGAAAACCAGAACCGCTTTTGGTTTTAAAATTATCGGTTACAATATCATATTGTGTAAGACCTCCTACAATTCCAATTCCGTTTTTTATCGTATATCTTTTGTGTTGCGCTGAAGCCATTGTAACAAATGCCATACAAAAGACTACTAATAAAATAAACTGTTTTTTTTGCATCTCTAAAATGTGTGATTTGAACAAATATAACTTATTTTAGTAACTGATTATTTCATTTAACCATTAAAAAAACTGCTATGGGTTCATTCGTTATTATTCCAATTCTATTCTTCTGCTTAATTATTCTGATTTCGTCGTTCTTTGTTGTGAAACAGCAAACAGCAGCAATTGTTGAGCGTTTTGGTAAATTTCACAGTATTAAACAGTCTGGACTTAAGTTAAAAATTCCTTTAGTTGATAAAATTGCCGGAAGACTAAGCTTGAAAATTCAGCAACTGGATGTCATTATTGAAACCAAAACTTTAGACGATGTATTTGTCCGTTTGAAAGTGTCTGTTCAGTATCGTGTAATCAAAAGCAAGGTTTATGATGCGTTTTACCAATTAGATTATCCTCATGATCAAATTACATCCTACGTTTTTGATGTGGTTCGTGCTGAAGTTCCTAAAATGAAACTGGACGATGTTTTTGTTAAAAAAGATGATATTGCACTGGCAGTAAAAGCAGAGCTTAATGATGCTATGCTTGAATATGGATTTGATATTATTAAAACATTAGTAACAGATATTGATCCTGATGCACAGGTGAAATCGGCAATGAACAGAATTAATGCTGCTGACAGAGAAAAAACTGCAGCTCAATATGAAGGTGATGCAGCTCGTATTTTAATTGTTGAGAAAGCAAAAGCGGAAGCTGAAAGTAAACGTTTACAAGGACAAGGTATTGCTGACCAACGTCGTGAGATTGCTCGTGGTTTAGAAGAATCTGTTGATGTGTTAAACCGCGTTGGAATTAACAGTCAGGAAGCATCTGCTCTAATTGTAGTGACACAACATTACGATACACTACAGGCTATTGGTAGTGAAACGAATAGCAATTTGATTTTGTTGCCAAATTCGCCACAAGCTGGAAGTCAGATGTTAAATGATATGGTTGCAAGCTTTACAGCCAGCAATCAAATTGGTGAAGCGATGAAAAATGCTAAAAAGAAAAATGAGTAATCGTTTAATGTAAACCTTGGCTTTTTCAATTTAGTTAATGGTCTTTTTTGTACTTTTTAATTAGTGTTTTAAGCTCGTTTAAATAGTTTTCAAGGTCTTTTTTATTAATACTGGCATCACTATTATCGCCTTGTGGAAGCGTGCTTCTGGTTTCGTCTAAATACTTTTGAAGTTCTGGGTAGTTATCTTCAATAGTTCTCGTTACTGTTGCTATTTCAGTTAATATTGCTCTTGTGTTATCGTTCATCTTTTACAATTTTTATGGTTCTTAAAAGTTAAGAAATACTTTCAAAACCGCAAAGTTAAAGTAGAATATTTAATTCTGTACGCACGCATCGCACTATCCAAACGGATGTCTTTCGTCCCAATCTCTCA
>JAAEZL010000001.1:37133-64553 GCA_018222875.1 Algicola sp.
TCAAAATGGTATTGGCTATAAAATTATTGGTGTGCTTTAAATAAATATACATATCAAATGGTTTTGCACCAATAGAACTCTTAATTTCCATGGCAGTTCTGGCAAAAACAACCGTTTTAAATTGATGTTGTATTCCGAAAGAAGCCATATCAAATAACATATTTAAATACATTTGATACTGGTGTTGCAGCTCCTGATTATAGCCTAAAAAATAGGTCTCGAGTTTATCATTATTTTTAATAAATGAATAAAAGCCTATCAATTGATTGTCTAAAAAATAACCATAAATTTTGAAATTGTCCTGGAGTTCTTTTTTGAGTTGATAAAAATGATTTCTGTGTAATTTAAATGAATTAACACCTGCATTGTCTGATACGTTTTCGTATAAATTATAGATCTCTTCAGAAAAGTTACCAATGTCATCCAGACTAAATTCGTTACATGTTATATCAGCACTTTTTTTCCGAGCTGTTTTGTAACGTCTTTTATATTTTTTATTGAATTCTGCAATATAGTGTTGTGGTGAAGACCAGTTATCGCTTACAGGAAAAATCATGTTAGGTTGCACCTGAGCTTTGTATAAGTTTTCTTTTTTAAAAAACCCATTTTGTAAATGAATTGGATCGTTTTCAAAATAATCTTTATAGGCTATAATTCTAATTTTCTTATTGAATTTTTCTTTAACTAGGTTTTCAAGAGCATGAAGGCCTTTAGAAACCTGATTTAAATAGACCTCTTGTGAGATATATTCAGAATTAAAATACAAGCCATGTTGACCTGTGTGCATTAAATTTCCAACGATTAAGGCATTTCCTTTCACAATCTTTGAAATAAGAATCTTTCCAAAGCGTTTAAAAAACTGATTAGATGTTTTTCTGAAGACATCGTCTACATACATTTCCACGCGCTGAATAATTGCAATACCAACCAGAACTTCTGAAGAAAAAACACCTAAGAAATAGGTTGAAATATTAGCAGGACTGGATTGCTCTAAAGCTCTCAAAAATGGTGTTTTTAAAAATGTATCCTGAATGGGAAGTGCATCCCAAGATTCGGGTAATTCAACTGTAGAATGATATAATTTAAAGTGCGTCAATATGATAAATTAAAAAGACTGAAAACTTTTGTCATCAGTCTTTTAATGTTTTGTTATGTTACAAATTTATACCCAACCACAAACGATGGCTCCCATAATGGTTAAACTTAGGGTCCAATACATACCGTTAATGAGGATGTATTTCCAGCTTTTACGTTCAAACATTCCATTGATAGCAATCACAGGAGTAAACATAAAGATTCCAGCTATTGCGCCATGCAAAGCACCATGTTTAAAGGTCCTGAACGCATTTCCATAATCGTCCATAAAAGCCTGATACGATGGTAAGACTTCACCAGATGCTGGATCTCCTCCAATCATTCCCAAAGCACCAAACTGGTGAATGGTTAGCATTTGCACGAAAAAAGCAAGAATAAACGATAAGAGCAATGACACTAAAAAAATAACTGGCATGTTACCACTTTTCATTTTCTCTTCGGTCATTTCGGCTTCACGAGCCCAAGCGGTTCCAAATGTTTTAGGATTATACCAAATAAAGCCAAGAACAATTGGTACGACTGCAGCAACTAAAATTGCTAATAAATTAAATTCCATGATGTATATTGATTATAGTTAGTGTGTTAAATGTACAAAAAAACCTCAAAGCGTAAACTTTGAGGTCCTTAAAAGCATATTGTTTAGTCTATATTGCTTTTGCTTCAGCCACTAATAAGTCATTTGAGTCTTCTAATGCTTTTTCTATAAACGCATCAATCTCTTCGTTTCGTTCTAGTCCGTTTTTTAGCAGCACTTTTAACGCAATCATCGTTGCGATACGCGTACCTGCTTTTTTTGCAGCTGTATTGAATAAAGGTTGTAAATCATCATAACTGACGTGTTCCGCTAGTTTTAAAATTTCAGCTTTAGACTTTTCCTGTTTTGCTTCAGGTACATTGGTATACTTTTTACCCAATTGTTTTATCACTTCAATTGCCGGACGTTTTTGCTGTTGCTGTTGTGGCTTATTTTGATTCTGTTGTTGTTTTGGCTTTTGTTTAGCCCAGGAATCTCTTAAACCAACCGTTTTATTAAATATTAAATGCTCTGATGTAGAATCATCATCAACATTAAAATAGCCTATTCGTTGAAACTGAAAACGGTCACCAGGTTGCGCATTCGAAAGGCTTGGCTCAACGAAAGCTTCGATAATTTTTAAGGAATCCGGATTGATAAATTCCATAAAATCTTTGTCTTGATGACTATCTGGTGCTTCGTCGATAAAGAGTCTGTCATACTCTCTAACTTCAGCTTTTATAGCATGTTTTACAGAGACCCAATGCAATGTTCCTTTTACGCGCTTTTCGGTATCTGTTGAATAAGTACAATGGATTTCGGTAATGTTTCCATTGGCATCCTTAACCACATGTTCCCCTTTGATGATATAAGCATTTTTCAGACGTACTTCACTTCCTAATTTTAATCTAAAAAATTTACTGCCAGCCTCTTCTTTAAAATCCTCACGTTCAATATACAGTTCTTTAGAAAAAGGTACTTTTCTGAAACCAGCACTTTCATCTTCAGGATTATTTTCAGCTTCAAGCCATTCTTCTTTATCATCAGGATAATTAGTGATAACTAATTTTACAGGATCTAAAACAGCCATTACTCTTGGTGCTGTCTGGTTTAAATCTTCCCGAACACAAAACTCTAAAAGCGATACATCAATCACATTTTCTCGTTTAGCTACTCCAACCTTTTCAATAAACTGACGAATAGAACCTGGTGTATAGCCACGACGACGTAATCCGGAAATTGTAGGCATTCTAGGATCATCCCAACCAGCAACATGACCTTCTTCAACCAGTTTAAGTAATTTACGTTTACTCATAATCGTATAACTCAAATTCAATCGTGCAAACTCACGCTGTTTAGGAAGCATAGGAAGCGTTTCTGAAGCATAATTGTAAACATGTTCCTTGAACCAGTCGTAAAGCTCCCTATGAGGCTTAAATTCGAGCGAGCATAACGAATGTGAAATTTGTTCAATATAATCGCTTTCACCATGCGTCCAATCGTACATTGGGTAGATGCACCATGCATCTCCTGTTCTGTGGTGATGTTTCTTTAAAATACGATACATAATTGGATCTCGCATTAACATGTTTGGATGTTGCATGTCTATTTTAGCACGAAGAATGTGTTCGCCTTCAACAAACTCGCCATTTTTCATGCGTTCAAACAAATCGAGGTTGTCTTCTACACTTCTGTTGCGATATGGACCATCAACACCTGGTTGTGTTGGAGTTCCTTTTTGTTCTGCCATAGCCACACTAGACTGAGAATCGACATACGCTTTTCCATCTTTAATCAATTGAACTGCCCATTCATAAAGGGTGTCAAAATAATCTGAAGAATATAACTCATTTGCCCATGTATAGCCCAGCCATTCAATATCACGTTTGATAGCATCGACGTATTCCTGTTCTTCTTTTGCTGGATTGGTATCATCAAAACGAAGGTTGACAGGTGCATTATACGCTTCACCCAAACCAAAACTAATTCCGATGGCTTTGGTATGACCAATATGCAGATATCCATTAGGTTCAGGAGGGAAACGAAAACGAAGTTTATCTTTTGGTAAACCGTTTGCTAAATCTTCTTCTATAATGTGCTCAATAAAATTAAGCGATTTTGTTTCTTCAGACATGTTTTTAAAATAATGGACAAAGTTATTAAATATTTGCGTCATATATTTGCTAAAAATAGAATGCTTTGGGAATAATTAAAGTTGAAAACATACGTGTTTATGCCTTTCATGGCTGCTTAAAAGAAGAAACCAAAATTGGTAGTGATTATCGGGTTGATTTGGAAGTTAAAGCCGATTTGCAAGACTCTGCGCTATCTGATGAATTGAAAGATACCGTTGACTATGTATTGTTGAATAACATTGTGAAGGAAGAAATGCAGCAACCCTCAAAGTTACTGGAAACAGTTGCAAAACGCATTTTAAACCGTATTTTTAATGAAGATTCGCTGGTTAAAAAAGCTACGGTTAGTGTGAGTAAACTCAATCCTCCAATAGGTGGAGATGTTGAAATGGTAACGATAAAAATGACCGAAAAACGAAAAAACTAAGGGTTAATAGTGTAACATGGTAATTTTTTTTACATTTGCTGACTCGCTAGAAATAATGAGAAAAAATTATGGCGTCTTGGCCGAGTGGCTAGGCAGAGGTCTGCAAAACCTTCTACAGCGGTTCGAATCCGCTAGACGCCTCGAAGTAACCTTCAACTGTTGTTGAAGGTTTTTTTTGTTTTAATTTTTATAAAAAATTAATTAAATATGACCAGCGGTTCGAATCTACTCTACGCACCAAGAACCTTTAAATATTAGTTTGAAGGTGTTTTTATTTGGATTTATGAAATCTTAATTGAAGCTAAATCTATCTGTTTCCACATAGATTATCTACATTTATTTAGCTTTAAATAGTCTTCAAGCTAATTTTAATAAACAACTACATACTTTCATTATTAATTAATTATGATAATGTTTACCAATACAATTATAAAAAATACGACAAATTACGTATTACAGAAACTAAAATGTAATTATAGTTTTACAGCTTTAAAAACTAAACACAATGAAAAAAAATTACATTTTATTTATTCTATTAACTTTATGTTTCAGGAACATACACAGTCAGGTCAATACAGTAGTAAATGGTTTTAATGGTCCAACCGAAATGCTATTAAACGGTAGTGATTTATATATTGCCGAGTTTTTTGGAAATAAAATTTCTAAAGTAGATCTTTCTTCAAGCTCTCCGAGTCCTGTTACAGTTCTTAATAACGTTAATGCTCCTTATGGTCTTGCATTGAACGGGAATGACTTGTATATTGCTGAAAGTGGTTCCAACAGAATCATTAAAATAGATATAACACAAAATAATCCTGTAGTTTCTACTGTTGTTACAGGTGTGAGTGTGCCTTATGGTTTAGCTTTAAATGGCAATGACTTATATATTGCTGAATTTGGTGGTAGTAAAGTCTCAAAAATAAATATTACAGACAACTCACCTACCCTTGAAACTTTTATTTCAGGTCTAACAACGCCTTCTAGTCTGTTAATGAACAATACAGAATTATATATTTCAGATTATAATGGAGGTAAAGTTGTAAAAGCTGATACAACAATAAACAATCCTTCTGCATCAAATGTTATTACTGGCTTGAATAATGTATTTGGGTTATTTTTTGAGAATGACCTTTTATATATAGCTGATAATAATGGTCGAGTTTCTTATGTAGATACTAATGCAGGTTTACCATCGTTTAATGTGATACAAACTGGGTTACTTTATCCAGTGGGTTTTGTTAAGTACAACAATGAATTACATATTACGGAATTATTAGGGAATAGAGTTATTACTTTAGATGCAGTTACATTATCTTTTGAAGATATAAAAATAGAAAATAACTTATCCTTATGGCCAAATCCAGTTCAAAATGAATTACATATTAAAGGACTTAATACAGATGCTACCTATTTGATAGTAAGCGTAAATGGTATGGAAGTTCTCTCTGGTACTGTAACTAAAACAATCAATACTAACACCATAAATCCTGGAACATATATTTTAAAGATTAAAAATGGTTCGAAAATGTTTCATTATAAGTTTATAAAAAATTAAAATTGATTACAAACGATGCTCGATCTCTTCCTGAAGTCGTTCTTTTCCCTGTGGGAATAAACCCTGAACAAGCAATAACACGCCAAAACCTAAAATAACTAAGGCAATAATTTTTTTAGTTTTATAAATCAATCGAGGTGTTAATTTGCTTTTCAAACGTTTTGCAACCGCTATCTTAACTAAATCGGTTAAAAAGTAAACCGTAAGCATGGTCACAATAAAAACAGTTACACCGTTTTCAGATTCTGTAATTGAGCTTCCTATTACGATAAAACCAAGCCATCCTAAAAGCACTCCTATATTTATAAAATTGAGTAGAAAGCCTTTTATAAATAATTTGCCTAATGCATTTTTTTGCATTTCAACTTTATGGTATTCTCTGACAATGGATCTGAATGATTTAGAGGTTTTCATAAAAGAAATAACACCATAAACCACCAATAATACACCTCCGAAAATCAAGAAATTCGGATCGTCTTTTATTTTGTCAATAAGCTTATTGGTACTGTAAAATGCGAGGAGAATGAATATGATATCAGCAAGAATAACACCTAAATCAAAAATCAGAGCACTTTTGAAACCTTTAGTAGCACCTGTTTCGAGAAGCACAAAAAATACTGGGCCAATCGTAAAGGCAAGAATAATTCCGAAGGGAATTGCCGCTAAAATATCATCTAACATAAGTGGTAAATCGCTTTCTTACAAAGCTAATAAAAAAACGCGCTTAGTCAACTCAATAGTTTGAGGATTAGTTCATGCGTTTCACTCGACCACCTAAAGTTGTACTTTCATTAACGTTTTCCGGGTTTCCATAAATGAAAACATCACCTCCAGCAAATACGTTCGCATTGACCTCCTTTGAGGCATAAACATCAGCTTCTCCTGCAGCTTTGATGTTTACAGACGTATTTTTAGTTTCAAATAATTTCCCTTCATACATACCACCAGTATTTAAAGTAATGTCCTGAGAAACGGCTTTACCTCTGGTTTCTATAATGCCACCAGTGACCGCTTTGATATCCACATTTTTAACGTCCAAACCGATTTTAAGACGTGCACCTTCCTGTGCTCTAAGTTCAATATAATCTTGAGTAATTAGTTCATTAGAGGAAATAAAAGCACCTTCATTACCATCGATTACTTTTAGTGTTGTGTAATACACTGCGACAAATGTTTTTTCGCCATTAAAGATTTTGTCAAGTTTCATTCTTATTTTAAGCGTTCCGTTTTTGTTGATAACCTCAACATCTTCGATATCATCACCTGTAATCTCTACCCTATTGGTATCTGATTTAATTACATTAACTTCTATTAAGTCGAATACTTTTATTTCTGAAAAGTCACCAACACCTTTTTCTATTGGATTTTGAGCTGTTAATAAAGACGTTGTAATTACTAATGCAATTGCTAAAATAGTTCTCATTTGAATGTGGATTAAGTCGTTGGTTTATGTTTCTGATAGTATAGAGTGAACTACAATGGAAATGTTACAGTTTGACAAAATAAACAAGATTTGTAAGTATTTGTAAACATAAAATTCACTGGAATTGGCATGTTTTACGTAGCCTATTGTAATCCGTAGGATTATGCTACAAACACAGCAGTTCCTGTAACTGAAACAAAAAAGTAGGATCCTCCTACTGTTTCAACATCGACACTAATTCCTACAACGGCATTTGCTTTTAAATTGCTAGCATTCGTCTGTAGTTTTTGAAAGGCCTGCTCTTTAGCTTCGTTCATTAAATCTTCAATGATTTGCATGTTTTTATCATTTTGGAATGAAAACTTTGTTTTAAGCTCAGAAGACGTGCCTGTTACAATGCCTTTGTATTCGGTGATTTTAAAACCTTCGATGGAATTTGTTGTGGTTAGAATCATAATGTTTTGTTTTATGTGTAATACCTAATTTTATTAGAAATTATGAAATGCTGAAACGAGTTTAGCATGACGCTTATTAATTTATATTGGAAACTGCTTAATTATAACATTTCGACTGCGCTCATCAATGTGACCACATAGGTTACTAGGTAGTACAAATTTGCGTTAAGGATGGTAGTGGCATCCTTTTGGTTTTTCACCAAAAGATATAACGGACAGCCTGACCTTTAGGTAACGCCATAATTATTACTATTCTTCATGTTTACCAATCAATGTAAAATCTAAATGTTTTTTCTCTAAATCAGTATTTTTAACTTTTACAACAACCTCATCACCAAGCTGATACATGGTTTTAGAATTCTTACCAATTAAGGCATAATGGTCTTCATCAAACTGGTAATGATCATCTTTCATATCTCTAACGCTTACCATGCCTTCACACTTGTTTTCAATGATTTCAACATAAATTCCCCAATCTGTCACACCAGAAATCACACCTACAAAATTTTCATTTTTATGATCTTCCATAAAACGAATTTGCATGTATTTTATTGAATCGCGCTCTGCTTTTGTTGCCAGATATTCCATATTACTGGAGTGGTTACATTTGTCTTCGTAAATAGCTTCTTTAGCTGTTTTTCCACCATCAAGATAATGCTGTAACAAGCGATGTACCATGACATCAGGATAACGACGAATTGGTGATGTAAAGTGTGTGTAATAATCGAAAGCCAGCCCGTAATGTCCGATATTATGCGTGGTATATTCAGCCTTACTCATGGTTCTGATCGTGAGTGTATCGACTAGATTTTGTTCCTTTTTACCAACAACTTCAGATAATAAATTATTTAAGGATGCAGCGACACTTTTACGATCTTTAAAGTTGAGTTTATATCCGAAACGTCCGACTACATTTTGCAAAGCAGCTAGTTTACTATCGTCTGGTTCATCATGAACACGATACACGAAAGTTTTTTTCGGATTTTGTTTGCCAATAAATTCCGCTACTTTTTTGTTAGCTAAGAGCATGAATTCTTCAATTAATTTATTAGCATCTTTACTGGTTTTGAAAAATACGCCAACTGGATTTGCCTCTTCATCTAAATTGAATTTTACTTCCACTTTATCAAAAGAAATCGCTCCAGAACGCATGCGTTTACGACGCATGATTTTAGCTAGTTCATCTAATTTTAAAGTGGCTTGAGCAATCTCTTGTGATGTTTTATAAACTTTACCAGTTAATGACACCTCTTTAGGAATCGTTAGATCTATTTTATTAGGATTTTTAAGCACTTCGACTGCGCTCAGTGTGACATTATTCTCAATAATGGCTTGTGCTTCTTCATAAGCAAATCGCGCATCAGAATAGGTCACAGTTCTTCCGAACCACTGGTCTTTAATTTCGGCTTTTTCATTCATTTTAAACACTGCCGAAAAGGTATATTTTTCTTCGTGTGGACGTAAGGAACAGGCACCATTTGATAAAATTTCCGGAAGCATTGGAACGACTCTGTCAACCAGATATACTGAAGTTGCTCGTTCGTAAGCTTCATCATCTAGAATGGTGTTTTCCTGAAGATAATGCGACACATCTGCAATGTGAATTCCGATTTCGAACAACCCATTATCTAAGACTTTAAAGGATAAGGCATCATCGAAATCTTTGGCATCTTTAGGATCAATCGTAAAGGTTAAATCTTTACGCATATCACGACGTTTTGAGATTTCTTCTTTGGTGATTGAGGTGTCAATTTTATTAGCAAATTCTTCGACATCGTGAGGAAATTCTAATGGCAATCCGTATTCAGCTAAAATAGCATGAATTTCGGTATTGTGTTCTCCTGGTTTTCCAAGCACTTTAAGCACCTGACCATGAGGAGAATCGGCTTTTTCTGGCCAGTCTTCTAACGACACTAATACTTTATCACCATCTTCAGCTTTATTAATTTTATTAATAGGTACGAAAATATCGGTGTACATTTTGTTCCCATCAGGAATCACAAAGGCAAAATTTTTCTTTTGATGAATTTGAATCACACCAACATATTCGCTTTTGGCACGTTTGATAATACCTGTTATTTCACCTTCAAGTTTACCTCGTTTACGACGTTTGTATACATAAAATTCAACTTCATCTCCATCTAATGCTTTATTCATGTTATTTGAAGCGATATACACATCATCTTCAAAATCGTCACTGATAATATAGCCAGATCCTCGGGACGCCATGTCCATTCGACCTGTATGATATTCGGTGTTGACGATGGCTTTAAATTTACCTCGCTCTACTTCTTCAATCTCTTGTTTTGCTTTGAGTTGCTGAAGTTTTTTGATGATTTGGTTTCTGCTACTCGCATCATTAACATCGAGTATAGCAGCGATTTGTTTATAGTTAAACGTTTTGTTGCGTTCTTTTTTTAAAATACTAAGAATTGTATTTGTAAGGTTGGAAATCTTATTATGTGAAGGTTTCCTTTTTTTCTTTTTTGTCATTTAATTTGTAATCATATTTCGTTTCCTAAAAGTGTTAGGAATTCTTTCTTATTCAACTTAATATAAGGAGGAGTGAAGATATTAAGTTTCTGCAAATCTACGGTTTAATTATTTAATAGTGTTTAGGTACTGTTAAATTAATGAAAAAGAATTGAAAAAATAACAACTCCTAATCTAAACTTTTCTAAAAAATTCTAGAAAGGAAATTAATACAACGAGTTAAAAAATGTACTTATCAACATATATATACATATCATCTTTTTTCTTTTAAAAATTTAAAAAATAAATGATGATTATGATAGTGTGTTAATAGCGGTATAACTTTAATTCAATTTATTTTGATTAGTGAGTTATCTAATTCGGTGAATAGGTAATTAACATTTTATTTACTTATAAAACATTCATTTTAAAACGTTTTCGAACGCTATTAACAGTTGTTCATAACCTATGTTGACAACCAATATTTAATAAGTATTATAAATTTTACTGTTTGTATCTGGATATTTTGGTGCTTATAACTTCACCAAAAAAAACACCTAACTTTTTAGGTAGATTCATTTCAATTTTGGCTTGAAAAATTTATCAGATAATCCTAATAAAAGTTTTAAATACTTAAGAGAAGATATTAACAAGTAATACATAATAAACCCTTAAGATGTTAACACGCTTTATTACTGAAGTATCAAACATGAATTTCAAACCTAGGTATTCTGAATAACTAACTTTAATATCCTTCGGTTTATTTGTAAGCAATTATTAACTTTATACTTTTAAACAACACAGCAAAACCATGACGATTTCTATAGGTAACGATCACGCAGGAACCGAATATAAACAAGCCATTCTAAAACATTTAGAAGCAAAAGGTATAACGGTTAATAACTACGGAACAGATTCAAATGACAGTGTAGATTATCCGGATTTTGTACATCCTGTAGCTCAAGATGTTGAATCTAAAAAAGCAGATTTAGGAATTATTGTCTGCGGAAGTGGAAATGGTGCAAATATGACAGCCAATAAACATCAAGGCGTACGATCTGCGTTATGCTGGACCAAAGAAATTACAGCGTTAGCAAGACAACACAATAATGCTAATATATTGAGTATTCCAGCACGTTTTACAGCACAGCAACAAGCGATTGAAATGGTAGATACTTTTTTGAATACAGCGTTTGAAGGTGGTCGTCATCAAAATCGTGTGAATAAAATTCCGATTTCATGTTAAATGGGTCATTCACATTCTCATAATCATTCACACAACGCTTTAAAAGGTCGAAATCTTTTAATTTCTATCGTCCTGAATATAGTCATTACTATCGCTCAGGTAATTGGTGGAGTACTCTCAGGAAGCTTAGCTTTATTAAGTGATGCGCTTCATAATTTTAGCGATGTTATTTCTCTGATTGTAAGTTATGTAGCTTCACAACTATCCAGACAAAAAGCTTCAATTCACCGAACCTTCGGTTATAAACGTGCCGAAATTTTAGCAGCTTTTATCAATGCTTCAACATTAGTAATTGTTGCAGTTTTACTTATTATAGAAGCTGTAAATCGTTTTAAAAATCCTCAAGCGATTGAATCCAGTTTAGTTATTTGGTTATCTCTAATTGCTATTATAGCTAATGGATTAAGTGTTCTATTGCTAAGAAAAGATGCTAAATCTAATCTCAATATGCATTCTGCATATTTGCATTTATTTACAGATATGTTGGCAAGTGTTGCTGTTTTAATAGGTGGTTTATTGATGAAATATTACCAATTATTTTGGGTAGATAGTGTATTAACATTTGTAATAGCCCTGTATTTAATTTGGGTAGGTTATGATCTTCTGATAAAATCAACAAAAATATTGATGCTGTTTACACCAGAACAAATAAATATTAAAGAGCTTGTAAAAGAAGTTAACACTTTACCTAAGGTTAATATGTTACATCATGTTCATGTCTGGTGTTTGAATGATGATGAATTGCATTTAGAAGCACATCTGGATTTAAAGGAAAATATCACTGTAAATGAATTTGATCGTATATTACACGACATCGAAGTTCTATTACATGATAAATTTGACATCAATCACGTAACTATTCAACCAGAATTTAATAAATCAGATTCTAAGGATGTGATTGTTCAGGATTGATTACTCCTTTATAAAAGTAAACCAAATAAAAAGCACTTCGACAGCGCTCGGTGTGACATAATTATGCTAGAAATAAAAGTAAAAACGTTTCAGGAATTAACGACTCAAGAGCTGTATGATATACTGCAAATTAGAAGTGAGGTTTTTGTTGTAGAACAAGATTGTGTGTATCAGGATATCGACGGAAAAGATCAGAAATCACTTCATGTTATGGGTTATCAAAATGAAACTTTGGTTGCTTATACCAGAGTGTTCAAACCTGGCGATTATTTTAAAGAAGCGAGCATTGGTAGAGTAGTGGTGAAAGCGTCAGAACGACAACACCAATATGGTTATGCGATTATGAAGGCTTCAATTGAGGCTATTCAACATCATTTTAAAACAGGCATTATAAAAATATCTGCGCAAACGTATTTAAAACGTTTTTATAACAATTTAGAATTTTTTGAAGTAGGAGAGGAGTACCTCGAAGATGGGATTCCGCATATAGGAATGCTTAAAACTTAATTTCGCTGATTAGCTTCACCTACATAAGTCACTAAAATTTCAACCCGACGGTCAAACTTTGGTTCTCCACCTAAAGGGAATTTTCGTCGCATACCAACATATTTCATACGTCGTGTATCTACACCTTTTTTTGCCAGATAATCATATATAAATTTAGCTCTCGCAACAGATAGATTTCTTTTTTTGGTTTTACGGTCAATGGCATCTCTACTATTTTGAGTGCAGCACACATGGCCTTGAATGGTAAAATAAATGTCTTTTCGTTCTAATAAAGCTTGAGCGATACTTTCGAGAGTAGCCTTAGATTCTGGTAATAATTTACTGTAACCAGTTTTAAACAAAATATTATCTAATGTAAACTTATCACCAGCTTTTAATTCGCCTTTGATAATATCTTCTACCTTTTGTTTTTCAGCCACAACTTCTTTGACACGAGGCGGACTGTAAGGCTCGACAATAATTTCTACTTTTCGGTTAAGTCCTCTAATTTTATGAACATCTTCTTCTTTTACAAGTTTTAGAAGAATCTTACCTTTTCCATCAACATTCGTAATTATTGATTCATCGAACTCATTATTAGAAAAAATGGTTTTTATAGAATTTGCTCTGTTTTGAGACAACACCATGTTATAGGAATCGCTTCCTCGATCATCTGTAAATCCATAAATAGAAACTTTTTTGATGTCGAGACCTTCAATTTCAGATAAGAATAAAAGCAGTCTGTAATGTTCTGTTGGAGGAATTTCAAATTGATCAGTTTCAAAATAAACCTCATGCGTCTTTGTTTTTGTTTGAGCAAACACACAAGACGTAAAGAGTAGTATTATAATGAGCTGTATTTTTTTCATATTTTATATCGTACAGGATTCCTAATATAGTCTATTTTCATTTTTTTATCAAAAACCCTGTAATTTATTAATCCAGATAGCTTTTGTAATTAGAGACAGAATTAAGAATTTCCTTTCCTTTCTGAATTTCAGGATTTGTAGCCTTGTAATAGGTATAAAGCCCTTCTCTGTAAAAGTAGCGTTTTACAATTTCGTCAGATAACAAGGCTAATATTTCATTTTTATTAGCGTCTATTGCTTGCGTTTTATAAGAATTTAATGCATTTAATAAATCTTCATAATCTGAATCAATAGCTGTTCCAATCTTTTCTTCTTTTGCGATTAAAAACGCTTCAGCAAAGGCTTTTTCGGCTTTCGTTTCAAAATTAAAATTATTGCTTATCAAAAAGTTTTTAAAGCTATTAAATTCAGCTTCTGTCAATTCAAACTGAGTCACATCTGCTGGTTCGGGATGGTTATAATAGTAATCTGTAGCATATTTAAAAATCAAATTTTCAGATAAAATGGCACTGGTAATCGGACTCTGTTTGAAGCCTCTAATTCTAAATCTGGTTGAATACCTCCTCCATCATAAACCGTTCTTCCTTTTTTGGTTTTAAACGCATTGTAATTTTCTCGTTTTACACGAGTTGCTTTTCCGTTTTCGTCTCTATTCCAGTAATCTAAAGCCTGAATACATCTTCCGGAAGGTGTGTAATATCGGGATATGGTTACTTTAATTTGCGTACCATACACCAATGGTTTTGGTCGTTGTACCAAACCTTTTCCGAAGCTTCGTGCTCCAATCACTACAGCACGATCTAAATCCTGAAGTGCACCAGCAACAATTTCACTTGCAGAGGCACTGCTTCCATCTATAAGAACCACAACAGGAATTTCTGTATCTACTGCATCTTTTTGAGTGTAATAGGTTTTATTGTACTTTTTAACTTTCGATTTGGTTGTGACGACCAATTGGTTTTTAGGCACAAAAATATTAGTAACATTTACAGCCTCAGTGAGTAAACCACCAGGATTTCCTCTAAGATCTAAAATAAGTTGTTTGGCTCCTTGATTTTTTAATGCTCTAACTGCACTTATGGTTTCAGAAGAGGCTTTACGTGTAAATTTACGAAGTACGATATAGCCTGTTTCGTCGTCTATCATTGAAAAATGCGGAACAGCATTTATTTCTACAGCCTCACGTTTAATGGTAGCTGTTTTGGTTTTTCCCTGTCTTACATAAGTCACAGTAACTTCAGAACCTGCTCCACCTTGAAGAAGGTTTCCTGCATCCTCTTTAAAATCGGCAACAACAACATTATCAACTTTTATAATTTCATCTCCAGCTTTCAAACCTGCTTTATCGGCAGCATATCCTTGGTAAGGCTCAACAATAACTAATTTATCTTTAAGTGTCAGTACATTTGCACCAATTCCTGTGTAATCTCCAGAGTTATTAATTCTCGAAGCTTCAACATCTTGTTCGTTGTAATAATTGGTGTAAGGATCAAGATCATTTAACATGCTCTTAATAGCAGTATCCATTAGATCTCCAGGGTTTGTATCATCAACATAATTCATGTTGAGTTCTTTAAAAACCGTTGTGAATATTTCAATTTGTTTTGCAATTTCAAAGAATTCACTTTTAAAAGCGGTTCCTCCAAAAAATATAGCAACTGCTACCAGCGGAATCAATAGTCGTTTATGTAGTAGTTTTTTCATTATTATCGGCATTTAGTTTTGGGACACTTTTTTAGAAAAAGCATCTAAAAGTTGTTTCATCTTGGTCTCAACGGAAACAAAATCTGTTCCATCTTTACCAATGTACAAAATCATTAACGCATAAGACCCAGAAATGTTGTTAAAATATGCAGTTTTATGAAGTCTGTAAGCTTCTCTAAGCAAGCGTTTGATATGATTTCTATCGACTGCTTTTTTGAAATTTCGTTTGCTGGCAGAGACCCCTGTTTTAAACTGAACATCATCTTCAAATTCTGTTTTTAGATATACCATTCGAAGCGGAAACGCAGAAACAGACTTACCTTCAGAAAATAGTTGTTCTATTAATTTCTGACTTTTCAGCTTTTCTTTTTTGGGATATGAAAACGACATTTAATGTTTTTGAATTTTATGTTCGATATTAAAAATTTTACTTTCGAGTTCCTGAAGTTTATCAAACATGTCAATAGGAGGAGATATGTGCTTTGAAGCGTACATTGTTACTTGCCAGACTTCCATAATGTCTTCAGTTGCTAATTCATAATCCGGATAATTTCCATCTTTATTATCACTCTTTAAAATGAGTTTTTTATCACCTTCGGAATGATTAATAACGCGTTTCAGAACAACACCATCATGTTTACTAATGATCACATAAACCTGATTGTCTTTGATATCTGAAATGGTTTCGACATATTTTCCGAAGACCAAATCACCATTGTAAAACGTTTGTACCATGGAATGTCCCTGAACTTCAAAGCATCTAAATGTGCCATTGGTTAGCAAGGGCATTTTAAATGATGGAAGCGTTTCAATAAAATCCGGATCACCATAACCGTTCAAATATCCAGCTCTTGCTTTGGTAGACACTAAAACCACATTTTCATTACCTTCAATTGTGGTAGAAATAACCTGAGGCATTCCTGAATATGTTGGAATAGATGTAATGTCAGACCTTAACATGACATCGCTCTTTCCGAAAAGATAATCAGGATTGATGTCAAATGTGTTTATAATAGCTAAAAGTACATCGTATCCTGGTTTGGTTTTTTTTCGGGAACCATCTTTTTGCGGACGACCATTAACGATGCTATCTATGGTTGTTCCTGTAACTCCAATACGTTTTGAAAACGCATAGTTATTCAGATTAAACCGATGGATTATAGCCGTTATTTTTTCGTCTATTTGAAGCATAGCACAACGTATTTTGTCTTTTTTTATGATTTAGCCAAGATACTAAAAGCGTATCAAAACCAAACATTTGTTATACTATATTATAGATTAAGCGTTAGTTCTTTTGTTCTGCAGATAACAGATTGTCCTCTAAATTAACGTCTGCCATTAAACCTGAAGGATCAATTTGAACTGTTGCAATGGTTTTGGAAGTTTCAAAACTATAGGTTGGAAATGCCCAGGTCCAGTCTTGTAGTTGTGTTGCTGACGTTGACTTTTCACCTCTCATTTCACGTAACGGAATGTAAAAATCTTCAGTAGTACCATCTTTATAGGTCACACGAAGGTCTATTGGCATTGCCATTTGTCCGATACGCTCTAAGGTGATGGTTTTACTTTCAATTGTTTTAACTGCATAATCTATCGTATTTGTAGTTTGAGCAAAATCTATTAAATACCAGTCGAGCTCCAATCCGGAAACTTTTTCAGCAATGCGAATAAAATCTATTGGTTTAGGATGTTTAAACACAAAATCGTTATAATATGATTTAATAGTTTTATCTAAATCACGCTCACCAATGACATAAGCCAGTTGTGCTAAAAACACACAGCCTTTATGATAAGCAGCTGTACTGTACAATCTATTTAATTCATACCTGTCTGCATAAACAGTAAGTGGTTGCTCTAAACCAGAGTTAGCAATAGTTCTATAACGATTATATGATTTTTTCCAGGGATTAGCTTTGTTTTCGTCATAAAACCAGTCCATAGCTTTGTATTCGGCATAGGTAGCAAAACCTTCGTCCATCCATTCGTGTTTAGCTTCGTTAGAAGCCAGTAAAAACTGAAACCAAGTATGAGCCATTTCGTGAGAGACTGTAGATCTGAACATGCTTTTGAGTTCAACTTCACCTCTTATGAAGGTACACATGCCATATTCCATTCCTGAGTCGCCTGCTTGTATAATAGAGTATTGATTGTATGGATATGTGCCGATCATATCATTAAAATAGGTCATTAATTTAGCAGCTTTAGACTGTAATTGTTTCCAGTTATTCAATTGCTCTGAAGTCATGGTGTTCTTATAAAAGAAATGTAACGTTGGTCCATTTTCAACCTTTAAAGTATCATGATTGTATTCTGGATCTGCAGCCCAAGTAAAGTCATGAACATTTGGTGCTATAAAATGCCATGTTAGTTTATCACCTTCAGTTTTAACAGTTTTTTCAGCATAACCATGACCTATAGTTTCCGGGTTTTGTAAGTAACCTGTACCTCCAATGGTATAATTTTTATCGATAGTGATTTTTACATCATAGTTTCCCCAAACACCATAAAATTCTCTACCTATGTAAGAATAGGCATGCCAGCCTTCATCGTCATATTCTGCTATTTTTGGATACCATTGCGCCATTGATAGCGCCACATCTTCTTTACTGTTTCTTCCGGAGCGACGTGTTTGAACAGGTACCTGACCTTCAAAAACCATATCAAATTTAACTTGTTCTCCTGGTTTTATAGGTTGATTTAACTGTACTTCCAGAATGGTTCCTTCAACCTTGTATGTTAATGCTATTCCGTTTTGAAACAGTGATTTAACGTTGATATATCCTATTTCATGAGGCTTCAATTTTGATATTTTGCTCTCATAAACAGGATCCTCTTTCGTTCCGACATTTTCATTTAAACGACTACTAGGATCTGCTATATTTTGCGATTTTATATCCATTTCACTACCAGGTTGAAAGGCGTTAAAATACAAGTGATAGAACACTTTGTTTAAAGTATCGGGAGAATTATTGGTGTAATCAATGCTCTGTTTTCCGTCAAATAGATAGGAAGTCACATCCATATCAATTTCCATGGTATAATTAGCTTGCTGTTGCCAATACGTATTGGTTTTATAAACCATTTGAGGCGTTTGAGCAGTTAGTTTTACGGTAAAAACAAAAAGAGTAAAAAAGGATAATATAACACTAAGTAGTTTCATAAGTAGGTTTTAATTTCAGTAATTATTGATTTGCGATTTGTGATGCTAATACCAAGGCGTTATAGGCATTTACAATTTTCCCGGATTTTGATATCTCTGTCAGATTTTTAATTTCTCTCGCTTCACCAACTACAACTTTGGTGTCGATAGGTAATCCTGAGTCCATGATAATCTGTTTCACCTGAGAAGCTGTTAAGCTTGGGTAATATGAACGAATTAATGCTGCAACACCAGAAACATTTGGCGCAGACATTGATGTTCCGTTTTGTAATTTGTACTCGTTTTCAGGCATTGCAGAATAAATTTCAGATCCAGGAGCAAAAATGTCCACATTATTTTTTCCGAAGTTAGAATAATCTGCAACCATACCAGAGCCATATCTGGGCGTTAGAGCGCCAACTGTAATAAAATTATCGGCAACTTCTGTCCCATTTCCAGCGGTATCATTAGGAAAATTTTTATGTATATCTATATCGTGACCATCATTTCCAGAGCCATGAACAATGAGCACATCTTTAGAAGCCGCATAAACAATAGCATCTTTAACCCAGTCACTATGAGGAGAAAAAGACTTTCCGAAACTCATATTTATGATGTGTGCACCATTATCTGCCGCATATCTGATTGCTAAAGCCACATCTTTATCATATTCGTCACCATTTGGCACAGAACGAATGGCCATCAGTTTTGCATTGTTTGCAACACCTTTAATTCCGATATTGTTATTACGTTCTGCCAGAATAATTCCACTGACGTGAGTCCCATGACTTTCTTTTTTTACAGTAGGTCTAGGATTATTATTGCCATAGCTAACATCGTAGATATCGTTGGGATCATCTCCAGTCTTTCTACCTTTAAAATTTTTGTTCAGATGATAATCTAATCGTGTATTAATATTGACCAGATCGCCTTCAACCGCAGCTTTGAAAGCAGTGACAGAGCCATAATCTAAACCAAATATGTAATTTATCAATGCAACCGACTCATTAAGCGCTTTATCATCAGTTTTGATGGCAGCTACGTCTTCTTTTGTATACTCTTTCTTTTTTAAATAGCTTGAAACAGCTTTATCTGAACTAATAATGTCCTGCAATAATTGAGAAGAGTTTATTTTGAGCTGTGTATATTTTTTTAATTCAACATCATATTTTTCTTCGGCCTCAGCATATCTGGGATGGCTTTTATCACCAGAAGCTAATAAACGTACATACTCAAATTGTTCGTAATAGGTGTCTCCAATAAAATTCCAACCGTGAATATCATCAACATAGCCATTGTTATCGTCGTCTTTCCCGTTGTTGGGAATTTCATCCTGATTTACCCAGAGCACGTCATCTAAATCTTCATGATCGATATCAAAAGCAGAATCAATGACAGCAACTATCACTGTTTTTCCTTTTTTATTTTTTATGACTTCGGAATACGCTTTGTCAACGCTCATGCCTGGAATAGTATCTGTTACCAAATCTAAATGTGACCAAGAATTTCGTTCACTTTCGGTCAACGGAGAAATCTTCAGTGGCGAACTGTCAATGTTTTCAACTGGAGTAGAAATTATTCGAGAAGAGCTTCCACAACCTAAAAGGAGAAGGGAAAGGCAAACCAGTAAAGAAAAAGACTTTATATAATACTTCATTTTAACTAAAAACATCATTTGTAGTATAAACATCTTTAAGTCTGACGCCTTTTTCTGTATGTTGAACTGTAATAATTTCGTTGTGAGCATCGTGCTCTAAAAACAGATAATAATTTTGATCTGCAGCAAGATTCAGGAATTTTTCTTTTTCATCTAGAGTAAGCAAAGGCCTTGTATCATAACCCATTACAAATGGAAGTGGTAAATGACCAGCTGTTGGTAGTAAATCTGCCATAAAGCATATGGTTTTACCGTTGTACTGAATCATTGGAATCATTTGTTTGTCGGTATGACCATTAGCAAAAAAGATATCGAAACCCAGTTCAGAATTTTTAAGCAGATCCACTTCGGGAAGCGAGGTGAAATTCAACTGACCACTTTCTTCCATAGGGAGAATATTCTCTTTTAAGAAGGATGCTTTTTCGCGATTATTCGGTTGAGTTGCCCATGCCCAGTGATCTTTATTACTCCAAAACTTAGCATTTTTAAAAGCAGGTTCATAACCTGTTCGGTCTTTGTTCCATTGAATACTTCCACCACAATGATCAAAATGTAAATGTGTCATAAAGACATCAGTAATATCATCACGATGAAAACCATGAGCTTTAAGAGAGCTGTCAATGCTATCATTTCCCCAGAGAAAATAGTAACCGTAAAATTTGTCGCTTTGTTTGTTCCCCATTCCGGTATCGATTAAAATTAACCGATTTCCATCTTCAATTAGTAAGCAACGCGCTGCGATATCAATCATATTATTGGCATCAGCAGGATTGGTTCTTGTCCATAATGATTTAGGTACCACACCGAACATGGCACCACCATCAAGTTTAAAATTTCCAGCGTTTACAGGATATAAATTCATGTGAGAGCGTATTGATTTGCAAATTACTAAAAGCAGTAAACATTATTTCATTTAAGCGCTATTTATTGAGGGATTTTTAACATTTTTATTAAATTAATTATCTAAAGTAATTACTTATATTAATAAAAATTTTACCAAATGAAAACAACTCCCAAAATTAAGAAGATGAAATTGTTGAGATTTGGTCGTGATTTTAATCCAGACGAACAAGTCATATTGCGAGATTACTTAGCTATTGAGAGAACCAGATTAGCAAATGAGCGTACGTTGTTGTCTTACATTCGGTCATCACTATATTTGCTTCTGGGAGGTATAGCGTTCTTCCAGCTTAAAGAATTTTCAAATTTTAAGTATTTAGCAATGCTGTCATTGGTTTTTAGTGTCGTTTTTTTTGTCATTGGAATTTATCGCTTTACGTTGCTAAAGAAGAGTTTAAAAAGAGTGTATTACAAATCTGAAGAAAAAGAAAAGGATAATGATTTGAACGATTAATTGTGATCTAGAATGGATTTACTTCTGACATTTGCTATAATTTTAGTTGGTGTTTTTCTCTTTGTGAAAGACTACTTTTCTATTGACACCACGTCTGTGCTTATTATGGCTATGTTCATTGTAGCAGGTGTTTTGAGTCCGGAAGAAGGCTTTTCAGGTTTTAATCATCCAGCCACTATTACATTAGGTTGTATTTTTGTTGTAAGTGGAGGTGTTTTTAGTTCAGGTATTTTAGATGGTTTAAGTTATAAAATTATTAAGCTGGCTAAAATCCATTACAGTATAGCACTTGTTGTGTTTTGTAGTATCTCAGGTTTTTTCTCAGCGTTTATAAATGATACTGCAGTCGTAGCGCTTTTACTTCCTATTGCTTTAACCGTCTGTCGGGAAACAAATATTAGACCCAGTAGGTTACTTATGCCAATTTCTTTTGCCGCGTTATTTGGTGGAACCTGCACGTTAATTGGTACTTCTACAAACATATTGGTTAGTAGTTATGCAAAAAAATATGGTCTTGAAGAGTTCGGAATGTTCGAGTTTAGTGGAGCAGCTTTGTGTCTTTTAGCTATCGGATTTGCTTATATTTTTGTAATCGGACCTTTGTTATTACCAAAAAACAGAGGCGACAATAATGAATTCACTAAAAAGGCAGAATCTTATTTTACAGAACTTTTTGTAGAGGAGGATTGTGAAGATATCAATTCATTTTTAGGAAAATCACAACTTGTTAGCAATTACAGTGTCAACGTGCTTTCAATACTCAGAAATGAAGTTTTAAATCACAATTTCGGTTTGGATACTAAAATACTAAAAGGCGATATTTTAAAAATAATTGCACCACCTGAAACACTATCAAGACTCCTTGATATAGAAGGCTATAGTATTAAAGGCTCAAATAGAATGAAAATTGCCGAAGAAAAATTTAAGTCCTTTAACCTTTATGAGGTTATTATTCCATATGGTTCGAGTTTATCAGGAGTCTCGCTAAAAGAGATTAATTTCAGAAAACAATATAATTCCTCTGTAATTGCGATACGACACAGAGAACAAAACAATTATGATAAACTAAGTCACACAACATTAAGAGAAGGTGACATGTTGCTTATTTTAGGTCAGGAAGAGGATATCAATAATTTAGAATCAAACAAGATTATCGTTAGACTTTCAGAATATATAAAGAAAAAAACCAATTATAAAAAAGCCATACCAGCAGTTTTAATTGGTATTGGAGTAGTACTGGCAGCATCTCTTAACATCACAACAATATTAATTAGTGCAATGGTTGGTGCCTTACTAATGATATTGACAGGTATTTTAAAGCCAATAGAAGCTTACAAAGCTGTAGAGTGGAAAGTAATTTTTATGATGGCAGGCGTGCTTTCAATGGGAACAGCACTCGAAAAAGTAGGAGGAGCAAACTTAATAGCGAATTACATCATGGAAACGCTTGGGCAATATAATGCTCAAATTACCCTGAGTTTAATTTATTTGGTGACCTTTATTTCTACAAATTTAATTTCTTCCAAAGCAACAGCAGCATTGATGGCTCCAATAGTTATTAGTCTGTCTGAAGCTATGCAAGTTAGTAACCGTCCGTTTTTAGTAGCTGTAATGTTTGCGTGTTCTTTAACATTTATGACACCAATGAGTTATCCGACAAATACGATGGTTTATGCGCCAGGAAACTATAAATTTAATGATTTTTTAAAGATGGGAACACCTCTTAATTTTTTAATTTGGATTGCGGCATCGTTCATTATACCTTATTTTTTTCCTTTCGAAATGAATTAGTTGCGTTTCAAAACCTAAAAGATATTTTTAAAAACTCTGAAATTAAGAAATACTAATGTAGCGCTTTTTTTATGCTAATAAGAAGGTTGTTTTTTAAGTTGTTAAAATTGATTTACCTTTAGCTTTCAAAATTTGTAATGTATGGTAGAATTAGCAGGAATAATCATTTTGGGAATATTAGCGCAATGGGTTGCCTGGAAGTTTAAAATACCAGCAATTTTACCATTGATTTTAATTGGACTTTTGGTTGGACCTATTGCTGCCGAATTTTTATCTGAAGATGGAACCAAATGGATTGAACCTATATGGAATGGTGAAAAAGGACTTTTTCCAGGAGAAGGCTTGTACTATTTTGTATCACTTGCTATTAGTGTTATTTTATTTGAAGGTGGTTTAACCCTGAAACGGTCTGAAATAAAAAATGTCGGACCATCAATTACAAAATTAATAACCTTAGGATCCATCGTTACTTTTTTTGGAGCAGCTTTAGCCTCACATTTTATTTTTGGATTAAGCTGGGAAATTTGTTTTTTGTTTTCTGCATTAATTATTGTTACTGGACCAACAGTAATTACGCCAATACTAAGAAATATTCCGTTAAAAAAAGACGTTTCTACTGTTCTTAAATGGGAAGGAATTTTAATAGATCCAATCGGAGCGTTAGTCGCAGTTTTGGTATTTGAATTTATTAGCGTTGGAGGCGATAGTGGCTTTACTAAAACAGCGTTTATTGAGTTTGGAAAAATTATTCTTTTTGGTACAACTTTCGGATTTACATTTGCTCATGCTCTAGCTTTTGCTATAAATAAAAACCTAATACCTCATTATTTATTAAACGTAGTTTCCTTGTCTACAGTACTATTAGTATATGTAGAGTCTGATGTTTTTGCTCATGAGTCAGGTTTATTAGCCGTTGTTGTCATGGGAATGGTCTTAGGTAACGGAAAGCTTCAAAACATAAAAGAACTGCTTTATTTCAAGGAGTCATTGAGTGTATTGTTAATATCCATATTATTTATTCTTTTGGCCGCAAACATCAATATTGAAGATTTAATGTTGTTATATACCTGGCAAACAGCCGCTTTATTTGCAATTGTGGTATTTATAATCAGGCCGTTGGCAGTATTTTTAAGTACACATGGCTCCAAACTAAAGCTTAATGAAAAATTCTTTATCAGTTGGGTTGGTCCTCGTGGAATTGTTGCTGCTGGTATTGCGTCTTTATTTGGAAGCAAACTTTTAAAACAAGGTGTTGAAGGTGCAGAGTATATCACACCTTTAGTGTTTATGATTGTGCTCGGAACCGTCTTACTCAATGCAACTACAGCACGCTTATTTGCAAAAATTGTTGGTGTCTTTTTAACTAAGTCTGAAGGAATTTTAATCGTTGGAGCCTCTAAGTTTTCCAGGTTAATAGGTCATTATTTAGAAGAAAATAACAGACATGTGGTTATGATTGACAGCAATCAAACTAACATAAACAGCGCAAAAGAACTTGGGTTAGAAGCAATGAATGTAAATATTTATTCTGATACGCTAAGCGATAACATTGAACTTAATGACATAGGTTATTTGATGGCAATGACTGGTAACTCAGAGATCAATAAATATACAATTGATCGTTTCAGTAAAAATTTTGGTGAACACGGTAGCTTCAGATTAGTTTCTATTGAAGAAATGAATGACGATAATAACAATCCTAAAGAAGGATTATTTTCACACACCGACGATTATATAAAGTTAACAGAGGTTGCCAGGAAATATCCAGCCATCCATGAAATGGAGATTAATGATAAAGAACATTACGATTCTTTAATTGATGCCGCAAATAAAGATAAAAATGTGATTCCGCTCTTTCTGAAAAATAAGGAAGGTGATTTAGAGATCATCTCATCATTCAGCAAAGAAATGGATTCGATTAAAGAAGGCTATAAACTGGTATATTTAGGTAAGCATTTCGATATTGAAACTATTAAAAACAAAGAGGCTTCAGCTTAAACTGAAACCTCCCTTGTTAAAGACCAATTCCAAATAATCAATTTTAAAAACTGAATCTCATAACTATCTTTAGCAGATGATTTATTTAAAATCCGAATCGTGCATAAGCCATAACCATATTGTCTTTATTTAAACCAAGCCATGTGTTGCTGACATCCACTTCACCTCCATCATATTCAAACGTGCGTTGTGAGTAAGATAAAAAAGGCACAGTAACTCCAACTGCAAAATTGTCGTTAACATTATAATTTGCACCAATTAACAACTGCGCTCCATAACCCGTAATGTCTTCTTTAAACCCAAAACTCTCATAGCTTCCGGTTTCATAAAAAGCCTTTACTCCATAAGTTAAATCCACTTCGGCATTACTTGTTATTCGGTCAAAAAGTGTATAACCCACTCCAGCACTCAGTGTATTTTGGTCTATTTGGTCAGAACTTTGTGAACCATAATTAGCAAATAAATTAACGTAGCTGGCTCTATTGTAATTATCCTGAGATAAGCGGTAGCTATATTCTCCACCTATGCAAAATGAAGTTTCACTTTCACCTTCCACTGAATTTAATCCGAATCCAGCAGAAACACCTGCTAAATTTCGAGGATAGAAATTAATGTTATCTGCATTTTGTTCAAACCTCTCTTTTCTCTTGGCTAATTCGTTCAAATCAATTAGACCTTCCTTTGTAAATGGAATAGGTTCAAGTCCGTTGAGCTCAGCATCCAGTATAGCTGCACAACCAAAATTTGTAGAAATCAAAAAGGATAGAAATAGGGTGTAAATCAATCGGGTAATTAATGTTTTAGTTTTCATAATAAGAGTTTTTAAAATTAAAATTTATCGTTTTGAATTTGCAAAAGTGTAAATCAGAGAAAGCGCAAGAAGGTTATTTTTGTTAATTAAAGCCCATCTTGAATATGCTTTAGTTTCAAAGTCCTCGAATGTTCTTGTTAGTTCCTGATAGTTCAACAAATTGCTTTGAATCATTAAAGCCCATTGCTGTGTTAACATAATTTGAAAACCTATAACCAAACTCATGGTAAGACGAGTAATATCGTAAGAGAACCCATCTTCAAATTTTTCTTTTCCAAAGCCATAAGCGGCAGCTAAACCATATAAAAATCGTACCTGTTGATATTGTTTTGCTAGTTGCGTAAACATTAAAACTTTTAATGTCACATCAAAAATTGTAGTGGTCAGAAAGTCACTGCTTGAACCGTTATAAGTTGCACCAACCGAACCGTAAATTGCAGCGCGATTTAGCATTGCCAATCTCAAATAATACTCGGCATGAAGACACCATAAGGTCTGGTCGGCATTTACACCAAACCCAGCTCCTAGAGCAATCATACTTAATGCATAAGCAACCACGTTTGATTGCGCATCGTTTTCGGTAATGCTTTTCGGAGCGTTTTCAATACTGTATTCCAGTGTATAATCTTCTGTATTGACTTCATACGACTCAAGATCTATGGAATTTGATGACACAGAAAGCACATCCAGATCAAGAAGTGGAGTTTCGCTTACCAATAAATTTTGAGATTGTAACGAAGCTGCGCAAGTGATTAAAAGCGCAAGCACGAATAAAAAAAGTTGTTTTGTTTTCATAATATATAGAATTGGTTAATTAATAATTACAGTTTTATTTTATTCACGCAAAACGCGTGATATACTCTGGCCTCTTTCGCTCTGATTTTTATATTCGACTTTGCTTCAAATTCCCATGAATCAGGTTCATCTTGAGGTGCTTCTTTATCTCTGCTAAACAATCGGGTTGAACAGGCTTTGTTCTTACAATGTGTATTCCCTTCACACCAGACAAATCCGTTATCATACAACACTTTCTTTTTAGAGACATTACAAAAGGTGTAGCCGTCTAAAATGACAATGGTCTTTTTTTTAAAAGATGAAAGCATGCGTTTTGTCACGATTAAAAATTACTTGAACGATTAAGACAGTATGAAATTATAAGACTATGGTTGTGAAGGCTTTAAGTATTTCAAGAAAAGCTAATAGTAATGTTGCATACGACGCAATTAGCATATACTATTATTGCATTTTTGGTGCAGATTAGTATTTAATTTTTGATAATCAGTTATTTGCGTATTTCATTTGGAGCGTAACCAAATTCTTCCTTAAACGCTCTGCTAAACCAACCTGGACTGTTAAAACCTGTTTGATAAGCGATTT
>JAAEZL010000001.1:64563-65821 GCA_018222875.1 Algicola sp.
CAGTATATTCTGAATTTTGAAGTAATGTTTTAGCTTTTTGAAGTCTAACCCTTCTGATAAAAACAGCTGTTGAAGCATCTGTTGTTGCTTTTAATTTTCTGTATAATTGAGATTCACTTAAATTTAAAGCTCTCGATAATCGCATAGAATTAAACGAAGCATCCTCTAAGTGTTGTTCAATATAAAACAAGACTTTATTCATAAAAGCAGCATCTTTATCCTCAAGGTCTTTATTGGGAATCGCATCCCAAGACGAAGCACTGGAATACTTTTGATATAATAGGGTTCTTAGTTTTATGAGTTCTTGAATTCTAACAAAGAGTTCAGCTTTGTTAAATGGCTTGGTAATAAAGGCATCAGCACCATTTGATAGTCCTCTTATTTTATCTTGATCTGAAGCTTTAGCTGTCAATAAAATGATAGGAATGTGTGATGTTCGCTCATCACTTTTTAAAGTTTTACACAGTTCGAAGCCATTGGTTTCCGGCATCATAATATCGCTGATAATAACATCCGGAATGTGTTCAATTGCCATGTCAATACCTAATGTTCCGTTAGTTGCTGAAATAACATGGTAGTGCTGTTCCAATGCTGTATTTAAAAGGTTTAAAATATCTTTATTATCATCAACAATCAAAACGATTGCATCTTCATTTGACAGCTGAATTTCAGTTTTTACAAAGTCATCTTCTGAAGCTTCACGAGTAATTAATGCATTAAGTAAGTCTTCTTTTAATGCTTCTTTTGGAGCAGTGTTGGTAACCGGAAGACTGATTTCAAATGTTGTTCCTACATGAATTTCACTTTCAACGCGAATAGATCCTTTCATTAAATGTACAAGTTCTTTGGTCAGTGTCAAACCAATACCAGAACCTTCCTCAGTATATTCCGTAGTATTTTCAGCCTGATAAAAGCGATCAAAAATTGATGCTAAGTGTTCTTTGGAAATGCCTTTTCCTGAATCTTTTACTTTGATGGATAAAGCATCATTTTCAGTTTTTAAATGCACAATAATCTGGTCGTTTTTTTCACAGTTTTTTATAGCATTACTCAAGAGATTGCTCATTATTTTTTGAATGGCATTCGCATCAAAATCACAGATAAGTTCTTTTTCCTCACTATAAAAAGTGAGTTTAATTTCTTTTGATTCAGCATAAGATGAAAAATGGGAAACCATATGTTTTAAATACCATACCAAATCAGATTGAACAGGTTGCAATGTCATTTTATGCTTATCAATTTTGGCAAGGTCTAACAT
>JAAEZL010000001.1:65831-68559 GCA_018222875.1 Algicola sp.
CTTGAGCACAGCATTACTGTTGTGTTCTATTGTTTTCAAGGATTTTACAGAATGGTTGTCTTTTAGCTTTTGAAAATTCTCGCTTAAATTTGAAGTAATGCCTTTTATTACAGTTAAAGGTGTTCTAAACTCGTGAGTGATGTTGGTGTATAGTTTTGTTTTTAAAGCATCCAGTTCTTTTAACTTTTGCGTTTGCTGCTCCTGTAGCTTTTTCTGTAATTGAAAATAGTAAAGCGTAAATACGAAAGCCAGAAACAATAAGATATATATGACATATGCTACATGTGTTTTCCACCAAGGAGGTGTTACCGTTAAAGTTAGTTTTAGTGGATTAGAATTCCATATTTTCCCTCTGGTTTTTCCTTGAACCATTAATGTATAATCTCCAGATGCCATATTTAAAAACTGAATCTCTTTTCTTTTTTGAAGATCATTCCATTCGGTATCGTTCGGTAAGAGTTTGTAGATATAGCTGTTGTTTTTTTGTGGATTGAAGTCTAAGTCAGAAAACTCTAAATAAAACGGAAACTGATTATAAGCCAGTTCAATTTTTGAGGTTTGCTGTTCATTAGTATGCATTAACGCTTTGAAATAGTGGTTGGCGTTATCAATCTTAACATTAGTGAAGGTTAATTCGCCTTCGTTGTCTAAGTTCTTAATATCAAATGGGTTGAAGTAGTTAAAACCGTTCGTTCCACCAAAATAAAGCACATTATTTCGGTCTTTTAAACTCGCTCCCAAATTAAACTCGTTCCCTTGTAAACCATCATTTTTATTGTAATTGGTAAATCGTTCAGTTGAAGTATCAAAACTAAAAATCCCAGCGTTTGTCGACAACCATAACAGTCCATTTTCATCTTGCTGTATTGCATAAATCACACCATTTGTAAGTCCGTTATTTTCATTATAAACTTTAAAAGTTTGTGTGTCATGATTGTATTTGTTTAGTCCGTTTAAGGTTCCAATCCATAAGTTGTTTTCTGAATCTTCAAAAATGCTTAAAATGGTATTATTGCTTATAGAATCTGGATTGTTTTCTTCATTTTTAAACCTGGTAAATTTCGGTTTATCAAATCGGCTGGCATCAAATTGTAAACGATTCAGTCCGTTTTCGGTACCAATCCAATAGGTGTTAGATCGGTCTTTAAAAAACACATAGTTTACATTCGTACTGATACTGTTTTTGTTATTGGGATTATTTTTAAACTGCTGAAACCTAAAATCTCCTGATTCGATAGCTCCTGTAAACCGATGAATTCCACCTCCTAAAGTAGCCAGCCACACATCTCCATTAGCATCTGCATGAATATGTCTTATTTTAAGATTACTCAAACTCAAGGAGTCAACAGGATGTTTGTCAATAGTTATAAAATTTGGAGTAGTTTTTTCAAAGCGATTAAGATCAGCAACAGCGACTCCTTTTTGAGTTCCGACCCATAACTTGTTTTTAGTATCAATAGCGAGACTTCTTACAGTGTTATGAGGCAAATTGTTATAATAATAGGTTGTGTTTTCGGTAATTAAGTGCAAACCATCCAATGTGCCAACCCAGAGGCCATGTTCACTTTTAGCAAAGGTGTAAACATGCTCATTTTGTAAGGTATTTATATATGGTTTATTTTTTTGAACCAGCTTAAACACGAGGTCTTTTAAAGTGGCCTGATAGAGTTTGTCTGCTCCAAGCCAGAGGAAATCATCTTCAACATACACACAGTTTATTCTATTGGTTGACAACCCTGTTTCTTCGCTATTACTGGTATCATAAACTGTAATTTGTACGAATCTATTGAGGCTTTTATCAAAACCATCACAGTATATAAACCCTGAATCTGTTGCTAAGTATAATTTGTCTCCTTTTGAGGCGATATCAAAGACAGCAACCAACTTCTGTGGTGCTATAGATATATTATGTATTTCGTTTGTATTCTGATTTAAAAGAAATAATCCAGTATCTGTTCCAATCCATAAGCCGTATTTAGACTCATAAAAGGAGTGAATTTTCAGGTTTAGAAAATTTGAACTTAGTTTCTTAAAGTCAGATTCTGAATTTTTAAGTTTTGAATAGTAAATATCTCCATCTCTGGTGCCAACCCAAATCGTGTTTTTTATAACATTTAAAGCTGTAATATTTGCAGGAGTCTCATTGAAAAATGAGAGTTTTAACCCATCAATAGAGTTTTTTGAAGTGCTAATTTTCACCAAACCTTGATCTAAAAAAGCAGCAAATAGAGTTCCGTTATCGTCTAATGAAAGTTTATTGCATTGTGCATTATTTGGAAGGTCAGGGATGGTAACTTTAGTAAAAACATCTGTTTCAGGTGTATAATAACAAAGTCCGTTATTCTTTGTAGCAATCCAAATATGACCATTTAGGTCTTCAGCTAATGCATTTATAAAATTCCCGGAAATACGTTCAGGGTTATTTGTTTGAGACTTATAAACCTTAAAAGAATGTCCATCAAATCGATTTAAGCCATCCTGAGTGCCTAACCACAAAAAGCCATTGCTATCTTTTAAGATGGTATTTATGGTTTCCTGAGACAATCCTTTTTCTACACCATATTTAAAAAAATCTAACTGCTGTGCATAAAAAGGAGATGCTAGTGAAAACAAAAAACACAAGGTAAGACTAATCGATTTTAGAATTTTAAATCTAAAACACATGAATTTAAAAGGTTGGTTCACATAAATGTACAAAAAAACCGAAGTGAACTACTTCGGTTTGTAT
>JAAEZL010000001.1:68569-90391 GCA_018222875.1 Algicola sp.
CCTGTTTGTAAGATTAATCATTCAATTTCAACACAGCCATAAACGCTTGCTGAGGAATTTCTACATTTCCAACCTGTCTCATACGTTTTTTACCTTTTTTCTGTTTTTCCAGAAGTTTACGTTTACGGGAAATATCACCACCATAACATTTTGCCGTTACATCTTTACGTAATGCTTTAATGGTTTCTCTTGCAATAATTTTTGCACCAATAGCAGCTTGAATAGGAATATCAAATTGTTGTCTCGGAATAAGTTCTTTTAGTTTTTCCGTTATTTTTTTACCAATAGAGTATGCGTTATCGGCATGTATTAAAGCAGAAAGTGCATCAACCGTTTGTGCATTTAATAAGATATCAACACGAACCAGTTTTGAAGCTCGCATACCAATAGGAGAATAATCAAATGAAGCATAGCCCTTAGAAACTGTTTTAAGACGGTCGTAAAAGTCGAAGACAATTTCAGCAAGAGGCATATCAAAATTTAACTCAACACGTTCGGTTGTTAAATAAGTCTGGTTAGTTATGACGCCTCGTTTTTCTATACAAAGCGACATGACATTACCCACAAAATCAGATTTCGTAATAATGGTTGCCTTGATGTAAGGCTCTTCAACTCTATTTAAAGTAGAAGGTTCAGGCAAATCTGATGGATTATTTACAATGACAATCTCATCAGGATTTTTATTGGTAAAAGCGTGATAAGATACATTGGGAACAGTTGTAATTACTGTCATATCAAACTCACGTTCTAAACGCTCTTGAATAATTTCCATGTGAAGCATGCCAAGGAATCCACATCTAAAACCAAAGCCCAAAGCGGCTGAACTTTCAGGAGTAAATACTAATGAAGCGTCGTTAAGCTGAAGCTTTTCCATTGAGGCACGAAGTTCTTCATAGTCTTCAGTATCTACAGGATAAATTCCAGCAAAGACCATTGGTTTCACATCTTCAAAACCTTCAATAGGATTGGTTGTTGGATTTTTAGCATCTGTAATTGTATCACCAACTTTAACTTCTTTAGCTTCTTTAATTCCGGTAATGACATAACCTACATCACCTGCTTTTATTTCTTGTCTTGGGAACTGTTTTAACTTTAAAGTTCCAACTTCATCAGCTCCATACGTTTTGCCAGTTGCAATAAATTTGATTTCCTGGTTTTTCTTAATAGAGCCATTAATTACTCTAAAATACGTTTCAACACCTCTGAAAGGATTGTAAACCGAATCGAAAATTAAGGCCTGAAGTGGTTCATCAACATTACCTTTTGGTGCAGGAACACGTTTAATAATAGCTTCAAGTATATTATCAACTCCAAAACCGGTTTTTCCGCTGGCATGAATAATTTCCTCTGGATCACAGCCTAAAAGATCAACTATATCATCTGTAACCTCTTCTGGGTTTGCACTAGGCAAATCGACTTTGTTCAGCACAGGAATGATTTCCAAATCATTTTCTAAAGCAAGATAAAGGTTGGAAATGGTCTGTGCCTGAATACTTTGAGCAGCATCAACAATTAACAGAGCGCCTTCACAGGCAGCAATAGAACGCGATACCTCATAAGAAAAGTCAACATGTCCTGGAGTGTCAATTAGGTTAAGCACATAATCTTGGCCTTCAAAATTGTATTCCATTTGAATGGCATGTGATTTAATTGTAATACCACGTTCACGTTCCAAATCCATACTATCTAAAAGCTGGTCTTGTTTTTCGCGTGCAGTAACAGCTCCAGTAAAATCGAGCAAACGATCTGCCAGTGTACTTTTTCCGTGATCAATATGTGCAATAATGCAAAAATTTCGAATGTGCTTCATAAACCAAATCCTCTTTAAAAGATGCTGCAAATATAACTGATTTCTTACGCATTAAATGATATAATTGTTTACAAAAACCTTAATATGTACGTAAAAACTATAAATACAATTTAAAAACAAATCTTATATTGCATTTCTAAACCCTAATTAACTTTGAAATCCCTATTCATTTTTATAGTCTTGATACTATGTTCATTAGTGAACTATGGACAGAGCTCTTCTGTTTCAGGAACTGTAATTGATGCGGAAAATAATCCGATTGAATTTGCTAACGTAATCATTTTGAATGCAGATGAGAGCGAAGTCTTAAAAGGCACATCAACTGATAACGAAGGTTTTTTCAGTATCATCAATCTGGAAGATGCCACCTATATTTTAAAAATCAGTTACATAGGTTTGGAAGATTTTAATCAGAAGATTATTCTCAGTGGTAATTTAGACTTGCAAACCATTCAACTAAGTGAAGCTTCAGAGCGTTTAGATGAGGTTAGTATCATTGCTAAAAAGCCAACGATAAAGCGTGAAGCGGACCGATTGGTATTTAATATTGAACAAACAGCTTTGGTTGAAGGGAATATGCTTCAGGTGTTAAAAAGCACACCAGGTGTTTTGGTGATTGGTGATGAGATTACAGTCAAAAATTCAAACCCAACCGTTTATATTAATGATAGAAAAGTCAATTTATCTTCAGAAGATTTAAATCAGTTATTATCGGGTTCTTCTGCAAATGCTATAAAGTCTGTTGAGGTAATTACAAATCCTTCCGCAAGATATGATGCTGAAAGCGGAGTGGTGATCAATATCATCATGAGTAAGAATCTGGTTACAGGTTATAGTGGAAGTGTATTTACCAACTTTACTCAAGGCGTTTTTCCGAGATATAATGCAGGAACAAGTCATTTTTTTAAGAATGAACACATCAGTTTGAATGTGAATTATGGTTATTCTAACGATAAGATTAACAGAGATGGAGATGACATCGTTAATTTTTTAGATACTTCGAATACTATTGATCAAAGCTGGCGCTCATTTACCAACAGAAACACCTGGTCTGAAACACATAATTTAAATGTAAACTTCGATTATTTCATTGATGACAATAATACCTTAAGTCTATCTTCAAATGCATTGTATTTGCCTTATTTTAAATATAAAATAGCCAATAACACTGTAATTAGTGATGCTGGCGGTAATTTTTTATCGCGCTTTACAGCTGATAACCTATCAAGAGATACCAAACATAATTTGGCGTTTGATGTTGATTTTAAGCGCAATTTGAAAAAAGGTGATATAGCCATTAACGCACACTATACAACCTATAACTATGAAAGAAATCAAGATGTCATAAGTAGGTTTTTTGATACAAATAATACGTTTCAAAACACAAGTGCTTTCAATACAAACAACAATCAAGACACTCATATTTTTGCCGGAAAAATAGACTATAGTTTACCATTAAACGAATCATCAAATTTTGAAACGGGAGTTAAGTTTTCCAGTACGAACACCGAAAGTGATATCACGCAGTTTGATGTTGATTTAAATACAGGAAATGAAACAATTGATGCTTCAAATTCTGATGCGTTTAACTATGACGAACGTATTTACGCAGCATATGCTAATTATGATTTAAATGCTGAAAAATGGAGTATCAATGCTGGCTTACGTGTCGAACAAACTAATATTGAAGGCGTTTCGCCATTGACAAATATTTCCAATACTCAGGATTATTTAGAGTGGTTTCCAAACGCAAGTTTGCAGTATAATATTTCAGATGATTACAATGTAAAACTAAATTATAAGAGAAGTATAGCACGACCAAGTTATGCGGCTTTAAATCCGTTTCAGTTTTTCTTAAACGACAATTATGTGGTGTCGGGAAACCCTTTTTTAGTGCCAACATTTACCGATCATTTCGTTTTAGGAACAAGCATAACCGACTTTTTTACATTTGAAGCCTATTACCAAAATTTTGATGGTGCGATTTCTGAAATTCCCAGACAGAATAATACAACAAACATTATTGAATATATTTCAGTAAACTTTGACAAAACTGTAGAGTTTGGTTTTGATTTTATCACCAACTTTAATGTCACAGATCGGTGGTCTGTGTATGCAGTCACTTCGTTTTATCATTTAGAAGAAGAAACCAATTTTGGGTTGGGTTTTGTTAAACAAGAACAATGGTCTAATTATTCTGTTCTACAA
Organism: Algicola sp.; assembly: GCA_018222875.1. Taxonomy (GTDB): domain Bacteria; phylum Bacteroidota; class Bacteroidia; order Flavobacteriales; family Flavobacteriaceae; genus Psychroserpens. The sequence goes on from JAAEZL010000001.1 coordinate 72,588, forward strand.
AACGATTTCACCTTATTAAAAGATAATAGTTTGAATATTAGTTTTGTTTTAACTTGGGCTGGAAAGAATCTCCAAGGCTTTCAAACAGTTGAAGACCGATTGATTTCAGAATTGGCCATTTCAAAATCTGTATTCAAGAAAAAAGGGATTATTTCATTATCAGTTAGTGATTTGTTCAATATGCATGACTATGATTTATCAACAAATTACCAAAACCAATTCAATAAGCAATTTGTAGATTCTGATAATCGATATATAAGTTTAGGGTTCAGATACAAATTCGGAAACACAAAACTTAACAGTAATGCTCGCGCGATTGATACTGAAGAACGTGAGCGTTTAGAAAAGAAAGCAAATTAAAACAAGTTTATTTGTCATTCCGACTGAAATGGAGGAATCTTATTAAGTTGATTTGAGATTTAGCTACGCTGAACCTTACGGTTTCTCGGCTGACTCGAAAAGACAATATCATGTGATTTTTTGTTTTCAATAACCTTCTGAATGACACTAGTCCTGCCACTCTGCAATAAACAAATTTGTATCGCGTCCTCCTCCATTATTTCTATTTGATGAAAAGGCTAAATACTTGCCATCGTTAGAAAACACAGGAAACGCATCAAACGTTTCACCATGAGTCACACGCTCAAGGTTTTTCCCATCAATATCAATCAAATACAAATTAAAAGGAAACCCACGTTCAGCTTCAAAGTTGGAAGAGAATAGTACTTTATTACCGGAAGGATGAAAAAACGGACTCCAGTTAGCGTTGCCTAAATCGGTTAACTGACGTAAATCACTTCCATCTGCATTACAAATGTATAACTCCATTTCTGTTGGCTCTACCAGACCTTCAGCTAATAAATCTTTATATTCTTTAATCTCTTGCTCAGTTTTTGGTCGTGAAGAACGGAAAATCAGTTTTGTACCATCAGGAGAAAAGAATGCACCTCCATCATAACCTAATTCGTCAGTGATTTGCTTTACATCAGATCCATCAATGTTCATGGTATAGAGTTCTAAATCACCACTTCTAGTTGAGGTAAACACAATTTTATCACCTTTTGGAGACACTGTCGGCTCAGCATCATAACCAATCTCGTTAGTTAATTGTTTAACGATATTACCTTCCAAATCAGCTACAAAAATATCATAGCTGTCATAAATTGGCCAGATGTATTTTCCGTTTTTACGCAAAGGTGTTTCCGGACACTCCTCTTGTTTTAAATGTGTTGATGCGTAAATAATATGTTTGTTATCTGGCAGAAAATAAGCACATGTTGTTCGTCCTTTTCCCGTACTGATCATCGGAGGCATACTGTTTTTAAACGTATCATCAGCATTCATTAAGAACATTTGGTCGCAGCCCACGTTCCATGCTTTATTATTTGACTGAAATACCAATTGTTTATCATCGAAACTCCAGTAGGCTTCTGCATTATCTCCACCAAAGGTCACCTGGCGAATGGATTTAAAATGTGTTTCTTCAGGATAAATTAAGCTGTCTTTTGTGGTTTGGACTGTTTCAGTTGGAACTTCTGTTTTGGATTCTGAAGTTGTTTTTGTGTCGTTTTTACAACTAAAAACTAAAACACTGAAAATTAAAAAGGGAAGATATTTCATATTTAGATTTTATCCTGTAAGGTTTTGAAAACCTTGTAGGTTTGATTAGATTATTAACTAAATTTGTGCAAAATTAAGATTTCATAAGATGAAAAACATATTATTTATCCTTTTTTTGATGCTGTTGGTGGCCTGTAAAACCAATTCCGAAGAAAAACAAACAGCTGTAACCATCAAAGACGACGTGGTTTTTTTAGCAGATGATAAGTTAGAAGGACGACAAACAGGAAGCGATGGAGAGAAAGCAGCAGCAGAATATATTGCCGAGCGTTTTGAAAATTTGGGATTGGAAGCTAAAGGCACTGAATCGTATTTTCAACCATTTTCGTTTAAACCTAAAACAGATCCACATCAGGAAGTTAATTATACAGTTAAAGATGGAGACAGCACAATTACAGGAATAAATGTCATTGGATTTCTTGATAATAAAGCCGAAAATACCATTGTGATTGGAGCACATTACGACCATTTAGGTTATGGAGCGGAAGGTTCATTATTTAGAGGTGAATCTCAGGAAATTCACAATGGCGCTGACGATAATGCAAGTGGAGTGGCTGTGTTGTTAAACTTAGCCAAAAAACTAAAAGCTAAAAACACTGGGAATAACTACTTGTTTATGGCGTTTTCAGGAGAGGAAATGGGATTGTTAGGTTCTAATTACTTCACTAAAAATGCAACAATCGATTTATCGAAAGTCAATTACATGTTGAATATGGACATGGTTGGTCGTTTAAAACAAGACAGTACTTTGGCTGTTTATGGTGTTGGTACGTCTCCTATTTTAAAACAGGTGGTCAAGGCAAACAATTCAAAGTTTAACATCATTGAAAAAGAATCAGGTGTTGGACCAAGTGATCATACCTCTTTTTACAATAACGATATTCCTGTTCTGCACTTTTTTACTGGTCAGCATGAAGATTATCACAAACCAGGAGATGATACCGAAAAACTGAATTATGAAGGAATGGAAACCATTTCGACTTATATTTTTGATATCATTTCAGATCTTGATGATAACGGAAAACTATCTTTTAGAAAAACTAAAAATGAGAGCGAAGAAGTCCCAAGATTTAAAGTCGGTTTAGGCGTAATTCCAGATTATTTATACGACGGAAAAGGTATGCGAATTGATGGTGTAAGTGAAGATAAGCCAGCTGAAAAAGCCGGACTTCAAAAAGGAGATATTGTTGTAAAACTTGGTGATAGCCTGGTCACAGACATGATGAGTTATATGAGAGCACTTTCCAGCTTTGATACAGGAGACAAAACGAAAGTGACTGTAAAACGAGGTGAAGACGAGGTTGAAGCAGACATTGAATTTTAAAAACATAGTTTAGGTTTGGTAAAAATAGGCGACATAGAACTTCCAGATTTTCCTTTGCTTTTAGCACCAATGGAAGACGTTAGTGATCCTCCATTTCGTGCCTTGTGTAAGGAACAAGGTGCAGATGTGGTGTACACTGAATTTGTATCCAGTGAAGGTTTGATTCGTAATGCTGCTAAAAGCGTTATGAAACTTGATATTTACGAAAAGGAGCGTCCTGTTGGCATTCAGATTTTTGGAGCCAATATGGAAAGCATGTTGCAGACCATTGATATTGTGGAAAAATCAAATCCGGATATTATCGATATTAATTTTGGTTGTCCGGTTAAGAAAGTCGTGAGTAAAGGTGCAGGAGCAGGAATTTTGAAAGATATCTGTTTGATGGAGGAGTTGACTGCGGAAATGGTTAAACGCACCAATTTGCCAGTGACGGTAAAAACGCGATTAGGTTGGGATCACGATTCTATAAAAATTGTCGAGGTTGCTGAACGTTTACAAGATGTAGGCTGTAAGGCCATTTCAATTCACGGAAGAACGCGTGCTCAAATGTATAAAGGCGAAGCTGACTGGAGGCCTATTGCTGAGGTAAAAAACAATCCGAGAATGCACATTCCTGTCTTTGGAAATGGCGATGTTGATACTCCAGAAAAAGCCATGCTAATGCGAGATAGTTTTGGTTTAGATGGAGCGATGATTGGTCGTGCAACCATTGGAAACCCATGGTTTTTTAAACAGGTTAAACACTTTTTTGAAACAGGAGAGCATTTAGCACCAATCTCGATGGAAGAACGTGTAGATGCTGCCAGACGTCATTTACAAATGTCGATTGACTGGAAAGGCGAAAAGTTAGGTGTTTTTGAAACCAGACGTCATTATACCAATTACTTTAAAGGCATTCCAAACTTTAAGGAACACCGAATGAAAATGGTTACCAGTGACGATTCTAAAGATGTGTTTGCCGCTTTTGATGAGGTCTTAGATAAGTTTTCAGGTTACGAATTTGTTACTTAGTACTTGTTTTGCAAGAAGGATGGAGCAATCTGTTTGAGCTCTCTAGACTTTTTTGTCTAGAAGCGAGTTGTGAGAGCCTGTTTGCCTTAGCAACTTGCCCAAATATTTCTAATTAGATTTCACCAAGGTTTTAGTAATACGTTGTGATGCTAACTTTGATGCTAGCAATCCGAGTGCAGTAATAGTGACCAAAACAAGAACAAAGTTGATGGTTTTGATGACTACAGGATAAGGCTCTGAAGGAATTATCATAACCAGTGAAAATTGCTGTTGCAGAAACACGATGATGAACCCTAACGTGAGTCCGATAATACCACCAAGAATGGTCATTAAACTTCCCTGAAGAAAGAAAATACGCCTGATGTCTTTAGTGGTTGCACCAAGGTTAAAGAGCGTGTGTAACGATTCTTTTTTGTCGAGAATCATCATGATTAATGCGCCAATCACATTAAACAAAGCAATGATGATGACTAAGGTAAAAATGAGATACACAGCAACGTTTTCGGTATTTAGCATTTTGTAAAGCGCATCGTTAAGCTGGTTTCGGTTTTTTATTTGAATGTTGCTTCCTAAAACTGTTTGTAAAGTCTCAGTAACTTCGGTTTCGTCTACATTTGGCTGAAGTTTGAACTCCAGAGCAGATACCTGATTATCATTATAATTTAAGAGTTGTCTGACCGTATCGATATCGGCATAAATGTAGTCGTAATTTAAGGATTCATTGATGTTAAATACACCAATATTAAAAACCTTGACGGTGTTAAAAGCTCCTTTTACTGAAGTTATTTGTCCTTTTCCAGGTTTAGGTACAGATATGGTAAGGCTCTTGGTCATGTCTAAAACACCAAAAGATAAATTGTTTGAAATTCCACCACCAGCAACAATCTGAGAGGTACCATTTTCGAGCCAGCGACCATACATAATCATAGAATCAATAGAAGTGACTTTTTTATAATTACTGTCCACACCTTTTAAGGTTATGATTTGCTGTTTCTGATCGAATTGAACGATAGCACGCTCTTCAATAATTTTAGAATACGAAGCAATAGCATTGGTATTATTGAGTGTTTCCAGTTGTTTTTCAGTCAGTGAAAATGATTTGCCCTGAACAGGAACTGCTTTTAAATCCGGATCGACCAATGAGGAAAATCTGAGGCTAAACTCTTTTAAACCAGCAAAACCAGAAAGTACAATAAATAAAGCTGCAGATGCAATAATAGTTCCTGAAGCCGCAATAATGGTCATTATATTAATAGCATTATTACTGCTTTTTGAAAACAAGTAACGTTTAGCTATGTATAATGAAAACTTCATTTTTGCAGAAAAGGAAACAGAGGGTTAAGATTTTTTTCTTCTGCCTAAAAGATCTTCGTCTTTTATTGGATTTTCTTCACCTTTGAGTGATTTTTCGATGCCATCAATATATTCCAGTGAGTCATCAATAAAGAACTCTAAATTTGGCATGCGTCGCAATTGGTTTTTGGTACGTTGTGCCATTTCGTGACGAATTAAAGGTGTGTTAGAGCGAATTCCTTCAAGAAGTTTTTTTCCTTCTTTATTTGGAAAAACGCTAAGATATACTTTGGCAACAGATAAGTCTGTAGTTACATTTACCTTGCTTACCGAAATGATTACACCTCGTAATCCTCCATCAGTTACTGCTTTTTGTAGTATGTCTGCGAGATCTTTTTGTAAAAGTCCGCCAATCTTTTTCTGTCTTTGCGTTAATTCTTCCATAGTTCTTATAATACGTAATCCTTTGCAAAAGTAGAGGATATTTAAGTATTATCTTGTTTTTGATAGCAAAATTCATACCTTAGAATCAGATTATTGTTATTTAAAAACCCAAAACATAAGATTCCTGCTTTCTCGGGAAAAGGATATGAAAAAAATTGAACACATAGGCATTGCCGTAAAAGATATAGAAGCCTCTAATGATTTATTTGGAAAACTATTTGACAAAGCGCATTACAAAACAGAAACTGTAGAAAGTGAAGGTGTTATGACTTCTTTCTTTAAGGCTGGTCCCAATAAAATTGAATTACTTCAGGCAACGCATGATGAGAGTCCGATTGCAAAATTTATTGAAAAAAAAGGAGAAGGTATTCATCATATTGCTTTTGCGGTTGAAGATATAGCGTCTGAAATTGAACGGTTGAAAGCAGAAGGTTTCAGAATGATTCATGAAAAACCAAAGAAAGGAGCCGATAATAAGTTGATTGCTTTTTTACATCCTAAAGCTACAAATGGCGTTCTCATTGAGTTGTGTCAGGATATGGATAATTAAATTGATGCAAATTTCTTTGTGGAGTTTTAAAATATGTAGTAATATTGCACACTCTTTAGTAATAAAGAGATTGACAAATGTCAATGGTCCCATAGCTCAGTTGGTTAGAGCACCTGACTCATAATCAGGTGGTCCTTGGTTCGAGCCCAAGTGGGACCACAATTTTAAAAAGCCCTTCAAGAAATTGAAAGGCTTTTTTTATTTATGTGTTTTTAACAGAAAAGCGAATATCAAATTAATGACGACTGTTAGCTATTCTTTTTAAATCAGTTTAAATTAGTGCTGGTTCTGTTAAAGCTAATTCTTTTTTATTATTGTTTTTAATTGCTACACTTTTATTATTCTTTAAAGATGGGATCCATTGTAATGATTTCTTATAATGGAATATGTTGTTGTTTTGTTCAGGTGCCATGACCATCAAATAGATCCATTCATTATCGAGAAGCGTCTTTAAGTTGTTATTATTTAAGAGGATCTCTGATACGCGATTAATTGGCGCTTGGATTGTCACTGACAAGCGTAAGGGCTGGTGGTACATAGCATTATCCGATTTGAATAATGATTGTAACGGTAGTCCCATTTTGAGATCACCTCCATTTCCTTGAATAACCCCAAATTTGCCTGTTATATTATGAGTTATTTTAGTGCCACCTCCAAAAATATTATTATCTACTGTTGAAAAATAGTAGTGATTATTAATCCATTGTGTAACAACCATAGGGCCTTTCATAATGCCTTCTAATGCTTTACCATTTGTATCTAACTCCCAATCATAGGAGTGCAGGAAGCAGCGACCATCTAAGTTTAAGTTTTTGGTAAGATCGCGTGGTCCTATGATGAAACCAGCATTTTTTGCAAGTCCCCATTCTGGTCTAGTTTCACTCCAGTCATTTGCTTGTTTTTGAGCTTTAGCAATACTCCTGTTAACACCAAGTCTATCTTCAGTAGCTGTTTGCTTTGCTAATGAGAGGTTTGTTTTCAGCTGTTTGATAAGTTGTTTATGTGATTCTGGAACTTCCGAATCAAAGAGAACGATATCATCTGTTGTAGTGTTATGTTCTGCTCCTATAAAGACTGTATTCTCAGGGATTTTAATACTGTAAATTTCAGCTAAGCCTTTTCTAACTTCCGGTAAGTTAGACAATTTCGCAAGCATTCGTGCATTATGTCTTCCTGGGCTTGCAGCACAAGCACCACAATCTAAACTTGAGCTAAAAGGATTATTTGCCGAGTGACTACCATGTCCTACAAAAAGCACTACGGGAGCAAATTTTTTCCAGCCCATAAGGTCAAATGCTGATTTTACAATTTCTAATTTTTCTTGTAATGTTATTCCTAGTGCAGGGCTCTCATCTGATGCGTGAGTAATACTTGGTTGACACGTTGATTCCAGGTAGTTAGCCTTTCGCTCATTATTCTGATAGATTAATCTGGGCACGAAGGTTCTTCCAATTAGTGATAATCCGTAAAATAATCCAGTTACCTCGACATAGCTAAAAGCCGATGGTAGCATGTTCTTCATTCGTTTAAGTAAATAATCACCAAATTTTTGAACGTTTTTTTTCTTTTTATACTCTAGTAATAATTTGTCTTTATCTAATTGTGCACTTTCAGAAACAGTGTATGCCGAAGGTACGATTGGAGGGCAAGATTTACGTGTAATGCTTTCATTTAAGCTTTTATAATCCATTGCAATTCCAAAAAAGCCAGCATAGCCGTAAGTTTCGTAATTTCCTTTTGACTCTACATGTCTTCTAATGAGTTCTGATCGTGTATCAATACAAAACACCATCTGTGCATCTGGAACACCTGATTTTACAGAAGGCTGTGATGAATTCGAATTATTTCCAAAGGTTTTTATTAATTGGTTTTGCCAGCTTTGTTCCCAGGCTTTTAAAAATATATACTGTAAATTTAAAATGAGGTTATTAGATGCTTTTTCTTTTGTTTCGGGAAATAACGGAAGATTTAATTTATTGGCAGTCCAGAGACGTGCTGCTAAATAATCTGCTAAGCTTATGGGATACTCTTTTTGCCACTCTGAGTTAGATTCGGAACGATGGTTAATGTATCCAGTCCATCCTGGAAGTGCAGCTAAATGATGCCTAAAAATATCAACATAGTCATCTGGAGAATACTCTTTTAACAGTTCTTCCAGAGCCAAAGCGCTTGTTTTAGGAACTTCTTTCAAAGAGGTGGTCCCAATTTCAGAATCGTATATGACCAGATGTCTCCAAGAGGTATAAAATCCCTCAGTCTTAAACGGCATATCCCATTCTGCTAAACCTTCGTCCATAAAAGCAGAAAGCCATTTAGCCATAACTCGGTCAATCTTATGGTTATAGTTTAATTCTTTAACTGGCTGTTGAGCCTCAATAAGTACCAAATAATGTTCTGGCGATTCAGATAAATTATTTTCTTTGAGAAGTGCAAGTAATACCTTTTTGTTAATATCACCATTATTAAAAGCTTGGCGATACAGTTTTACATCAGGAAACAAATTGGCATTTAAATGTTTTTTCGACGAACTTAGAGCTTCACGAAACGATGAATTTTCGTAACCTGATAAAGGATTAGACGCAACAAATGTATATAAAGGCCATGTTTTTCCTATAATTTTTGATGCTTGATCAATACTATTTAGCATATGTTGACTCATATCGATTTTGATTTATACATTAAAACTGTTTTTTTAAAAGGTTGGGATATATTCATCAATTTGACGTAGAGCCATGGAATCTTTCGGTAAACTCCTAACTTCATGATGAAAAAACCAATCAAAAATATAATTCCGAAAATAATTTGTACCCAGGACAAGGGGAGCGATTTTGCAATCATTGGCATATCAGACATTAAAGCTGTAACACCATTATACATTAGCGCATAAACACCAATTCCTGAAATAAAAAGTACTGGTGGTAAAACAATTTTTTGTAAGCTTGATAAACTATGTTCTTTAACGATATTGTATGTGGCTTGACCAACTGTAATTGCGACAATAAGCGTTAAGAAAACACTACTGTCCAATTGTAATCCTTTTCCTGTCCAGAATACAAATAACAATGCACCTAGTCCACCGAAAATTAACACAACAACTGCCTGAAGTGGTTTGATTTTTAGTTGTAATGGTTTTTGAGGTGTTGTTTGTGCAATTTCCTCCCCTGAAGACAAAAATAAATAGGCTTTGTAAAATCCATGAAGAATCAAATGTACTACAGCAGCATTAAAGAACCCCAAACCACATTGCATAATCATGAAACCCATTTGCGCAATAGTAGAACACGCCAGTTTTTGTTTTACATTAACTTGAAGAAGCTTTGTAAACTGAGCAATGATCGCAGAAAAACCTCCAATGATGAATAACAAGGTTAAGGTATTAGAGGCATACAATACGGAGGAAAACAATGCTAGTAAAATTCCAGCACCATTAACAAAACCAGCATGCATAAGTGCAGACGCTGGAGTTGGTGCTGTCATTGCAGAAAGTAACCATTTATGAAACGGAAAGATTGCTGATTGCACAATGGCAGCTGCAATTATACATAATGCAGATGGCATAGTGATATACAGAGGTAACTTACTAACAACAGATGATAATTCAGTCAAGGTAAATACCTCTGCTTTAATTGTGAGTAGTAATAGCCCTACAGTAAGAAACAGGGAACCAATTAGAAAATGTTTTTGAGTAAATTTTGAAGCTTCTCGAGCTTCACCCCAAGACTTGTCGATACCAATTAATCGAGACATAAAAAACCCCATAATCAACCAACTTAAAATTAAGAACCCTATGTGGTTAGACATGACGAGAAGCATAACAGAAAGAGTGAAGCAAAAACTGAGAGTTATGAATCTAGAATGATATCTAAATCCTTTCAGATAGTTATTTGCGTAACTGCTAATGATAGCACTAAAAAAGCTAACTGTCGTCCAGATTAATATGGTAAACCCATTGATTCTGAAGACACCTTCAAATTGCCATTCAGGAATACTGTTGAGGTTGAGAACGAGATATATCAAATTGCTCGCAAAGAATAGCCATAACGAGATGATTAATAGATTGGACACAGTTGATTTTTGTTCAGCGTTGTAAGCCATCGAAGAATTTTGATAACTATATGATTCTAAACTATTTTTAAGATTCATGTTCAAGTATTTAATTATTTTGTAACATCTGATAAAACTGAAATCTAAAAAAGACTCCTTGCTAAGTCGGATTAGAGTAGTTGTTACCATCCGTATTTGAATGGTTATTATTGTTTTCTCCTCTCATTTTAGCAAAAAAGACTACAGCCAGGATTAAACTGCATGGAATGATTTTATCCAATAAAATTTGATTGTTGAAATAGGACAATCCGATAAAGAAAACTAGTACTAAAAGACCAAAAATTGGTAAAATTGTTGATTTTGAATATTGCATAATTTTTTTATTTAGATGTGTTTTTTATTCAGCAACTGTTATTTTAAGTACACCATCAATTTTCAGATTTTGACCTAATGCCCTTGAATTATTAATGAATTCCCGAGCAATCTCCTTTTCTTTTTCAAGCTCTTTAATTCGCACATCAATAGCATCTGTGTTGCATTTGTGATTCCCTTCCCATATTTGAAGTCTTTGTATTTTATGAAAGTTGATTTTTTCTTTTATTAAATTCACAACGATATGAGAAGCTTCAGATGGTGTAAATTCGCCCTTAACTAACTGGATTTTTTGGGTTGTCTTTTCAATTTGTGTTAATTCTTTTGTTTTCATAATGACTAAGTTTTTGAAATTAAAATGATTCTGTTTTTTATTATACAGTGCAAATATTAAAACTTTAATCCATTAATTTTTATTTATATTTGTTATGCTATGTATAAATAATATTTATGAATTACACACTTCACCAATTACACATATTTCTTAAAATTACCGAATTAAAGAGTATCACAAAGGCTTCAGAAGCTTTGTATTTAACACAACCAGCCGTTTCAATACAGCTTAAAAATTTTCAAGACCAATTTCCTATTCCATTAACAGAAGTGGTAGGAAGGCAACTTTTTATAACAGATTTCGGAAAGGAAATTGCACATGCTGCTGAAAAAATTCTTAATGAAGTTTATGAAATTAATTATAAAACACTTGCCTATCAAGGACAGTTATCAGGTCGGCTTAAAATATCTGTTGTTTCTACAGGAAAGTATGTGATGCCCTATTTTTTATCAGATTTTATGAAGCAAAATGCAGGTGTAGATCTTATTATGGATGTGACTAATAAATCAAGAGTTGTTGAGAGTTTAGAAATAAACGAAGTAGATTTTGCTTTGGTTTCGGTATTGCCAAAGAAATTAAAGGTTAATAAGGTGCCACTCATGCAAAATAAACTTTTTCTTGTCGCAAGCAGCGCATTAGAATTAAATAAAGGCTTATCCAGAAAAAATATATTCGAGAAGTTTTCCATAATTTATAGAGAACAAGGGTCTGCTACAAGAAATGCTATGGAAACATTTATATCTGCAAATAAGTTTGAAGTAAGAAAGAAAATAGAACTAACTTCAAATGAAGCAGTTAAGCAAGCTGTTCTTTCTGGTTTAGGATGTTCAGTAATGCCTCTCATTGGTATAAGAAATGAGCTGAAGAATAAAGAATTACAAATTATTCCAGTGAAAGGATTACCAATTTGTACAGAATGGAATCTAATTTGGTTGAAAACTAAAAATTTATCACCTGTTGCATTAGCTTATTTGGACTTTCTTAACTCTGAAAAAAATCGCATCATAAACCAAAAGTTTACTTGGAGTAATAATTATTAATGGCCTTTATTTTACAAAGATGTAAAAGGAAGTAAATATTATGCTCAAATATTTGGTGTGAAACAAAAAATTGTTTTGAGATGTCGTACACTTGTGTATTTTTGTATTTAAGCTTATCTAAATTTGATTAATCTAAAACATAATCAGGTATAACATTCGATCATATTAATCAAATAAACTCGACTTTGAACATTAATTTCACCAAAATTATTAGTTTTTTCCCGTTTAAAAGAAATGCACTAATTTTTGCATTAGTACTAATAGTTTCGGTTTATGTTGTAAAAAATGAGTTCTTCATTGAAGAAGCCAACACCTCTCTTTATCTTGAATTATTTGCCTGGTTAATTGGGTTTTTTATACTAATTCTAATAGGCATTGGACTTCTGCACACCTTAATCTGCTACTTACATTTTGTAATCAACAGAAAACACATCGAACCGAAAATAGATATTGGACTTGAAGGCAATGTCAAAGGAGAGGCAGGACAAGTGCCAGTTATGATTTCATTACCTAAAGCATTACTTCCTCTGCTTGGATACATTAAAATAAAAATAGAATTTGAAAACGGTAAACTTTCAGAGACCATTGTGATTAATAAATTCTCACAAGGTTTTGAAAAACTACTTCCAAAAGAAGGATCAACTTTAATTTGGCTTCCAGACCGCAAACAATATCATGCCAAAGGATTTATCATCAGTTTTATAGATTATTTGCAATTTTTTCGCTTTACCATTTACAAAACATCCCGAAACTCGTTCTATCTGCATTCTGCAAAAATGGATATTGATCTACAGGAGATTAATCCTTCAAAAACCAAAGAAGAAGTTGAAAAAATAAAAACGCTGAGGAAGGTTGAAGGCGATTTTCTAAATTATAAGGATTTTGAAATGGGTGATGATGTACGGAGAATTGTCTGGAAAATTTTCGCAAAAAACAGAGAACTCGTTATTAGAACGCCTGAGGTTATCAATCCATATGCCTCTCATATTAAATTTCACACCAGTTTTTATAATTTAATTTCTAGTGATCTAACTTCTGTCTATGCCATTAGCATGCTTAACTATTTCAAAGACATTGTTTATAATATTTGTTTAAATATTAAGAAAATGGATAAGAAAGTAGAATTTAATATCGATCAGGCCGTTAATGAGTTTGTAAATGTAAATGAAAACGATCGTGTTGGATTTCAATTGAGTTCGGCAAACTGGCAGAATAATGTTCCGGTTAATGAAATTAAGTCATCAGGAGAATCGATACTATGTGTATCATCATTGATTGGTGCTGAAGCATTAGCCACATTAATAGAAAAAAAATCGTCTAACATCATTATTGTAAAAGCATCCCGTCATTTAGACCACCAGAATTTGTTTAATTTCAAAAATCTGTTTTTAAGGAAAGATCATAAAAGTGAACTCAATAAATTAAGATGGTTTTTATCAACAACCCGCAGAAAGGTAAAACGGAATGAAAAAGAAATTGAAAACGTAGTGGCAAACTCAAATTTTATAGGACAAATCTTATGAAACACATCAACTATAAAGAGCTGGCATTTGGATTAATTTTCTTAATCCTACCTACTATTCTTATTATGTATCCTTTACTGGGTTTTTTAGCTGAATATTATTCATTACTCTTTATAAATAAACATTTTTTAGTCAGTATTTTTGCTATAGGCATAGTTACAGCCTACCTTTTGCACACGACCAAAATTAGATTCTTAATACTATTTGGGTTACTCTTATTAGTTATAAATATCGTTTATAACGCCATCAGTTCAGTTCCCTTCAACGAGTTTGATGCATATTATGTAGCCAACAGGTTCAAAATAAACACCATCATATTTGTATTTGGATGGTTTTCAGGTTTTGCCATATCTAAATGGAGGTATTATTTAATCTTTTTTTCAATATTGCTAACAACACTATCCGTAATTCTCATTTCAGATTTAGAAATGGCGAGTGTAAATGAGATGATCTGGTTAATTGCTCCTACAGTACTTTATCTATTCTATGCACTATTTGTAAAAGAGTTGCTCAAAACCATTCAACAGCAAGAAAACACAAATTATTTGATGGTCGTTTTGAGGATTTTGCTTTTCGCTTTGATTGCACTGTTTTTATTTTGGTTAACAATTCAGCTCTTAGATTCAAAGCTAGATCATATTCAGAATGAGATTACCAAATCAAAAAACCAAGGTGACGAAGATGATTCAGGGGAAGATGAAGACGAAAAGGATTCAAAAAAAGACAAAAACGGTTCTTCTGGTGCTAAGTTTAATCTTGATGACTACTTAGGACTACGCGATCGTTTAAAAGTTTCAGACGAACTTCTTTTTTGTGCAAATATTGATAATTTCATTAACGAAACAACACCAAATCCTCAGTACATTACTTTATATCATTTAAATCAATACAACCCAACGCTGGAGCAGTTTGAGATTGATCCAGACAGTATTGTTCGGGATTTATTTTTACCAAATCCCACGAAAATACCTCAATATTTTAGTCAGCAAAATGATTCTGTTCTGAAGTATGACAAAATGGAACGTGCTACTAAAAATGTGAAAAGCACGATCTACATTGCAGGCCTTGATCCGGAAGTTTTTGTGGCACCAAGTACAGCTTATGCTTGTCAGCCTATTTCAATAGAAGACACATTTAAAGAAGAGTATAAATTTGCTTACAATGTGTATTCAGAAGTATCAGAACTCAATAGTGCATACTTCGTTTACAACACCAGTGAACAAGCTATCATTGATTATCAGGAAAATCGATATCGCACGTTGAGAAAGGCGAAGAATTACGATGACGAAGATGACGCTTTTATGAGCTATTACACTGAGGTGCCAGAAGGTGAACTTTACAGTCAAATAGGTCAGTTAGCCGATAGTCTTGCTGAAGGCGATCAAACCACTATTGACAAAATACTAAGCATTAGAAATTACTTTTTGTCTGAAGATGAAAACGGAAATCCGCTGTACACCTACACATTAACACCAGGAAAACCTACAGATCCTAACATTCCTAATGCGAGCATGTTGGGTGAATTCATATTCAATACACATGAAGGCTATTGCACCTATTTTGCAACGTCATCATTATTTATGTTGAGGTCTTTAGGGATTCCTTCAAGGGTAGCTGTTGGGTTTATGACAGTCGATAGAAGTTACAAAACGCCAGGATGGTATTGGTTTTATGCAGATCAGGCGCATGCGTGGACACAAGTTTATATTCCTGAATATGGCTGGTTAGATTTCGATATGACAGTAAGCAATCAGGTTGCTGAAGAAGCTCCTCAACCTGATGGAACACCTCCAACACCTCCAACCAAAGAAACGTTTGTGGGCAAAGGACTCATTACAGTTGTCGATACCATAAGTAAGAGAATGGAAGTTCGTGTAGATCAAATGATAATTAATGACAATGGTATAACTTTAGATAGTACGAATGTTATTGATATGAATTTTGATGTGAACCAAGCCAAAGTTTTTGCAGGAGAACAACCTATTTCACTTCAAAATGTAAAACTTGGAGATACAGCAGTCATGGTGTCTTTCGATTATAAACTTGCCAGAATACGAACCAAGAAAACCAATGAAAGTATAGAAAACTACATGCAACTCTTCCCAGATCCTCTTACGATTATGGAAGTGCATGTTCCAGAAATTGAAGAAGAAAAACTTGGCGAAGAACCTAAAGACGAAGAGGAAAGTGTAATTAAAACCATAACGGATTGGTCTATTTATGTTCTTGCGTTGATACTTCTCATAGTGTTTATATTGGTTTGTTCACCAATCTGTTACTTTTGGTGGTTATCGAGCAAGGCGAAAAAGAAGACTTCGGTTTTTGCTCTATCTGAAATAAATTATAAAAACGCACATTTCCTTCTCAATCAAATGGGAATTCCAAGAGGTTCGCAAACACCAATGATTTATGCAAGAGATGTTGTAGATCCTAAATTCGGAACTCACCTCGAAGCATTTATCAGCATTTATCAGAAGCTGAAATATAGTGGAGACGAACCTACTGTTGATGAAGTTGATTTTATTCGTGGATTTCATTCAGATTTTAACAACAAAGTTTTATCACAATACAGTACATCAGAACGCTTTTTGAATTTTATAAAACCAAACAAATGGATTCATTACATGTTGAATCTCAATCTTAAAAAATAGCATAAACTCATGAACGATAACATAGAAAACACAAATCCAGATCACCAAAGGTTTGCTCCACCTTCGAGCGTAATCAGTTCTCCAGATAGTCCTGGATATAAAATTGACTTGCTAATTGATAATATTGGTAAAGTTGTAAAAGGACACAGACAGCAAATCATTCAAATCATTACCTGTCTTATTGCTAAAGGACATATTCTTCTGGAAGACAATCCTGGTTCTGGAAAAACAGTGATGGCAAAAACCTTAGCGTATTCGTTATCAGGTGTGGAAGGGCATTCCGATTTTAAACGGATTCAATTTACTCCAGATTTATTACCTATGGATTTAATAGGAACGCATTTATATGATGAAGGTAACAAGGATTTTATTTTCAAAAAAGGACCATTGTTTTCCAATATATTATTGGCAGATGAAATCAACAGAGCATCACCTAAGGTGCAATCAGCTTTATTAGAATGTATGGCTGAAAACCAGATTTCAATAGGAGATAAAACGTATAAGCTTGAAGATCTTTTCTTTGTGATTGCCACGCAAAACCCGATTGAAATGGAAGGGACTTATCCATTACCAAATGCGCAATTAGATCGTTTCTTTATGAAGATAAATTTTGGGTATGTCACTAAAGAAATAGAGCTGGAAATCTATAAAAAACAATTAGAAATCCAGAAGTCACAAGATACAGTTGAACCTGTTTTAAATATGAAAGACATTCTTTTACTCAGAAGCAAAGCAGAAGAGGTACATGTAGATGACGAAATTATTGTCAGCATAAACAACATTATAAGACAAACCAGAGAGCATTCTGGGATTGTTTTAGGAGCTTCAGTTAGAGCAGGAATTATTCTTTTAAAGTGTTTGAGAGCTTATGCCATCATTCACAAACGAAATTATGTCATAGAAGATGACTTAGCATCTTTGGTAAAGCCAGTTCTTCAACACAGACTTCTGTTTAAGAATCTTGGTGCCGAATCGAATGCCATACAAAGTATTGTTAAATCGGAAATTGATCGTTTGTCAAGACTTAATTTAAAAAAGTAGTTCGTGAAAACAGCTAACATAACGCTATATTTTCTATTTGGATTTTTCTTTATGGGACTGTCGGATGTAAATGCGCAGCGCATTGAGATTGACCGACTGGAACGCGAGTTTAGAGGTAATTTCGACAGTCGAAAAGCCTATGAACTTTCACAAAAGATGATTCAGTTAGACAGCACATATTATGTTGGTCATTTTTTTGAATCGAACTATCGTTATTACAGAGCTGCAGATAAAAGAGGTTATGAATCTGCAATTAAATCGCTCGTTAAAGCTGTTGAATTACTGGAAAAAGATTTCCCCAGAAAACTAAAAAGAACGACAGATATTGGCGCTTATATCGATTGTTATCAGTTTCAAAGAAAGTATGCATTTCTAATCTATAACTTGGCAAAAAGTTATGAGTATGTCGACAAACCAGGTGAGGCGATTAAGGTGGTTAGGCGACTTCAGAAACGTGATTTTGTATTCAATTTTGGTGTTAATGTGTATGATAATATTTCATGGATTTATTTACGAAATAGAATGTACAGTCCTGAAAAATATGACTTCTTAAAACC
>JAAEZL010000001.1:90401-102822 GCA_018222875.1 Algicola sp.
AACCAGAGGAAAGCAAAATCAATGGGTTTTAAACCACTAATTGGCAGACTTTGCAAATAAAGCGTTGTTGAGTTACTATCACTATAAAAACATTATTTATTCACATCAGCTTAAATTAGATTCTGCCGAATATTTCAGCGAGCAATTAAGACGATACGATAGACTTTCTTATAACAACTATGGGAATTTAAAATTCATTCAGGCAAAGTTTCAGGAGGCTGAAGACAGCTATGAAACAGCACGTGAAAATGACGATTATGTTGAAAAAAGCATCAAAGAGTTTGATTACATGCAGTCAGCTATAAAGATTTTTCAAAATGAGTTATCGTCTTCAAAATCTATCGTTGAAAACTCCATAAAAAACCTTGGTACTGCTCCTGGATTTGGATGGAATAATATTGCGCTAAGCAGAGCTTACTATTATTCTGGTGATTTAAAAAAGTCTAAAGAATATAGAGATAAAGCCGCTAATTTTAAGGAAATTCATGTTGGGAGTACTTGGGGAGAAGTGGCTTATGATCGCAACACGCTTTTATTCAAATACCTTTATCATAAGAAGTCTATGAACGAAATCACGTTTAGAGATAAGTCGTATTGGTATAAGCCGAAAAAGTTATACGATCTATCTAAACACCATTTCAAACAGGAAAATGCTCATTTATTGCTTACGAGTGAACTTTCAGCAGATCCGGAACGATTTATAGGCTATTATAATGTATTTGCTTCGGAAAATAATATTTTTTTCGATGAGATCTGGGAACTTATAAAGTATTTCAATTCCGATTACTTTATTAAAATATTTAAAGACAAATTACAGGAAGACGAACGGGATCGCGTTCATAAATACTTCAACTATTTTATCGCTCAGTTTCACTTAGAAGAGGGAGATTATGACTTAGCGATACAAGAATTTGAAAGTGTATTGGAGGATAACTTTTTAGATGAAACTAACGAAAAATTACTTATAGCAAGAGTTAATGAAGGATTGAGTAAAGCATATGCAGAAAAAGACAATACCATAGCTGCTAACGACAACCTCATGGCATTTTATATGAACTTCCCACAGCTGGTTCCGTATTCAGATCTTAAAATGAAATTCAATCTCGAAGTCATGAATAGTTCATTAACACCTGAACAGGAAGACATTATAGAAGAGCTTAAAGATTGTAATATTGAATGGGTTGAAAACGATTTAAACTGGCCAACTTTAAAAGTTAACATAACTAAAGACGATAAAAATTTTAGTGTTGATTATCAGGTTGAGGTAGCCAATGACATTAAGTTTGAAGGCAATTTAAATTTAAAAGACATTGAACATCCGGGACAACTCATAGCCTTCAGAGCTTTTGGAATTGAACTGGAATAGCCCTGTAAATTTACTGCGATAAAGCATGATAAAACTTAACAGGTTTTACAACTGCCTCCTTCTTTCTTAACACCCAATTTCACTAAAATAGTTTCTAATAAACACCATTTTGTAAATGCGGATTGAATTAAGTTTACGCCAATAAACACGGTAAACCACATCCAGTAATGATGAACATAAACGGTTAGAACAACACTTAAAAGCACCATAAAACCGACGATTACTCTAAAATAGGTATTTAACATTGTATTTAATTTTTAAGGTTATATAAATTTTTCAATAGGAACCACAACCGCTTTTACAGGATTGTTAGTTTCAAGATTTGTATTAAATTCTTTGATTAATTTGAATAGGACATCAATATGTTCTTCTTTTGTAAAAGAAAAAAACAAACTTGATTCATTACCTCCTTTTCCTCCAGAAAACCAATTTGAAGCCATCAAAATAGACGATCCGTTTTTGTATCCATCAATATCTGAACTACTAAAGTTTTCGATGTTTGCATTATTGAAGAGTTTCAAAACATCTTTTTGAAATTCTTTGACCGCTGTAACTATGACTAATTTCATCTTTTTTAAAATTTAAACGTCATTCTGAACTTGTTTCAGAATCTCATTATTTATAATTCTTTTTCTCTATCATGTAATATACCAATGGCACAACCAGCAATGTCAACACAGTTGAAACAATAGTTCCTCCCATTAACGAGATGGCTAAACCTTGAAAGATGGGATCAAACAAAATCACAAATGCACCTATAACCACTGTTCCTGCGGTTAGTAAAATTGGAGTTGTACGAACTGCTCCAGCTTCAATAGCGGCTTGTTTTAAAGGAATTCCTTCAGTTGTTCTTAAGTTGATAAAATCAATAAGTAAAACTGAATTCCGTACCATGATTCCTGCCAGAGCTATCATCCCAATAAAAGATGTTGCCGTAAAAAATGCGCCCATGATCCAATGTCCTAAAATAATTCCGATTAAGGATAATGGTATCGCAACCATCATCACTACTGGAGCTTTAAAGTTTTGAAACCATCCAACAATCAAGATATAAATCAAGATAATTGCTCCTAAAAAGGCAATTCCTAAATCTCTAAATACTTCTAAAGTGATTTGCCATTCACCATCCCATTTTACGGTGTAATCGTCTTCAAAATCTGGCTGACCTAAATACATTTCATTAATATCGTAGCCTTTTGGTAACGGAATTTCTTTTAACTTGTCTTCCATTCCTAAAATCGCATACGCAGGACTTTCTAATTCTCCTGCCATATCAGCCAATACGTAAACGACGCGTTTTTGATTTTTTCGGTAAATACTTTTTGCAGCTGTAGTTTCAGTAATAGTTACTAAGTCTGCAATAGGTAACATGTTGCCATGTTTCGATTTTACTTTTAGCTGAGCTATATCTGTAATGGTCGATTTTTCTTTTTCATCTAAAGTCAATACCAAACCAACCTGATTGGAAGCATCTTCATCATATAAACTGGTAATGGCTCTGTTAGATAATGCCATATTCATGGTATAAGCAATTTGCTGAGGAGCAACACCATACAACATGGCTTTTTCTTTATTGATTTCGAATTGATATTCAGTTTGATCTGCTTCAACCATCCAGTCAATATCGACCACATCTGTTGTGTTTTTTAAGATGTTTTGAACACTATTTGCAATTCTAATTTGCTCATTGTAATCTGGTCCGTAAACCTCAGCAACAATCGTAGATAAAACAGGTGGTCCTGGTGGCACTTCAACCAGTTTCACATTGGCATTGTATTTTGAAGCAATGGTTTGAATGTCTGGACGCAATAATTTTGCGATATCATGACTTTGAGAAGAACGTTCGCCTTTGTCCAATAAATTCACCTGAATATCAGCCATATTACTTCCGCCACGCAAATCGTAATGACGAACCAAACCATTAAATGTAATTGGAGCAGAAGTCCCAACATAGTTTTGGTAATTCACCACTTCTGGACGTGAAGACAAATATTGTGAGATCTCTTGTGCGACAACACCTGTTCTTTCCAGTGTTGTGCCTTCAGGCATATCAATAACCACCTGAAATTCGTTTTTATTATCAAATGGCAACATTTTTACAGCGACCGATTTCGTAAAAAACAGAACCATCGTTCCCAAAAGCAGTAAAAACGTTCCACCTAAAAACAACCAGCGTTTCGCTTTACTTTCTAATAAAGGACGTTCAAACCTGTTGTAAATTTTGAAAATACGTGTATCCTCTATTGCTTTTTCTGGTTTTTCTTCAGCACCTTTTTTGTCTTTTTCTCTTAAGAAAATATAACCTAAATATGGTGTTATAGTTAAAGCCACAAATAGTGAAAGAATCATCGCAATAGATGCGCCAATTGGCATTGGTGCCATATATGGTCCCATTAATCCGGAAACAAACGCCATAGGTAACACCGAAGCAATTACTGTAAAGGTTGCTAATATCGTTGGATTTCCAACCTCATTTATGGCATATAAAGCGGCTTGTTTAAATGGTAAGCGTTTCATCTTGAAATGCCGATGCATGTTTTCGGCAATGATGATCGAGTCATCAACCACAATTCCTGTTACAAACACTAAAGCAAATAAAGTGATTCGGTTTAATGTGTAATCTAACATGTAGTAACTCAACAGCGTCAAGGCAAATGTAATAGGTACCGATAAAAACACGACTAATCCTCCTCGCCAACCCATCGCCAGCATCACCACAATAGTAACAGCAATGATAGAGCCAATAAGGTGTAATAACAATTCAGATACTTTATGTGAAGCTGTTTCTCCATAATTTCTGGTGATTTCAACATGAACATCATCTGGAATTAAAGTGCTACGTAAATGCTCGACTTTATCGATAATCACTTCTGCAATTTTCATGGCATCAGCTCCTTTTCGTTTGGCTACCGAAATGGTTACTGCTGGATATTCCGATTTGTATTCTGAAGCGTTCTCACTTCCTTTTCCAAAACCTAAACTCACATAGTTTTGTGGCACTTCTGGACCGTCAATAATTTGAGCGATCTGTTTTAAATAAATAGGTTGATTTTGTTGTACACCAACGACTAAATTTTCAACATCTGTAACCGATTCTAAAAACTTACCAGTATTTACTAAAAACTCAGTGTCATTCTTATCAAAGCTTCCTGAGTTTAACTGACTGTTATTTGCCTTTATCATTTCAGATACCGACAAGAAATCTAATCCGCTTGCAGCTAGTTTATCTTTATCTAATACCACACGTAACTGACGGTTTCTACCACCAATTTTATGCGTAATGGCAACGTCATTTACCTTTTTAATTTCAGCTTCCAGCTCTTGTGCCATTTGACCCAACTGGTAATCGTCATAATGTTCACTCCATAAGGTTAAGCCTAACATTGGAACATCATCAATGGCTCGTGTTTTTACCAACGGAAACGTAATACCAGCTGGCATTTGATCCATGTGCTTGTTAATCTCGTTATATAATTTAACGAAACTACGCTCAATATCTTCACCAACATAAAACTGAACAATCACCATGCCTTGCTCTTTCATCGACGTTGAATACACATATTCTACACCTTTGATATTCGAAATGAGCTGCTCTAAAGGTTTAATGACTCGTGACTCTACTTCTGTCGGACTTGCGCCAGGATAACCTACAAAAATGTCTGCCATTGGTACATCAATTTGTGGTTCTTCTTCACGTGGAATTAAAAACGAACTATATACACCAACCACCATAAATACAATCATTAACAACACTGTTAATTTCGACTGCATAAAGACTTTGGCAATTTTTCCTGCGATTCCTTCTTTCATTTGAATTTAATATTTTAATAAGTTGACAAATGGAACTCGCAAATACAATTTCAGTCTATGACCTGAAGTAGCTAATGCTCGTTTCATTATTTTATATTTTTTGGGCGTTTTAACAGGCTATCCGCTACAATCTTTTTTAGTGTTTAAGACATTTCGTCTACGCTCAATGTGACACTAAAAAAGGATTTCCACTGCTATCCTTAACGCGATTTTTTAGTTATTGAATTGAAATTTTTGCTCCGTTAAACAATTTTCCTTCAGCAGAAACAATGTAAGCTTCATCTGCATTTAAACCAGATAATACTTCCACTTGATCACCAAAAGTTCTTCCCAAACGCAACCAACGCAACAATGCTGTATTACTCTGACTTACAGTATAAATACCAGATAATTGTCCGTTAGTTACAAGAGCTTCGCTTGGTATTAAAACCAGTGTTGATGTTGTCTTTTTCTCAATAGGAAATTGAACTGTTGTAAACATTCCTGATAAGATGTTAACATCAGTTTTGTCTAAAGCTATTTTTACTAAATATTGTCCGCCTGTGTCTTTTGCTGAAGCACTGACTTCTTTTACTTTTCCTTTAATAGTTTCATTGATTGATTTCACCAAAACATCTACAGTAGTTCCCGTTTTAATCTCTGAAATTTCTGTTTCAGGAACCATTGCCATCACTTCAAAATCGCTTGGAGTTTCCATACGTATTAAAGGCTCTCCAGGATTGGCCATATTGCCTTCTTCAGCAATTTTACCAGTTATTGTTCCATTAAAAGGCGCAGTGATGTTACTGTAAGCAAATTGCGCATTCACTTCATTTTTCATTTGGTTAGCGGCTTCTAAACGTGCTTTTGCCATCTCAAAACGAGCTGTCATATCATCTAATTCTTTTTGCGATGCACTATTATCTGCAAACAAGTTTAAAAACCGATTGTAATCTTTTTGGGCATTATTGAAAGCTGCTTTGGCCTCAGTAATACCTGCATTTACTTGTGCTTTTTTTGCCTGTAAGTCAGCATTATTAATAGAAACCAATAATTGACCTTTGCTTACTTTATCGCCTACATTAACATGAACTTTGTTGATGTAACCCATCATTCTGGTGCTTAAATCAGCACTATTGGTCGCTTGGATTTTTCCACTAACCGATAAAAACGGTTGCTTACTACTGGCTTTTACCTGATCTATTTTTACTGCAATTGCAGGCGAATTATCTGTAACTGTTTTTTTGTCTTCACTACCACAACTCGCTATGGTTAAAGTGAAGGCTACTGTTAGGATTGTATATATTTTTTTCATTTTAAAAATTATTCTTTTGTTAAAAACGCTAAATATGCCTGAGCATAATTGTATTCAAAAATAGTTTGATAGTATTCTAATTGTTTTTGTGCATATTGTGCTTCTGCTAGCAGCAAATCCGAAGTTTTTTCTAAACCTTCTTTAAATCTGTTGGTGCGTATTCTTAGTGATTCCTCCGATTGTTGTAAAGCTAATGCTGTAAGTTGAAGTGAATTTTCAGCATCTGTAATTGCACGTTTAGCTGTATTCAATTCTAAATTACTTTGTGAAACATAGTTTTGATATTCTAGTTTAGACTGTTCGAATTCTGCTTTACTCTTTTGTGCTTTCCCAAAACGTTTTGAGCCTTGAAATAAATCCCAGCTTAGTTGTGCTCCAAACAAATAACCACTGGCATCACCTTGAAAGATTTGATCGTCGTATAATTCGTAACTTCCAAAAGCATTCAATCTTGGTAAAAATGCCATTTTATCAGCGGTGTTCATAGCTTCATAAGCATTTGAAGCCAAAGCCATAGCTTTAATATCTGAGCGATTTTCCGGTACGCTTTTATCTTCTGTGGTAAATGTTGCAATGTTTAATTCATCTGTTGGCGTATAAATGACATAGGTTTCATCATTCATTAAAAACGACAGGTAATTAGAAGCGTTTTGTACATTACTTTTTGCCATTTGCAATTGGTTTTGCACTTCGGTTACACGAACTTCAACATTCAACACATCAGCACGTTGTAAATAACCTTGTTTAAAGCTGTCATCTGCTAATTTTTTATTGGCATTTGCGGCTTCCAGTGCTGTTTCTAACACATCAACTGCTTTGTAAGCGAGTTGCAATTGCATATAAGCTTTATCAACCTCAAATACTAAATAGTCTTGTGTGCGTTCAGCTTTTAAAGACATCGCTTCCATTTTAGATTTAGCTGCTTTCCGTTGATAGATACCATCTAGATTGATTAATGGCTGCTGGAATTCAAGTTTGGTGGCATAGTTTTCAACTTGTGAAGGGTTATTTAATAACGAAGGATTAAAATCGTTTTGAGTTAAAATGCCCTGGTTCAATTTTGATCCAAATGCCATTAATGGATTTGTTGTTGCTATTGCTGTATGACTGGCTGTAATGTTTGGTAAAAACACAGTATTTGTTTGTCTGTAATCTGCTCTAGCCTGATTGAATTCTTCAATAGAAATTTTAATCGACGTATTGTTTTCCGAGACTTTAATTAACACTTCAGATTTGCTTATTGGGATCAACTCCTGAGCTTGTAATGATATAGCGAAAACTAAAAGTAGTATGTAAATAGATGTTTTCATTTAAACGTTTTATTTGCTTAAACAAAAATACAGTCAGGATAACTGGAAGTCTGTAACCTAAGTTACCGAGTTTGTAACTCTTATTACAAAAGGTCAAAAAGGGAAGGTGTGTAAAAACAGCTACGAATTCTAGATTGCATCCTACGAATTCTAAAAGCATCCAAATTTCACTGTAATGCCATTATATATTTGAAGTATCAAACAAGTATAAACCCATAAAACAAATCATTATGAAAACGTTAAAGAACACCCAGGAACACAAAACAAGTACAATCAACAGAATTTTTCAGACACTATTAATTACTGCTGTATTATTAATTGCTTCAGATGTGTTTTCGCAAACCAAAGAAGTCGAATTTGAAGTCTATACAACTTCTGCAACAAAAGCATCAAAATATTTACTGGCAGATGATGTCGCACTTCGCGATTGTCCATCAGTACAATGTGAACAGTTAACCACAATCAATATTGGAACCAATGTTAGATTGCTAGCAAAAAGCAGCATACCTCATACTATAAACGGAGTGAAAAGCAGATGGTACAAAGTAAAAATGGGACCACAAGTAGGATGGATTTGGGGAGGAATGATTTCTCAAAAAACGATGGTCAGCACGACTAATCCGGAAGTTAAATTCGTTTTTGGTGAAGCAGGATTCGACTATAAAGGGAACAGATTATTTCAAGTAAGAGCTATAAAAAATGGAGCTCAGGTTGATAAAATTGTTTTTCAGTCTAAAGGTATTGACCACAGTGAAATCTCTTTATTGAACGAGAAAGAAACCAAATCAAGTACAGATATTATTGCTCTTAACGACGCAGAAAAAAGTCCCTCAGCTGAGACCAAATCTTACATAGTTTTTAAAAATAACAAACTCCAAAAAACGAATGCATTAGCAGAAACTTCAAATACAAAGCCATTATATACTGGACTGTCTTATGTTTCATGCGAAGGAGAAGATAACTAATTATTGTTGTAGTTGATGTTTTGAGCGCTGCGTTTCTTTTAAGAGCGTAGCGCTTTTTTAGGCTTCCTTAAAAATGTACATACTTCAACACCCAAAACTGCGTTCAAAATTGTAAGTTGCACTAAGATATTAATACCATATTGAAATATAGTTTCACATATTACATCGCTTTAATTTGCCTATTGATTGCCACTCATGTACGATCTCAAAATAAGCAGCTAAGAGCATACACCTTAGAGGATGGTTTGCCGCAATCTCAAGTGTATGCCATGACTTTAGATACAAAAGGTTATTTATGGATAGGCACTCAAGGAGGTGGATTAGCACGTTTTGATGGGAATGATTTTCAGGTCTTCAATAAAAACAACGGATTAGCATCTAATTACATTCAAACAATTAAAGCCTCAAACGACAGTTTATATCTGGGAACAAAAAACGGTCTTTCCGTCAAGGTAAAAGAGACTTTTTATAATATCGATTGTCCGCAGGTAAATGAAATTTTAAAATTCGGACAAACAGTTTATTTGCTTACTAATAACGGACTTTATAAACTGTCAAATAAGCATTCCGCAGAGAAAATTGAATTACATTCAGATATTGATGCTCATCAAATTAACGATTTGGTTTTTGATGGTGATTTTTACTGGTTAGCTACTGGAAATGGTCTTTGGAAATTGAGTGCACTTCATTCAGAAGCTGGAATCTTAGAACAGCTTGATTTTAATGCGTATATCGGACTTTCACTATTAGGTTCAAAACTTTTTGCAGCTACATTTAATTATGGAATTTTGGTAATTGAAGACCAAAATTTTGAAGATGGCTATTTAATTCGGGAGCCTTTTCGGATTAATAGCATATCTATTCAAAACAGCAATCAACTTTGGGTAGCGACAGATAATAAAGGTGTTACTGTAATTGATGCTGAAACTTACAATGAACTTTTTACTATTAAGAGTTCCAATGGACTTTCAACGTCACATGTTAGAGAGGTGTTGTCAGATCAGCAAGGAAATATCTGGATTGGAACTTCGGGTGGTGGATTGTATAAATATTTTCAGAATAATTTCAAGCATTACAATACGGATACGGGTTTAAACGGAAACCGGATTTATGCCGTTCATCATAATAAAAGCGGCATATGGATTTCAAACTCTGAAGCTGGATTAATGCGCATTGATGCTATGGGAATTCATGATGTAGAATTACCTGAAGCATTTACTCAGGTTAAAATAAAAACAATTACAAGCGATAAAAATGGAAGTTTATGGGCTGGTTCAGATGGTAAAGGACTTTTGTTTAAAGGGAAAGTAAGACGAGATTCCATTGCCATAGATACCTTAAAAAACAGGAAAACGAAATTTCAAACTGAGTATGAAAAACTAAAAGTATTCAATTCTGAAACAGGATTTCCTTTTGATTGGATAAGAAAACTACATGCCGAAAATGATACGATTTGGGCAGCGACCTATTCAAGTGGAATTGTGAAATTTAACTATAATCTCAATTCAGATGCCTTAACCATATATAAGACCTATTCAAATTTTGAAGGTATTGAAGACCTGCATCTTAAAGATATGGCTAAAGACGACCAAAACCGACTATGGTATGCAACACAAAATGGACATATAGGCTACTTAAAAGGAAATCAGATCACACATTTAGGCTTGGTTCTAGATCAGAATATTTCAATTAATTCTATTTTAATTCAAAACAATACGGTTTTTTTAGGCACAGCTGGTAATGGAGTCTGGTGGTCTGAAGACTCTAATTTCAGCACATTTAAAAAATTAAAAGGAGCTAAGACTTTGTCTTCAGAAAATGTGTATCAGCTTATTTTTGATAACCAAGGCTATCTCTGGGTTGGTTCAGAAAAAGGAGTGGATAAGATTGAGTTGAGTAAAGACTCAGAAATTGTTGATGTTTTTTTCTTCGGAAGAAATGATGGATTTTTAGGAATTGAAACCTGCTTAAATGCCGTCGATAAAGATAATAATGGTCATCTGTGGTTTGGTGCCATAAATGGACTAACCGAATATCGTCCAGCAGACGTTAGTCTTAACCCTAAAAAACCTAAACTTTTTTTAGAAGACGTTAAAGTTGCCTACAAAAGTGTGGACACGATTAACCTGTCGCTTTGGAGCAATTCCAGTAAGGTGTTGAGGCTAAACCCGAATCAAAGGCAAGTCAGTTTCACCTATAAGAGTATAGATGTAGATCACCCAAACGGGATTGAGTATCGTTATAAATTAAACGATAGTGATTGGAGTCCTTGGTCAATAAATAACACTCAGGATTTTTCTGAACTTAACTATGGAGCGCATGCATTCAATGTGCAATCCAGAAATTACAGATGGCTGGAAAGTAATCCAGTACAATTTTTATTTCATATAGAAAGACCGCTTTACAAAAAAGTATGGTTTCAGTGGTTGCTGTCAGGTATTGCAATTGTCATATTCATTCTTTCAATTCTTTACTATATAAAACGTTTGAAACAAAAAAACATAAAAGAACAGGAGCGCTTACAACTGGAGAACCATTTGTTAACCCTTGAACAAAAAGCTTTACGCCTGCAAATGAATCCACATTTTATTTTCAATGTGCTTAATGGTATCAAGGCAATGGCACCAACAAAGCCAGAAAAAATGAACGATACTGTCAATAGTTTTGCTACGCTTTTAAGAGAAACATTAGTCAATTCCAGAAAAGACAAAATTAGCTTAGAGCAAGAAATTAAAACATTAAAACATTACATAGAAGTTGAACGTTTAATGGCTGAAGCACCTTTTGATTTTGATATTATTTTGAATACAGATATCGATGTTGAAGAAATCCTGATTCCTCCAATGTTGATTCAACCTTTTGTTGAAAATGCTATCCGACATGGGATCTTAAAAGGACCGAGACAAGGACAACTGAAAATACAGTTTGACACTATTAGAGAAATCTTAAGAGTAACCATTGAAGATAATGGCATTGGGATCTATAATTCTCAACAACAAAAACCAAAAACAGACCATCAGTCTATGGCGCTTAAAGTAACCAGAGAACGACTGGAATCAATTTCCGGGAAAAGTGCTTTAGAGATAAAAGAAATAAAACAAGATAACGGGACAGTGGTAGGCACAACTATCAGATTTAATCTGCCGTTAGAAACCGATTTTTAATATGTTGACAGCAATAATAGTAGAAGATTTAGAAGATGCATTACAGCTTCTAAAAAGTGATATTGAAACACATCATCCGGAAATTAAAATTATAGACACTGCTAAAAGCGTGGTTGAAGCCGCAAAAGCACTTCGTAATAAAGAACCAGATATTTTGTTTTTAGACATCATGTTAGGTGATGGTACAGGATTTGATATTCTTGAAATCTTCCCAGATTTAAAATCGAAAATTATTTTTGTCACAGCAAGTGATGAATTTGCTATAAAAGCATTCAAGTTTGCAGCAATAGATTATGTTTTAAAGCCTTATGCTCAAAATGAATTATCAAAAGCTGTTGAAAAAGCGAAACAGCAAATCCAACCAAATAAAGAACGACTTGAGATTTTAAGACAAACCCTGAATTCACCTGAAAAGAAACCTGATAAAATTTCTTTACACACCTTAGATAAAATTATAATTGTTAACCTTGATGACATTATTCGTTGTGAATCAGACAGTAACAATACTACGT
>JAAEZL010000326.1 GCA_018222875.1 Algicola sp.
TTGTGGAGGATATGCAAAATTAAAAACAACTCCTGATTTTTTGATATCATTAGAAGTATGAGAAACTAATAACTCTGGATTATAAATATCATTGTATTTACTTTCTGCGGCTAAGTTAGCAACAGTCCACCAATTAAGAAAATCTCTTCCTAAAACCTGACCTCTAGATAACTCTCCTTTAAAAAAATCTTGATTATCGGAATATACAAATTTAAAACTGCCTAAAAATCCGACTAACATACCAACAATCAAGATAAATTTTGACGTCTTAGCTTGAAGAAACCTCCATTCCTCACTCCAGTTCACAAGCACAAGGTTTGATTTACTAAGTATAGTAGATTAGTTTTTCAAAAAACGCGATGTTAAATGCTTTTTTAATAAAAAACGAGTCCTAAGATTCGCTTTTTATTTAATTGACGATTTAACCAAGCAACTCTTTCGCAGCGTTTACTACGTTTTCAATAGTGAAAGCGAACATCCTTATCGAATACATCTGTTGTTGGCATTGAAACAAAGTGTGCTTGCTTACCTTCAGCAGTCAATTGTGATTATTTTTCTTCCACTTTTTACATACTGCTCACAGAACGTTACGTCTTTACTCGTAGGCTTAGAATCTCTGCCTTTTTTATTATTGCATTAGCCTTACTAACTAGTTACGCTATATATAATGACTTAAAGAAACTAACTTTATGTTTACGATAACAATACTACTGATAATGCAACTAACGAGACTACAACTTTGGGAGTCTTTATGATAATAAACTTTAGTATTTATGCATTAATAGGAGTGCTTAATACCACAATACATTGGGTTGTTTTTTATATTTTTTATTCATTAAATTTTGAACAATCATACTGTAACCTAGTGGCCTTTGTATGCGCAGCATCTTTTTCATATATATTAAACTCTAAATATAACTTTAAAATAGAATTAAAAACAAATAAATATATTTATTTTGTGATTATCATGGGAGTGATTAATTATTTAATAGGTCTTAATTCAGAAAATATTGAGTTATCTCCTCTGCTTACATTGGTTATATCCTCATTTTTAAGTCTTTTCTTAGGCTTTATAGTTTCGAATTTTTTTATTTTTAGGTGATTGCATGGACATATCTCTAATCGTCCCAGTTTTTAATGAAGAGAGCACAATTGATTTTTTTTTCAATGAAGTGAAAAATAACCATTTCTTATCAAAAGTGGATATAGAAATAATTTTTATCAATGATGGTAGTACTGACAATACAGAAATTGAAATAAGAAAAATAATAAAAAAAGATCCTAATATTACTTTAATAAATCTCTCAAGAAATTTTGGGAAAGAATCAGCCTTATTTGCAGGACTAGAAGCTTCTAAAGGGAAATTTGTTGTTCCTATAGATGTAGATTTACAAGATCCTATCTATATGATTGAAGTTATGTTTGATAAAATAAATAATGGCTATGATGTGGTTTTAGCTAAGAGAATTGACAGGTCATCAGATAGCTATATTAAAAGAAACACTGCTAACTTGTTTTATAAAGTTCACAATTTAATATCAGATATAAATATTGAGCCTAATGTCGGCGACTTTAGAAT
>JAAEZL010000126.1:0-3037 GCA_018222875.1 Algicola sp.
TAGGAATTCAGCCGGAATGAGTTATACACGTTTTTGGCTGTAGTTTTTTTATTCCAATAATTTAATAAATGCTTGTTCCATTAATCTAAACAAATTACTTTGTCGGAATAATATGGCGTTAAAATTTTCTTTATTAACGTCAACACGATTATGCATAAATTCGTTTCTTATGAAGCTATTCGCAGTTCTTAATTCCTGACGATAAACTTTAATTCCAGCATTGTTATTCATTCCATTTGCTTCGATACATTTTTTTATATGATAATCAATTAGTCTCCATCCCATTAAATTTGTGTTATGGAATCTTTTAATTCTATCCTCAAAAAGTACAGATACTTCTCTTATTGCTGCATCGTAATATTCAATCGAAATCAATGGTTCTACTAAATCACTTATACTTTCTGGCATATCAAAATGTTGAGACAATTCTAAATATTTCGCAAATCCTTTTTCTGTAATCTCGATTCCGTCGAAAATTTCAATGAAATGTTTGTTGTCAGATTCATATTCGCTTATTAATTCTTGTCTGTAATCTTCATTCCAATCTTCACCTAAATAATCACAAACATATTTTTCTATTTTGGGCTTTACAATGGTATGTTTTTTTGTGCTTCCATCTTGAAACTTTGCAAAAGTGTCTATATCTCCGTTTTTATTTAGCTTAAATCCATTTTTAAGCATTTTATTAAATTGGTTTAAGTCATATCTGTATTGGGTTATAGGTGTAATTCCACTTATAAATTCCAAATCAAATAGGTTAATTAAGTCGTCAACGTAAATTGCACTATAAAGATTTTTTTCATTCCAGATATCAGATTCTAAACTGTCAGATTTTTTATTTGTCAGAAATGTTACTATCGCACCAATAGTTTCGATTTCGAAAAGCTTAGTTCCTTTCGGATAAGTTGCTAAATTGAACAAACTAATTTGCCATCCTTCTCCTATTGGAAACATTGGAACATCATCTGAAAGGTGATGGATTCCTTGATAGTCAAATAGTGAATTGTGGTTAAGGTAGTTCATTGTTCAAATTACAGCCAACACTATGTATAAATGCCAAAAGAATCTATATTTTAGAGACTGACTGGATAAAAGTACTTTTAGCTTAACAGTGAATTCTAAAATTACTAAAAACTGTACACAAATATATAGGTAGTTCTATGTATATTTAAATAAAAATAAGTTAATCAGCAATTGATTATTCACTTTGTAGCATGTTTGGGCATTACTGCAAATTTATTGTATTCCTGCAACTTGGGTAATTAGTGCAACCTAAAAAGTTTCCATATTTCCCTGTCCTTTTGGTCATAAAGCCACTTTTGCAATCGGCACACAGAATTTTATCCTCTAAAATTTCAATATCGTTGAACGTCTGATTACAATTAGGATAATGTGAACATCCCAAGAAATGGTTTCCCTTAGATAGATTTTGTCTAATCAATAGCTTCCCCGTTTTACAATAAGGACAACTTGTAGTGTTTAGTGTCCCTTCTGAAGTAGATAATAAATAATTGTTATCGGTCAGTAATTCTTCTGCAAATAAAGAAACGTCAGACGGAATTAGCAATACGACCTCATTTTTAGTTCTTGTTAGTGCTACATAAAACAATCTGCGTTCCTCTGCAAATCTATATTTTTCATCATCACTTAGCAATAGAGATAAAATGGGGTCATCCGTCATTTTGTTTGGAAAACCAAGCAAATGATTCCGAAGGTTCAATAATATAACGTTATCTGCTTCTATACCTTTTGATCTGTGCACAGTTAGAAATTTAATATCAACATCTTCAAAACCTTTCACCTCCAATTTTCCCGATCTTTCAATATATTTTACTCGGTTGTTCGGAGTTAGTTTTATCAAGTCATTAATGTCAAAACTGTGCCTCCCTAAAACCAAGATTGATTTATTACCATATTTGTTTACAAGGATCTCTATTTCCTTTATAAATATACTTTCAACTTCTTCTGGCTTGAAATGAACAAATTTCACAGGGTCATCCAATATTTCTTTATTAGACTTTGGATTTTTTGAAATTTGTCTTGGGTTTTTCTGTATGTATTTTGAAGCAATATCAACAAGCGACTGTGAGTTTCTATAAGTTTGCTCTATCAATAATTGCTCATACTTTCCAACATAGTTTTTGAAATTACTGAATAATGATATATCACTTCCTGCAAAACGGTAAATTGATTGCCAATCGTCTCCAACACAAACCAATTTTGCTTTGGATAAATCCCTAATTCCATTGATTAAATTAAACCGAGAAAAGGAAATATCTTGATATTCATCAATGATAATATATCGATAAGTATAGTTGGGCATTTTGGTATTTACAGCATCAGTAGCCTTATTTATCATATCATTGAAATCAATCTCATTTCTTTCTTCTAAAGTATCATCATATTTTTTTAGAATCGGAAGAATAAATTTTAGAAACATTTCTTGTCTTTCGAACATGAAACGATTTTGAGTTTTAGTTTTGTTCGAAAATAAACTCATCAGTGAATGATGGTTTACACGTCTTGATTTACTTAAATTGATAAAACTTTCGATGAGTTTAATTATTTCTTTTCCGAATTTTTTGTCATTATCCGATACTTTTGTGTAGATGTCTTTAGCAACTCTTGGTTTTAAAATAACGTTTTCTGATTCTAACATTTCTTTTAGTTTATCTAACAAAATGTTGTCCCTATTGTAATACGAATAAGTTTCTAATAATTTTGTGTTATGTATGGTATGAGCCTCCTTTTTTAGTTCCATTTCTTCTACATATTTTTGCTCATTGTAAGGGGTGAGCCATTTAGCTCTATTGTACTCATCCACTCCAAAATGCTCTAAATATATATCATATTCAGTAAGGTAAAAATCGGGACGATACATTACCTCTCCAAAGGGATATGGTTTTTCATATTCATATTCAATTCCATTCAAGTAGAAGAAATTAGCTATTATAAGTTCCTCCACACTTTTTACCCTTTCGCCCTGTATGGTGTCAAGTTTAGAGTTTGATACGATGTTTAAAGGTTCGCATTTTGA
>JAAEZL010000126.1:3047-7367 GCA_018222875.1 Algicola sp.
TGTATCTAATTTTTCGCCAAATGAATTGAAATTTTCATATTCCTCTGGAATATTCATATAACAAGCAACATATTGGATGTATGATTGTAATGCTTCCGCATCGTTGAAAATGTCTTTTTGCAAATACGATTTGACAACTCCGCTTAAAGTGTTTTCATTTGTCACAGCAGGTGTGTCTGAATGATATTTTTTAATTATGTTATAACCAAGTTTATGAAAAGTAGTTGCTTCTGCACTAAGCTTCATCTTTTTTAGTCGTTCGTTAAGTTCTTCAACCGTTTTTTTCGTAAACGAGAGTAGTAAGATATCATCGGGTTCAATACCTTTTTTCTCGATAAGATATTTAACCTTTCCAAGAATGGTAAGTGTTTTCCCAGAACCTGCACCAGCAATTATTAAATTTGAATATTCATCTGTTATTAGAGCGTTGCGTTGCTGGTTGTCCAATTTTTTTCCTTCAATATTGTCAAAATACTTTTTTAATTTTTCTTTTTGTGCCTTGACATAATTTTGATTGTAAAGGACAATATAGTTGTCAAAATCACCAAAAATTTTATTGAATCGTTTGACGTCCTCTTCTTTTTTGTAAAAGTGGGTTTTACCTTTAAAGAACTTTCCTACGGTTGAATATTTTGATTTAATCTGGTTGCTTTGAATCCACGTCACATAGTCATCAAAATTTTCTATTGTCTTAAAAAACGAATTGATTTCGCGTAACCTTGAAAGGTAAGTGGTATCCTGATATTTTTTGGATTCCACAAATTTTTGATATGCATATACTAAACCTACCAATAAAGCCGTAAAGACTACTTGAATGAAATTCATCGTATTATTTTAGGTACAGACTTTAGCAATTCCCAGTGAATTCGAACATAGTCGAATCTGCCGTAATTGCGGTTATACATTGTTATAGGTCGTTTTTCCTTATTTCACTTATTTTTCTTTCAACAAATTGCAAATCTTTATCATCTTCGGTTGCACCTTTCTGCTTTTTTATTTGCTTAACTTTCACATAAGCATCTAAAGCTTTTGTGTTTAAATTCTCTTTATTGTAAATATCTCCAATTGTTAGCCATAAATAATCTGTCATTGGATATTTAGTTAGAATGTCTAAAAGATACTTTTCTGCTTCAGAAAACCTTCCTGATTGTTGTAAATATTGTGCTTTCATTGACATTCCTTGAGCTGGATTGACTTCTTCTGAAATTAATTTCTCCGCATAAAATAATGCTTTGTCAAGGTTACCAATGAAGAAATGAGATTTAGATATATTTACTAAAGCCATTCCGTCCTTTGGGTTGCTACTTAAAACGATTTCAAAACTTTTTATAGCATCTTCGAATCTATGTACTTGAAAGCTACACATTGCAAAATTGAAATGTTCATTAATTGATATTGTTGAGTAGTTTAATAGCAGTTTATAAATATCTGCTGAATATTCGAAAACCTGATTTTGAACAAAAACTGAAAGTAAGTTTTTAGCATTTATATGCAAACTCTTCTTATGTGGTGTTATTTCAAAACATCTTATTATACATTGTGCAGATTCATTGAAATCTCCTGTTTCAATTAAAGCATTAGCAAGATTCATTAATGCTCTACTATTGTCAGGTTCTATTTCAACTGCTCTTAATAAACAAGTTTTAGCATCTTCGTTTTTGTCGAGTTGCAAATAAATTGCTCCTAAATTATTTAAAGCGGTTGAGCTATACTGATATAGAAAGACAGCTTTTTTTGTTGATTCTAAAGCATCTTGAAGATTTCCAAATTCATATTCTAAACGTCCTTTTTGACTCCAAGCAGTATAATGCTCTGGCTGATAGTCTAAATATTGGTTTATCGCTTCGAGAGCTCCTTTATTATCTCCAATCGCAGACAATGAGCGAGAAAGTATGTATAACTCTTCTAATTTATCGTCTCTTGTAATTATCTGTTTAGGGATTTCAATACCTTCAATTTTGGCAATTTTATCCAAGTCTTTAAAAAGTTCTTGAAATTGTTGATATCGGTTAGAAATATCCTTCTCTAAACACCTTTTGCAAATTTTATATAAAGGGTGATTGATTTGTTTTATATTTTCAAGAAGGTGAGATTGTATTAATTCTTTTAATGTGATTTGGTTCCAATCATTGCTTGAAAGTTGGTAAGGAAAAACGCCTTTAGTAATCAATTGATATAAAACAATACCAAAACTATAAATGTCGCTTCTGTGGTCTATTTTTTCTGAGTTAAAGATTTGTTCAGGTGAAAAATACATTGCTGTTCCGCCACCTGAACGTTCATCATTCAAATAGGATTTAGAAAGTCCGAAGTCAGTTATTTTGAGATTGAGTTCTTTGTCAATTAAAATATTATCAGGTTTAATATCCGAATGAGCAATCATTCCTTTCCCAAGGCAATGATTCATTCCATATGAAAATTGAATTGCCCACTTTATGATTAAATGAAGAGGTAAGTCTTTTCCAATATAATTTGTAAGTCTATTTTCTCCATTTTCTTTTCCTTCAACATATTCAGCAGCTACGAATATTTTACCGTCAAATTTTTCCGCAAAAAGGGTTTTTACGATATTTTGATGAACTCCAAAGGAAGTCCAATTTTTAACTTCAGTAAAAAACAATTCTTCAAGTTCTGGCTTAACGGCCTGATAACTTTTTAGTACAAACGGAAATTCTATTCCTTGTTTTTCAACAAGATAAACGTGTCCCATTGCTCCGCCAAATTGTTCAAGCCTATACTTTTTCTTGTTTCTGTCATTGCTCTAAAGTTGGTTTTTCAAATGCCCTATAACGTAATTGTGTATGATTAGTTGCGGAATTGCAGCTCGCGTGGGCGGCTGGCGCTCCGCGGAAAAAACGCGAGCTGTTGGGTTCTTGTTCTTCCGATTTAACTTGTTTTAATAAAAGTAGGAAAAATTCTTTCTCTTAGCCATCTTACCGCAAGGAATTATGAACGTTGTTAGCTGCTGGCTTTTCTTACCATTTTATCAAATCGTCTTCATCTACTTGTCTTGCAATAGCTACCTTTTTAAGTTCAATATTAGAGTTAATTTGTATTAATGCACTTGGTGCTGTTAAAAAGTTTGAAATTATCTCTTTTAACCCTAATTCGTTTAGTCCGTACACATTGTAATTTGAAATTTCTTTTATGATTTCTACTCCATTACAAGTAATTTTATTAATTAATTGATACTCGGACTCAATGTCAAAGTCATTAGTTACCTTTTGATTATTCGCTACGACATCTACATCTATAATTTCTTCTTGTGATTTTGGTATGTAAATTAATGGATATTCCGTAGAAACTAATAAGTCTCTTATGAACTCGAAAGATTTAGCAAACTTATCAAGTTTTCTTAATTCAATTATACTATCAAAATAATGTTTCTTGGACTTTTCTTTTCTAAATTCAGCTTGAGGGTTAAAGTAAATTTCAAACAAGATTCCATTAAGAAGATGATTTTCTCCATTGTTTAAATACTTTTCTAAATTGGTAGGTAAGTTTTCCATAAATTCTCCCGCACTATAAGCTTCTCCACTTGCTTGTAGTAAATTTCTACCTAAAATAAATTGCTGGTTTTTGTCTAAATCTTTTGCAGGTATTTTTAAAATCTTATCAATTGCTGGATTTTGTATATTCCAATTGTATGATTTGATTTTTTTAATTAATTGACCAAAATCATCAGGAT
Organism: Algicola sp.; assembly: GCA_018222875.1. GTDB lineage: Bacteria > Bacteroidota > Bacteroidia > Flavobacteriales > Flavobacteriaceae > Psychroserpens. The sequence continues at coordinate 6,736 of JAAEZL010000126.1, forward strand.
TTGAATAATTAATATCTTTAACTACATCTTCAGAATAAGGAATATCCACAGAATGTACCAATTGACCAGTATTAAAATAAAAGTCTCCAATTAAGGATGTATGTTCCCAAGTAGTTTGCTTACCGCTACTTAAATTATAAACAGTTTTTCTAACTTTTTTAAATAGTTCTTCAACTGATAATCTTTCTCTGCCAATATATTTAAGAAGAGCTCCCGTGTATATACTATTACCTTCAAAACCGACATCACTTGCTCCATCGTTCGGTGACGTAGAAAAAGCTATTAATGTACCTTTAGGTGCTTGAATTGGGCTGGTTGCAATTGTACCTCCTCTTTCAAAACTTTTTCTACAAGCATCTATTATTGCAATGTTTATCTTATTTGAATACTTTTTATAAATTGACAATAAATCAGATATCATAATGCAAGTCTGCTTACAATGGTATGTATTTGGTGAATCAATCTGACATTCAGTAAATGCAAGATAATTTTCGCCTTCTACCTCGAAGCCATGTCCAGCAAAATAGAATATAGTAGCATCATAGTCCTTTATTTTTTCTTCGAATGAAGTTAATAATTCAACTATTTTAGCAGAATTTCCATTTTCACAAAATATAATATCATAATCTAAC
>JAAEZL010000126.1:7377-8047 GCA_018222875.1 Algicola sp.
TAACCTTTCGAACACTTTTCTAATGCTTATAGCATCATTCAACGCATTATCTAAAGTGAATTTTTCGTAATAATCATTGTTTCCGATTACTAAAGCTAATGTTTTCATTAAGTTCCTATTGGTTTTTCAGCTTGCAGCTAACGCTTTATATAAATACCAAAAGCATGTATACCCATATCTAATGACCGGATAAACCTACTTTTAGCTTAACAGTGAATTTTAAAATTACTAAAAACCATGCACAAATATATACGTAGTTCTACGTATTTTTATTTGTAATAAAATTGTTATAATAAAGAAAAAAAATATAGATAGTTTTAAGCTATAGATGGCATTCTCAAAATCTTCTGGACATCCAAATTATCCTTTTGCCGAATCAAAAAATTCTCAAGATCATCCTCTGAATTGATGGTTTCAGATTTGTCAATGAATCCATAACCTAAATATGTTCCATCTTTAATCAATATAAACGCATCTTCATCTTTTGTTCTGCCTTTTTCCTTAATCACTTTAGATTCAGTAGTGTTCAAATTTTCAATAGCTTTTAAGACACGTTGGTTATAAACTGAAGTAGACTCATCATCTTTACAAATTCCGTTACAAGTCTTTATACTGTAGTGTGAGCAATGCGAAACACCTTCTTGTAAATGGCAATATTTCGGACATAAGT
>JAAEZL010000327.1 GCA_018222875.1 Algicola sp.
CCATTAATGATTGGTGGATAAGCGATTATACGGCTTTCTTCACGGCATCCAAAGCGATTATGTATATTGAAACTATTCAGGAAGCAACTTTATATGAAATTTCCAAAAAAAGTATGGAAGATTTATTTGTAGAGATTCCACAATTAGAAACTTTCTTCAGAAAAAAAATGGAAAGAGCTTTTGCTAGCTTTCAAAAAAGAATATTAGCAAGTTTAGCCCAATCAGCTAAAGAAAGATACGTTTCTTTTATTAGCACTTACCCAAATATTGAACAGGCTGTAAAAAATTACCATATCGCTTCTTATCTAGGAATTACTACCGAAAGCTTAAGTAGAATTAGAAAAGAAATATCTGATAATTGATTTTATTACCATACATCAATTTTCAGTACTTAATTTGACAGTAATTTTGTCTCTAATCAAAAGAATAACAACAATTATAATCGCTTTAGCTTTATTTTCCTCTTTTGGTAAAAACACAAAAGAAAATAATTCTAATGAAAAAAAATTAAGTATTAACACAAAAAAAGCAAAACAATGAAAAAAGTATTATTTGTATTAACTAATCACGAAGATTTAGGAGATACTGGATTGAAAACTGGTTTTTGGATTGAAGAATTTGCAGCACCTTATTACTTATTAAAGGATAAAGGAATTGAAATTACTTTGGCATCTCCAAAAGGTGGACAACCTCCAATTGACCCAAAAAGTAATGAACCAGATTTCCAAACTCCAGCAACCATTAGATTTAATGATGATAAAGAAACTCAAGAGATCTTATCTAAAACAATAAAATTGAAAACTGTTAATCAAGCAGATTATGACGCAGTATTTTATCCTGGTGGACACGGTCCTTTATGGGATTTAGCTGAAGATGAAAACTCAATTGCCTTAATAGAAGATTTTTATAACAACAATAAACCTATTGCTGCTGTTTGTCACGCTCCTGCAGTTTTTAAAAACACAAAAAATACGGATGGGACATCTTTGGTTAATGGGAAAAAAGTAACTGGATTTACAAACGGAGAAGAAGAAGCTGTTCAACTAACTTCTGTTGTTCCATTTTTGGTTGAAGATATGTTAAAGAGTAACGGTGGAATTTACACTAAAAAAGCCGACTGGAATCCTTATGCGGTCGAAGATGGTTTATTAATAACTGGACAAAATCCTGCATCTTCGGAACTAGTTGCCGAACTATTACTAGAAAAGTTAAAGTAAAAACTACTCACAACAACGTGTATAAGTAATAGCGACTTGGTTTTTTAATTCAAGTCGCTATTCTTTTTTATTTTGTAAATTACTTTCCGAAAGTGATCGCAAAAATTTCGCTACTACTCATACACAAATACGTTGCATGTAATAGCGGAATCTCACTCAATCGGAAACAATTCGGAATATAGAAACATCTCAATTTCACCAAACAAATCGCGGAATTGCTTACTCGCAATCTGAATTTTGATACGTTCGGAATTTTACACTCAATAAGTACATTAAAAAACAGATTGGAATTTGAGCTAGCTTACGGAATTGCCACTCAAACGGAATTTATAAGCGTTATGA
>JAAEZL010000328.1 GCA_018222875.1 Algicola sp.
GAATTTCCGATAGGGAATTCAGTAGTTATTGCGCTTACACGTTGTTGTAAAACGTTATTTAATCAATTGGGATTTCTATAAATTCCGATAATATTTTTCCGTTTTTAGAATTTATTTTTATCACTTTTGATTGATTATTTTCTAATTTACTTTTTAAAATCCAAATCAGTTTCTTTTTTTCAAAATCAATATCCCAAGAATATATTTCATTCAATCCATTTTTCTTTCCGATTATAATTGCTTCTTTTAAGTCAATATTTGTCTTATTCTGTAAAACACTTAAATAAGGTTCTAAAATTTCTTGAGCATCGTTTTTATTCCAAGGTGTTGTGCAATTCAGATTGAATGGAATCAATAATTCCGTCAATTCGAGGTTTTGATAAGTTATTTTATAATTCAGCCAAAACTGGATTGCTGGATACTCAGATTTTTTAAATTCCGCTAAACTTATTCGTTCAAGTCCTTTTTCGGGATTATGAATTTCAACTATGGTTTTTGATTCTTCAAATTCAAAGTTTGTCTTGAGTATATCCTTATCAACTATAAATTTAAATTTTTCATTTACTTGATGTTCTGCACAAGAAATTATTCCATCAATGAAGTTTTGAGAGTTAGAAACTCCAAAATTTAATAGTAATAAAATGGTTAGCAGGATTTTCATTCAAATGTTTTACAACGTGTTCGTGTTATGATTAGTTACGGAAAAGGACGCGAGTCATTTTCCGCTTAGGACTAAGTTAATTAATTTCAAGGGATTTTCCGCTAGGTAAATCAGCAGTAATTAATTATACACGTTGTTGGCATTAGTTATTTTTCTAATATAAATTTCACTTTCCGTTTATTCGTTGTGTTGTAAAAATCATCTGATTTTAATTCATCCTTTTTAAAAGTCAATATTCGTTCAAAGTTTGATTCAAAATGATAATAGCTATAAATATCAAATGCTTTTATTTTCAAAACATTTAATTCCGTTATTTTCGTTAGTTCAATATTCACAAGTGAACCTTGAATAAAAGTCTCGACAATTGGGTTGTCGATATTTTCAAATATACTTTTCGGAATTTTTATTATTCCATTATCAAAACCTCCATAGAAATATTGTTCTTTGAATTTTATATGTCCAGATGATGAGTTCAGTTTTTTATCGAATATTTCAACAAGCAATGTGTCAGTTTTATTATTTCGGTCGTATATTTTAGTAATTTTATTATCATCCTTAATTCCTTTTTCAGAGTCTCCAAAACTTAAAATTAATTTTTTCTTCTTTATTTCATAAGTTCCTTTTCCGTACCAAAGTTGTCCATCATCAGTTTTAAATTTGTGTTCAAAAGTTTTTGATTTATGATATAAAATGTATTTAGTGCTAAACAATGAAGAATTCTGTTGAGAAAAAACCAAAGTATCTTGAGCAGACAATTTTAACATTGTCAGAACAAAAATTATTAATAGAAGCGGTTTTTTCATAATTAATGCCAACGAGTTTGTATAAGGTTTGTTGCGGAATTTCAGTCTTGCGTTTTTAAGCAAGGATGAGCCTTTTTTGGCGAAAATTCCGTTT
>JAAEZL010000329.1 GCA_018222875.1 Algicola sp.
ATACCAGAGGATAGTTAATGACCAATTCGCAAGATTGAATGTTCAATTAACGACAGACGATTTAAATCTACTAGATAAAATAAATAACAATTCCATAAAACTGGGAACAGTCTCGGATATTTGCATTGGTATACAAATTGGTGGAGCAGGAAACAGTAAAGATTTCAAAGAAAAATATATTCGAAATAATAAAGAGACAGATAATCACAAGAAATTTATTGATGGAAAAGATTTTGAACCTTATTCAATTAATTGGTCAGGGAATTATATCTCGTATGGCGATTGGTTACATAGAAAAAGAGATGAGAAATTCTTTTTAAATGAGAAAATTGTAATAAGACAAATAGGCGCAACACCTGTTTCAACTATTGATAAAAGCCAGTTTTATGCTTTAAATACAATTTATTGTTTAATAATGAATGAATATAAATTGATGCCTTCAAATTTAAATATTGAAAGTCTTTTTTCAATAATAAATTCTAAATTAATAAAGTACTATTGGACTAAGTTATTTAGCGACAACAAAACCTTATTCCCTAAAGTTAAGAAATCACAGTTAGTTGAAATTCCTATTACAAAAAACATAAATCAAGTCAGTTCAAATATATTTACCGAAGCAGTTTCAAAAAACATAAGATTTACGGAACAAAAATTAGAAGTAGTAAATGGTTTAATCAACTTAGTTCAAGCAAAGTATAAATTCAGTCCATCTAAAAAGCTTCAAAACTGGCACGAATTGGAATTTGGTGAATTCTTAAAAGAATTGGAAAAAGCAAGAAAAAAGTCTGCGAAAGAAAATAAAACGGAATATGCTAAATTGACCTTAAGCGATGCAGCGGAATGGATGCAGTATTTTAACGAACAGAAACAAAGAGCAGACGAATTGAAAAAAGAAATTGTTAAAATGGAGAGAGAAATAGATCAAACGGTTTATGAACTTTATGGTTTAACAGACAAGGAGATTGCTATAGTTAAGGAAGCAGCCAAATAAGAGGAATCGATTCACGAACACCTAATAAAAAATGAAGAATTCGTGAGCTAAATTGCGATTATAGAGAATAGTTAAAGTAAATATTATGAGTACGTTTTTAACAGGAAAGAAATTAGAGGAAGCAATTGATAATATCATTTGGGAAGCAAACGAAATATTGTTATTAGTGTCACCTTTTATTAAGCTAGATAATCATTTTAAAGAGTTGTTCAAGCAGCATGTTTATAATGATAAGCTTCACATAATTATTGTTTTTGGTAAGAATGAAAAAAAAGTAAGTAAAAGTTTTAGCAGAGAAGACTTTGATTTTTTTAAAAAGTTTCCAAAAGTAAGTATTATTTATGCATCTAAATTACATGGTAAGTATTATGGTAATGAGAAAAAAGGAGTTGTAACTTCAATAAACTTGTATGATTATTCTTTTATCAATGAAAATATCGAGTTTGGAGTATATTCAGAACAATCTATTCTTGACAAAATTATTTCAACTGGGAATAATGTTGATAATGATGCATTTCATAAATGTATGGATATTGCAGAGGAAAATGAAGCAGTTTATATT
>JAAEZL010000330.1 GCA_018222875.1 Algicola sp.
TCTTCACTTTTTTGTTGTTCACTAAATAATTTTGTGGTGATATTACCATGATCATCCTTGTTAATTAAAATATGTTTTGGAGATGGAATTAAGCAATGTTGCAAACCTCCAAACCCACCAATTGTTTCCTGATAAGCTCCTGTGTTAAAGAATCCTATGTATAAGGGCTTTTCTTTATTATATTTTGGAAGATAAATAGCGTTCATGTGTTGTTCACTGTTGTAATAATCGTCGCTATCACAAGTTAAGCCGCCTAAAAGTACGCGTTCATAACTATCATTCCAGCGATTAATCGGCAACATGATAAAACGCTTATTAATTGCCCAGGTATCAGGCAAAGTCGTAATAAATGAAGAATTAATCATGTTCCACTTTTCACGATCATTTTGTTGTTTCTGGTATAAAACTTCATAGATAGCGCCTCCACTTTCACCAACGGTAAAACTTCCGAATTCTGTAAAAATATGTGGTACATCAACGTCTTCTTCTTCACAAGCAAGTTTGATTTGATTCACAATTTCATCCACCATATACGCATAATCGAAATCGAAAGCCAATGAATTTTTAATTGGAAAGCCGCCTCCAATGTTTAAGCTATCTAGTGATGGACAAACCTTTTTTAAGCTTGTATAAACTTTCAGACACTTAGATAATTCGTTCCAGTAATACGCATTATCACGAATACCAGTATTGATAAAAAAGTGAAGCATTTTTAACTCTACTTTCTTATTGTTTTGAATTTGATTTTTGTAAAAAGGAACAATATTTTTGTAACCAATACCTAATCTGGACGTATAAAATTCAAATTTTGGTTCTTCTTCTGAAGCGATACGAATTCCAACTTTGTATTTGCCCTTGATTTCAGCAGATAGCAATTCTATTTCCTCATAATTATCTATTATAGGGATTGCATTTTTGTGACCACTATTAATCAGTCGAGCAATATTTGATACATATTGAGCACGTTTAAATCCGTTGCTAATCACAAAGGTTTTATCTGTAATTTTTCCTTCGGTTTTTAAGCGTTCTACAATATCAATATCAAATGCTGAAGACGTCTCAATATGAATATCATTCTCAAGAGCTTCATCCAGCACATGTTTAAAATGTGAGCTTTTAGTACAGTAGCAATAATTGTATTTTCCTTTGTAATTATTGTTTTCTATCGCGTCTGCAAACCATTGCTTTGCACGATTAATATTATTTGAAATTTGAGGTAAATACGTAAACTTTAAAGGTGCTCCATATTCTTCTACCAATTCCATCAAATTGATGTCATGAAATTCTAAAGTTCTGTTTTCTAGTTTAAATTCTGGCTGTGGAAAATCAAACGTCTGACTTATTAAATCTATATATTTTGTATTCATTATAAGTTTTAAAAATTAAAAGTATATTACCTAGATTAACAGAGCGTTAATTTAGGGATAACTTAATAAAAAAAAATGAGATAATTGTTGATGTAACAAAATCTTTACAAATGAATAGTATCAAACTTGAATTTGAGGTTGAGTCGTTGGAATGAAGCCATACAAATGTTGG
>JAAEZL010000127.1:0-1082 GCA_018222875.1 Algicola sp.
ACTCATTGCAATGGGAAGTTTTAGACATTGGTATTGATCGTGAGTTTTTATTTAAAACTCAAACGGAAGCCATCCTAATTGGTAAACATGAAGTATTGCCAATGTATCAACCTCGCGAGAAATTTGTAAATAAAGGAACTTATGGTCATGCCTTAATAATAGGTGGAAGCTACGGTAAAATTGGAGCAACACTTTTAGCCAGTAGAGCGACGTTAGCCGCTGGAGCAGGTATGGTTACGGTTTTTCTTCCGAAATGTGGTTATTCGATACTGCAGACCGCTTTTCCTGAAGCAATGGTGATTACTGATGCTGATGAAGCCTTAATTACAGATGTGAATTTTGAGATTAAACCAGAGATAATTGGTTTAGGAATTGGCATGGGAACAGATTCTAAAACTGTTGCAGCTCTAGAGAAATTTCTTAAATCGAATAAAGTTCCCTTAGTTATTGATGCAGATGGAATTAATATAATTTCAAAGAAAAAAGCACTTATGAAATTGGTGCCCAAACAATCTGTTTTAACGCCTCATCCAAAAGAATTAGAACGATTAATTGGACCATGGAAGGATGACTTTGATAAGCTTGGAAAAGTCAAAGCGTTTTCAAAAAAGCACGATGTCATTATAGTAATTAAAGGAGCGAATACCATTACTGTTTATAATGAAAACTATTACGTTAATACAACAGGAAATCCTGGGCTTGCAACAGCAGGAACAGGAGATGTATTGACAGGAATTATTACAGGAATGAGAGCACAAGGTTATGATGCTTTACAAGCCACTTTATTTGGTGTTTATCTCCATGGTCGTTCGGCAGATATTGCCATTGAAGATTTCGGATATCAAAGTTTGATAGCCAGTCATGTTATTGATGCTTTAGGTGAAGCTTATATAGATTTATTTAGGCAGCCAGAAGAGCAGCCTCAGGCAGAGCAAAAGGAGGAAGCGGATAAAACATAGTATTATTAAATGATTTATAAAAAAAGTCACTCATGAATAATGGAGTGACTTTTTTTATTTTTGAACAGATGTGTTAAAATTAGCTGCTAAGTTTTTCTTCTAAAAGTTCTACCAGCTTAGGAT
>JAAEZL010000127.1:1092-7774 GCA_018222875.1 Algicola sp.
GGATAAAACGAGGTATTCCGTTTACCTTATAATTTCTTACAAAATCAGATTGCCAAGCGTTATCAGAAAACAACTGAATTCCTCCTAATTCTTTTTCCTTAACCATCTTGGTCCATGCCTCAAAAGCTTTTTCTTTAGTTCCGCTTCGTCTTTCATCATCAACAGAAATGCTTACAAACTCAATGTTTTTTCCATGGAATTGTTCTTCTACCTTTTTAAGTGACGGTATTTCACGTTTACACGGTCCACACCATGTCGCCCAGATATCAACATAAACATATTTACCTTTTAAATCAGAAAGAGAGGTTGTTCCACCAGCATGATTGGTGTAATTTTCAAAAGTTGGAGAAGGAGAACCTTCAGGAAGCGCTTCACGTAAAGCAATTTTTCCGGACAAGTACTTGTTTAAAGACGCGATAGTGCCTTCCATAGTTTTTGTACCATTGGCTTTGTGTAAAGAATCTAATTCTTTATAGTTTGATTCTAGTTTTTGAAACCCCTCTTTATATGCTGAAACCGCTTTATCTAAGCTTTCAGAATTAGGATTGGCAAATAAATCTTCAGTAAAATAGTTGTCGGCTAAAAGGTAAGACTGGATAACATAATTATTAATGTCAGCTCCATCTCCCTTGTAAACCAGAGTTTTATCAAAATCGTTGTAGTCAGTTTCAAAAGATGTTTCAAATCCGCTTTTCAAATAAATAGATCCAAATTCATCACCATGTTTTATAGAATAATCACCTTCAGCAACTTTTAAAGTATCACTAAAAGTGCCATCTTTATTAATGGTAATTACTTTTTCAAAATCTTTATCTTTAAAAACTTTTAAGGTTTTGCTCTCGTGAGGATTCGAAATTTTTCCGCTAAGAGTGACGTAGTCTTTGGGTTCTTCTTTACACGCTAAAATTGTTAGAGCGCATAACAACACTAATATTCTTTTCATTAGATATGATTTATGTTTTATCAAAAATAAAAGATTATAGGGATTTTAGTTACATTTTATTAATTATTAACATTTGTTGCATACTAGTCATGTATTGTTGATTTTTGAAAAATAATTTTTTATTACAAATGAATACTACACATAACATATCTTCTGAAGCATTAGACCTTTCTAAAATACATGATATCATTTTTCTGCAAACGAAATTAGAGTTGTCAACTGAAGCTAAACATAAAATTGAAAAATGCAGAGACTATCTCAACACAAAAATGAAAAATGAAGATGATCCTATTTATGGTATAAATACTGGATTTGGTTCATTGTGCAATGTGAAGATTTCAAAAGATAAGTTAACCCAGTTACAAGAAAATCTTGTGATGTCACATGCTTGTGGAATAGGAGATCAGGTGCCAAAAGAGGTTGTTAAATTAATGTTGTTTTTAAAAATACAATCGCTTAGCTATGGACATAGTGGAGTGCAAGTTGAAACTGTTGAACGTTTAGTTTATTTCTATAACAATGATATTTTACCATTAGTTTATACACAAGGCTCATTAGGAGCTTCTGGAGATTTAGCACCATTGGCACATTTAGCTTTACCGTTAATAGGTAAAGGTGAAGTACATTATAATAATAAGGTATGTAGTTCTGAATCTGTTTTAGAGGAATTAAATTTGAGTCCGATTAAATTACAATCTAAAGAAGGTTTGGCATTACTTAATGGGACTCAGTTTATGAGTGCTTACGGAATTCATTTACTTATAAAATCGTATAAGTTGTCTTATATGGCAGATCTTATATCCAGTATTTCTTTAGATGCTTTTGATGGAAGAATAGAACCCTTTAATGAACTGGTTCATTTAGTTCGACCTCATAACGGACAACTAAAAACTGCAAAACGAATCAGAGAATTTCTTGAAGGAAGCGAATTAATTAATCAGGAAAAAAGAGATGTTCAAGATCCTTATTCGTTTAGATGTATTCCTCAAGTTCATGGTGCAACAAAAGATACATTAGCATTTGTGAATAAGACATTTATTACTGAAATTAATTCAGTAACAGATAACCCAAATATCTTTGTTGATGATGACAAAATTATTTCCGGTGGAAACTTTCACGGTCAACCTTTAGCATTAGCATTAGACTATTTAAAAATAGCAATGGCAGAACTTGGAAATATTTCTGAACGAAGAATCTACCAATTGGTGTCTGGTCTAAGAGGGTTACCCACGTTTTTAGTGGATAGTCCTGGTTTAAATTCCGGATTCATGATTCCACAATACACAGCTGCAAGTATCGTAAGTGCTAATAAACAATTAGCAACTCCAGCGAGTGTTGACAGTATAGTGTCTAGTAACGGTCAGGAAGATCATGTAAGTATGGGAGCTAATGCTGCAACTCAAGCATTTAGATTAATATATAATGTAGAGCGTATTTTATCGATTGAATTGCTCAATGCCTCCCAAGCATTACATTTTAGAAATCCAAAATCATCATCTCCATTAATTAATTCTTTATTAATAAGTTACAGAGAACTGGTTCCATTTTTGAAAGAAGATGGTATTTTTCATGAAAAGATAAAAACATCTTTACGTTTTATCGAAGAATTTAGCATTGAAAACGAATTACTTTTCGACTAAATGCAAAAAAGAATGTTCAACTGTTTGATATGTAAAAAAACAATAAAATTATTTGGCATTCAATATTTTATGGTCTATTTTTGAAAGTAAGTTAAGGTGAATTTATTTTACATTGGCTTCGCTTAAAATATCTAATAGCAATTATTTTAAGTGGTCTTACCGAAAAAATTGTTTGATAGCACAACAATTGATTATTAGCATTTATTATTAAGCTTGGATTTTAGATTCAGGCGAATTGAGTTTTGTAAAAACAGGACTTAGAGAATTTTTAAGCTTATTCGTGATTTAGATAATCACGCTTTAGCTGGCAGTATTTTATTGTCACATATAAATGTTAAGATAATTTTAATTTAAAACCAAATGTTATGTTTATGAGCAATTTTACCCGAAGTGGTGGTCTCGCCTCAATCAGGCAGACTATTACAGATTTATCGTGTTGTAGCATTGATTTTATTACCAGACAAAGAAGTAGCATGAAGGCAATTGCCTTTATCATGCTTTTTGCGTTTAGTATAAGTTCAGTGATGGCACAATCGGCAGAGCGAAGTACTTTCTTCGATCGCTGTCAGGAAGACGCACCTCCAGGCCCAAGTGAGGCCGATATGGCGAACTTGTATTTAAACCAGTGTGGCGATACGCCAGCAGAAGTGATCAAGACTACCAGTATGTCGGGAGATGATTGCGCCTGGTTTGTAGAGTACACTTACGATATCAAGTGTGGCGACTTTGAGGAGCAGATAAAAGTTGATTATCAAGGCGGTGATTTAACACCACCTACGCTTAATGATGGGGCTCAGGTTCCAACAGGCGGAGAAAACTTAAATCTATGTTTCTCGCAAGCACCAAGCGGACCGAAGGTAAGTCAGATAGCTGCGTTATACTCAGATAACTGTGGAGATGTGATTGTAACCAAGTTTGGTTCACCTCAGGGCGATGATTGTTCATGGACAGCCAATTACAAGTATACAATTATGGATGCTTGTGGTAATCAGATAGATGATTTAGATGTTAATTATAGCGGAGGAGATTCACAAGCACCACAATTATTAAAAGGAGCTCAGGTTCCAACAGGAGCAGAAGGATTAAATCTATGTTTTGATAACAAGCCACTAGGTCCAACAGAGGCAGAGATAGCAGCGTTGTTTTCAGATAACTGCGGAACGGTAACGGTAACAAAATCATTAGCAACAGAAAAGGGTAATGATGATTGTAAATGGTTATCGGCATTTGAATATACTATAGAGGATTCATGTGGTAATTTTGCATCACCAATCTATGTTGAATACATGGGAGGCGATTCAGAAGATCCGGTATTAAGTGGTGTACCATCAGATACAGAGGTAACGTGTATTGATTTAATACCAGCACCAGCAAACGTAACAGCAACAGATAATTGTACAGATAACATTCAGGTCGTATATTCAGAGAATGACGATAATTTAGGATTAGCCTGTGAAGGCGGAGAGCTTATCCGTACATGGACAGCAACAGATGATTGTGGACATTCAGTGTCAGCAAGTCAGACTATTGTAGTTCAGCCAGCACCAATGGCAGAATTTGCACCAGTCTCACCAGAGACGATTTCATGTGAAGCAGCATTTAGCTTCCAGGCACCAAATTTAACATATAGTAATGGTGTATCAAAGAGTGCATGTGCTATTCAAGGCTCAGTACCAGGAACGGTAACTCCAGACTTTACAGTTTGTGGAGGAATCATAACTGTAAACTGGACCTATTCAGATGATTGTGGACGAACAATCAATGCAGAGAAGGTTTATACAGTAGATCCAGCACCAGCAGCGAGCTTAGATCCGATAGAGAATTTCACATTAAGTTGTGAGGATGCTTCAAGTTATGTAGCAGGAGCATTAGGATACAGCAATGGTTTAGAAGGCGATTGTGGTTTAAATGGTTCAGTAGAGCCATTCCAGAAGAATCAATTTGATGCTTGTGGAGGTAAAATACTTGTAAACTATATTGGAGAAGATTCGTGTGGTAACCCACTTAGTGCAACGTTAGATATTACAGTAGATCCAGCACCAGCACCAGAGTTTGACGCTATCGAGGTAGAGTCAGAATTATCATGTGCAGATGCGTCAACTTATGTAGCCAGCGCCTTAAACTATTCAAATGGTTTAGAAGGAGTTTGTGAGATAAGTGGATCAGTAGAGCCAGTACAGACAAACAATTTTGATGCCTGTGGCGGAAATATTACTATAACCTGGACAGGAGAGGATGAGTGTGGAAACCCACTTAGCGCAACAGTAGATATTGATGTATTACCAGCACCAGAGGCTAGTGTAACTACACCAGAATTTCCATCTACAATAGCATGTTCAGATGCAGCAGGCTTTACAGCATCAGCAGCAACTTATACAAATGGATTAGATGGAGACTGTGAGATTTCAGGATCATTAGAAGCTAATGTTTTAAAAGAGTATGATGCTTGTGGAGGAAAGATAACGATATCATATAGTGGAGAAGATGCTTGTGGACGTCCATTAAGCGCAGGACCATTTGATGTAGATGTTGATCCGGCACCAGAGGCTGTAGTTACTACACCAGAATTTCCATCAACTATTGATTGTGTAGATGCTGAAGGCTTTAGTGCAGCAATAGCTACTTATACAAATGGATTAGCAGGCGACTGTGAGATTTCAGGATCGTTAGAAGCTAATGTTTTAAAAGAATATGATTTATGTGGTGGAAAAATAACGATTACATATAGTGGAGAAGATGAGTGCGGACGACCATTAAGCGCAGGGCCTTTTGATGTTGACGTAAATCCATCACCAGAGGCAGTTTTTGCACCAGCAGAGCATGAAGAAATATCATGTGCAGAGGCATCAAATTATGAGCCAGGCTTATTAAGTTATTCAAATGGATTAGATGGAGAGTGTGGAATTAATGGAGAAGTACTCGGTGTATTAAGCGGAGAGTTTGATTCATGTGGAGGATTATTATTCGTTGACTGGACTTACACAGATACTTGTGGACGAACAATCACCGCAAGAAAGCAATTAAAAGTAGATCCGGCACCATCACCAACCTTAGATGAAGCAAATGACTTTACTTTAAGTTGTTCAGATGCAGATGCATATCAGGCAGGATCGTTAGGGTATAGTAATGGATTGGAAGGTCTTTGTAATATCAGTGGATCATTAAATCCAGTACAGACTAATAATTTTGATGAGTGTGGAGGAACCATAACAGTAACATGGGATGGAGAAGATGCTTGTGGAACACCACTTAGTGCATCACAGACTATTACAGTTGATCCAGCACCAGAGGCAGAATTTACAAACCCATTACCAAACATTAATGTGACTTGTGATTTAGCAGACGATTATATCGTTACTAACTTAGCATACAGCAATGGCTTAGACGGTACATGTGGAATCAATGGAGAAGTTCCAGGAGTATTAAGCGGAAGCTATGATGCTTGTGGAGGAACTCTGTTTGTAGATTGGACATTCACAGATGAGTGCGGACGTACAATTGATTACAGAAAAACCATTACAGTTTTACCAGCACCAGAGGCAACAGTAACAGCACCAGAGTTTTCAGATAAGATAGCTTGCGCAGATGCAGCAGCATTTGAAGCTGGTAATGCGACTTATACTAATGGATTAAGTGGTTTATGTGAGATCTCAGGAGAGTTAGAAGCTAATGTTGTAAAAGAATATACAGCATGTGGTGGATTAATTACTATTACTTATGCTGGATTAGACGTATGTGAGAATCCACTGAGTGCAGGACCATTCTATATAGAAGTAGATCCAGCACCAGAGGCAACAGTAACTGCTCCAGAGTTTGATTCAAACATCGCATGTTCAGATGCAGCGGCTTTTGAAGCAGGTAATGCAACATACAGCAATGGCTTAGAGCAAACATTATGTGAGATCTCAGGTGAGATTGAAGCAGTAGTTGTAAAAGACTACACAGCTTGTGGAGGAACAATCACAATTACTTACAATGATAAGGACGCATGTGATCGCGACCTTGCAGCAGGACCATATGTCATCACAGTTGATCCAGCACCAGAGGCAACAGTAACTGCTCCGGAATTTGATTCAAACATCGCATGTTCAGATGCAGC
>JAAEZL010000331.1 GCA_018222875.1 Algicola sp.
ACGGAAAACAACGATCATTTCCAATCGCACGATATCATACACAATTACGTTAGCTGTAATTTAAACCAACTTTTTTGGTAAAAAAGAAAGACATCGAAAAATTAATTGTTCAGAACAAAAAAAGTAATCTGACAAACCATTGGAACGATGCATTTCACTACAATACAACAAAATACAGTGGAGAAATTAAACGGAATGAACTTTTGATTTGGCGTTCATCTCATTTTTTGCGTGGTGCTTATCCAATATTCCATCTGACTTTTAATCAAAATGACGAACTGAACGGAATAAGAACAGAGAAAAACCCTTATCACAAGCTACTGAATAAAATAATTATCGGATTTTTTATTGTATTAATTTTAGTTTTGTTCCTTTCAAATGATTTTAAAAAGGCAATAATTGGAACAATCGGAATTTCAGTTATTGGATTTTTATTGCATTTAGTTTCAAGTAAAGCAAAGAAATACGAAACTCAACTTCTGACTGACGAATTGAAAGAAGCAATTGAAAATATAGAACAAACCAATAATCCCGAACTAATTAATAAATCAAAATCGGAATCAAAAACAGAAAATGTTAAAGAATGGACTTTCACGAAACTGTTGACAAGACTACTTCTCTACCCTTTTTGCTTGCTGATTTTATGGTTTTCGATTACTGGATTTTTATTAGAAGGAAAAACATTATATGGAATACTTGGAATAGTGGTCGCATTGGCTTATCCAATTGCTGACATACTACTGATATTCGGAAAAAACAAAAACTACAGCTAACAACGTGTATAGTTAATTGCTAACAATAACCAACTCCAAGATTTTTTCTTACATTTAAAAAAATATAAATCGGAAAAACAGTGCAAACAGCGCACGTTTTTTCCCCGGAAAGCCAGCCGCGTACGTGCGCTTCCATTTCCGCAACAAACCATACACAATTACGTTGTAAAACATTTGACAAATCAATGACCGAAAGCATTTTAAAAGAATATTTTGAGAATAAAATAAGCTCTGAATTGCTTTCTTCTGATTTAAATGGAAGCATAAAAAAAGTAACTTACGATACTTCTGAAATTAGTGTTGTGAGAATAGAATCTAATTCGGAATTTGAAATTGAGCAAAAACATGTGAATAAAATTCTCACCGAAACGATTAATGGAAATCTAACTTATGAAAATCTAAAAACTATTGCCTCTGGATTAACGTTTTCCGACTATTTTACTTGGGATTCTAATAATAAAATCGGAAATAGAATTGCGACAATTATTGTAGAATTAGACAATACAGAAATTAATTATCCCATTTCAAATGAAAATCTAAGATTGTGGAAAGAATATTTAGAAAGCGGAATTCACAAGCTGAAAAAAAAATAAAAACGTTTTACAACACCGTGTATAATTCATTGCTAATTATAGCCTACTTACGAAAGTCCTCGCGGACTTTCTATCTGTGATTTATTTGCTAACTTTAGTGCTTAAACACGCAACGATATCATACACAATTACGTTGTGTAACATTTGAACAAACAATGAGAATTCTA
>JAAEZL010000128.1:0-6321 GCA_018222875.1 Algicola sp.
TTCAAGAACGTTAATCTGTAATGGTAAAATACTAAAACAACTTGAGATGCTATCTGTAAGTCTAACAAATACTAAATCTGAAGCATTGGTTGTTTCATATGGTTCAGGAATTGGCATGGTTTCTAATTCGGCATCTGAGAATGTGTTGTAATAAGCAACAAAAACGTCTGGATTAGCAGATTGGATGTTTAGTGTTGTTTCCTCAAAACTAACAGTTGTAATTCCATCTGCCAGGTTATCATCACAGATATCGATGTCTATTGGTTCGTTGTATTCTGGTGCGTTGTTCACTACTAAATTAAAGGTTGTATAACCTAAACAACCCGTATCAATATTTTCTACTCTTACATATATAGTTTGCGGATTTGTACTATTTTGAATTGGTACAGTAATCGTTGCAGTTTGTGTTATTGCACCAACATTAGTCAGGTGATATGATATTTTGTAATTTCCATCTGGAAGTTGAGCCAGAATCTCCGGATTTTTTGTAGTGAGCTCAAAGACTTCTTGACCATCGTTAGAAGCGTCATCACATTTGATAAAATCAGAAAGCGGTTCTATCTCTTGTTCCGAACTTAAATTAACCACGATTTCATCTTCAACCATGCAAACATTGTTATCAATTGGTAACGTAGCTTCAATGCGATAAGTACCAGATACAGTGATAAGATATGAAGGGTTTACAGCACCTGAGATCAGTTGACCATCTTTATACCATTGATACATTGCCAGACTATTATCTACATCACCATTTAAAACTATTGAATCACCACAAATATCAATGTCTGGCCCTAAGTCTAAAGAAGCAATTGTACTGGTATCTTCAATAAAAACAGCAGAATCATAATTTTGATCGGTTTGATCGGCTATAATAAGTTTTATGTGGTAAACTTCATTAGGCAATATATCAGCTCTGGCAGTAAGCACTGTTGTTCTGCCGTCGTAATTGGTATCACCAACATTGTAACCGCCAAAATACTCTTCATTTTCACTATCACAAAACCCTACAACTTCCGGATGCACTGTACTGGTGTTTACAGGTGTTGTAGAACCGGGAATTAGTGCGATGTTTTCATAAGGTGCTGAAGTATTTGCTTTTTTGATAAGAAACGCGAAACCGTCCGCATATTGACAAGGGAAATTTGAATTGTATTCTTCAGATGCTAAGATATAATTAAATGCAATTTGATCTACGGCAGATGTAAAATCGAATTCAATTGCAGTAGCATTTAAAGTATTTGAAATCCCTAATGTGGTTTCAAGATCAGAATCACCAGGCCAATTACCGGAACCTTCATTTAGGTTGCTTGTATTTAGATTGTTACCAGCAGAACTAATTCTTCCGGTAGATAAAACTATACCATTTTGAAACGGAAAATTAGAATCTGCTTTTTCAAAAGAGCCATAGGAAACAATGCCGTCAGGTTGCCCATTTATGGAACTAGAAATATTAGATATTTCCACACAGCCTTGCCCCAGGTTAGCTTGTATTAAAGCCTCAAGGGAACCAGTACTATCTGTTGTTATCTGTTGTGCTAATGTTATATTAATTGAACACAGTAGGAATCCAATACACAAGCACTTTAATATTTTCATTTATTAATGCTAATTATAACAAATAGATAAATTCAATATAGCAGATTTCAGGGCAGAGAAATCTTGAACTTGTGAATGTAAAAAAAAATAATGTGTATTAAAATTTTATAATGTTAACAGTAGCTTTTATCAGATAAAATGCAACAAAATCAAGTAACTGGTCATTAATATCTCAATGCAAAATGCCCTTTTACATCAAAAGCAATAGATCCTTTTCTTACTTTAGCAAGGAACCAATAGTCATTTGCAGGCATGAGATTGCCATTATATCTACCGTTCCAGCCTTCAGATGAGGATGTTAATTGCGTTAAAAGTTTACCGTAGCGATCGTAAATATAAATGATAGTACCTGGCAGAGTTTCAACACCTGTAATATGCCATGTATCAAAATAACCATCGTCATTTGGTGTCATGAATTTTGGCGCATCAATAACGACGATCTCTTTAGTGACTTCAGCACAACCGTTTAAATCTATGATTCTTATGGTATGATATCCAATACTCACGTTTTGGAACACATTTGAGAGCTGTGGCTCGTCATCATCTAACTGGTATATGTAATTACCAATGCCACTTATTGTAACTGTTATATTATTAGGATCAGAAAAATCTACAGTTTCGGTTATTTCTATTGTAGCAGTTTCAGATTCAGTGACATTAAATACTCGTGTTGTTTCGCAACCAAAAGGTGTTGTGACTGTCACAGAATAAGTTCCAACTTCAGTAATTTCAATTTCTGGAGTCGTTTCGTTTGTGGACCAGAGGTAAGTGTCTCCTGACTGATTCGTATTTGCGCTAACAAGTAAAGGTGAATTATTCAGACAGATGACCTGATCATCAATATCAACGATTGGTTTAGAATGTACAATTGTAGTGAACTGTGTTAGTGTATAACAACCCGATGTGTTATTTTCAACGCGGACATAAATTATTTGTCCGTCAAAGGCATCAAAAACCAGAGGTAGAGCATCTTCACCTTCTTCAGCAAGTAAATTGTCATCATAATAACTTACACTAAAATTTACCGGATTTTGAGTACCAAGAACAACAGGATTTTGCTGACTCAGATTAAATTCAAAAAAGCCATCATAATCATCATCACACGTCACTAAGTCGCCAGGCTGATTTGCCACAGGAGCAGGATTTACCAGAAGTGAAAATTCATGAATGTAAAAGCAATGTGTTGTTGAAAATTCAACACGAGCATAAATACTATCACTTGTTGATTGATAATTATAATTAGAATTTAAAGTATTTGTTTCGTTTTCAGCATCTTGTAAGCTTGGGTAATAATTTATTAATACATTGGCACTTTGCTCTAGTATTGTTGAATTAATTTCCATTAAATCCGTCATACCTGACTCATTGTCGCATACAATATATTCAGAAATTGGATTAATAGCAGGGGGTAAGTTCACTATTAATTCTAATGGAACAGATACAAAACAATCTGAAATAGTATTGGTTACACGAACATATACGGTTTGTGGATTGGTTAAATTAGTATAATTATCAGGATCTAAAATTGTATTAGTTTGTAAGAAGGAGTCTTCAAGTGTTTCATGATAAGAAATTTCAATATTATCCTGTCTAACATCTAAAATATCAAACTCTGAAAGTGTCAAGTCAAAGGTTACAATTCCATCATAATCATCATCGCACAAAGTTAATGGCTGAGGCATGTTAACATCAGGAGCAGCAATAACATTAAGCACGAAAGAGGTGTATGATTCACAGATAGTTCCGTTATTTATTCTCACATAAATCTGTTGTGGATTTACGGTATTGCTAAAATTTAAAGGCAGCGCATTGGTGTTGTTCTCTGCATCAGCTGCTGTAGTGTGAAAACTTACTTCTTCAATATCACTTATGCCTTGCGTAATTTCAGCAAGTTGTACGTTAAAATCAAATTCAACACTCCCATCATTGGTTATGTCATCACAGATAAAAATGTCAGTAGGTTCATTAAATTCTGGGTTTGTACCAACTTCAATAGGAAACGATGAGGTTGCATAACAATTGGGATCTGTAATGTTTTCAACCCTAACATAAATAGTTTGAGGATTGGTTACATTCACATAGATGTTATCTTTATCAATTGGATTTGTATTGTTTTCAGCATCTGAAGCAGTTTCATAATAATAGACTTCCTTTCCAGTCTGTCCATTTAAAATATCAGCATCTTGTGTTGAAAATATAAACTCACCTAAACCATCATCACCTATTTCGCAAAACTTATAGAGGTTGATGGCATTTATGACTGGCAACGTGTTGACTATAACATTGAAAAACTCCAGTGAGTAACAACCTGTTAAGGTGTTTTCTATTCTTATGAAATAATCTTCTGTCTCTGCCGGAAATGCAGATGTATTCGTAATTACGTTTATATTATTTATTGCGTTACTTCGTGAGGGGTGAAATGTAATGATTCTGTTCGTCGTATTTGGTACAACATCAGGAATCATGGCATCTAAATTAATTAATGAAATACCATCCTGATCATCATCACATATGATAATATCCTCTGGAGTATTGCTTTCTGGTGCAGGTAATACTTCTATTTGAAACGAATTAGTATCAGCACAGCTTGTTAAATCGTATCTAATTTTCGCAAAAATAGTTTGAGGATTACTTGTATTCGTAAAGTTTGTTGGAAGTGCGTTAGAATTAGAATCTGCATCTTCTTGTGAGGCAAAATAACTCACAGAATAATTTGCTTGATTGCCTGTAACTTCAGCGTCAAACTGACTTAAATCAATTTCTGTGAAGCCATCTTGATCATCGTCGCATACAGAAACCAGACCTATTGAATCAAATTCTGTAATAGGATAAATATTTATTTCTATTTGTTCTATTTCCTGACATGTTGGACTAGATAACACCATATATAAAGTTTGTGGACTTTCGCTTGGAAAAAAAGGTACTGTAGGATCTAAGGCATTAACTTGATTATCTCTATCCTCTTCCGTAAGATAAAAATCGATAGTGATGTCTATGTCCAAAACATCCTCAAGATCACCTATGATTCCCAGGGCAACGTTGGCCAGATCAACTTCTTCCTGCCCATCATTGTCAGCATCACATAAACTGATATCTCTTATATTAGTTGCTGTTAGTAATAAATTAGTGTGAAGCTCTATAGGTGTAATACTGGCACAACCCGTTGTTTGATTTTCAACTCTGATGTAAACAATTTGTTCATTACTGATGATATTTTGATAATTAGCTTCGTTTGCAATTGCATTAATTCCTAAATCAGCATCTTCTTGAGAGATATGAAATGTAACGTTTACGTCTGTCAGACCCTGAAGCACATCATCAATAACTGTTGTTAAGTCGAAAATCGCAAATCCATCATGATCAGTATCACAAGCATCGAGGTATTGCGGATCCGTGTTGATTGAAGGATTATCTAAAACTTCAATATCCAAAGTCGTTGTACTAGAACAACCAGTATTGGCATCAGTGACATTAACAAATAATGTTTCAGTAATATTTGTGTTTACATAAGGTAACGGAATGCTATTGATACCATTATCTGCATCATTTTGAGTTAAATGATATGTTACTATTAAATCGAAATTCCCACCAGTGATTTCATCATCTTTTTGAGATAAATCTATAGTGGTAACACCATCAGAAGTTGAATCATCACACACAATTAAAGGTGTTGGATCTACAACAGCAGGTAATGGGTTTACGACCAAATCAAAACTTTGAAATGCCAGACACCCATTAACAGTGTCTTCTATTTTTACATAAATGGTTTGAGGATTTGTAGAATTCTGAATTGGAGATGTAATAGCGTTATTTCCTGTTAACGCATCAGTTTGTGTATAGTGATAACTTAGTGTATAACTTGAAGATGGAACAGAGGCTAGAGCTTCTGAATCTTTAGTAGATAAATCAAATAATTCGATACCATTAGCACTAAGATCATCACAAAGTTCGTAGTTTGAAATAGCATCTGCAGATTGTGTTGAACTTAGCAATACATTTACAGTATCTTCAATAACACAAGTAGAGTTTGTTAAAGGAATTTCTATCGAAACGGTATAATCTCCCGATTGCGTTACATTTAATGTCGATACATTTTCTCCCGGAATTAAAACATTATTAAAATACCAGGAATACGTCGCTAGAGGGTTTTCAATATTACCATCTAAAGTAACATCACTTGCACAGGTTTGAATGTCAGCTCCTAAATCGACATTAGAATTAAAACTGTTACCTTCGATAAATACGGCAGAGTCATAATTTTTATCTGTTTGATCTGCAATGACTATTTTGATGTGGTATTGTACATTTGGTAAAATGGCAGCAGTTGCAGTCATAACAGCTGTTCGACCATTATAATTGGTATCTCCTAAATTGTATCCTTCAAAATACTCTTCATTTGAAGCTGAACAGAAACCTACAATTTCGTCATGTATGGTATTTGTATTCACAGGAGTTGTTGTACCTGGAATAAGTGCGATATTGGTATAAGGGTCGCTTGTTCCTGCTTCTCTTATAAGAAAAGCAAAGCCATCAGAATACTCACAAGGAAAGTTTCCAAAATATTCTTCGGAAGCTAAAATGTAATTAAACTGAATTTGGTTAGAAACCGATATAAAATCAAATTCAATAGAGGTGGCATTTAAGGTCCCTGAGATTCCTAATGCGGTTTCTAAATCAGGATCAGTAGTCCAGTCGGATTGACCTTCATTTAAAATAGCATTGTTT
>JAAEZL010000128.1:6331-7652 GCA_018222875.1 Algicola sp.
GTTTTGAGTGTTACCTCCAGAAACCGGATTTCCGGTTGAAAGCATGATACCATTTTCGAATGGAAAATCAGAACCAGCTTTTTCAAAGTAGGCAAAACTATTGAATCCGTTTATAGATCCATTAACTTGCGAGCTAATGTTTGACGTTTCAACACAACCTTGAACAAGATTGTTTTCTATAAGTTGTTGTTCGGTGAACGTGTTGTTAATACTTATTTGCTGACCATAGGTAATGAGGCCAAATACTAAGCAGAAACATACTGCGAGGGATTGTTTTAAAATATTCATTATTAAGCGGTTAAGTTCATGGTGGTTAGCCATGAGGTTTGGGACTTTGGGCTAATTTTTTAATTTCAATGGTCGAAATATAGAACAGTATTAGATGAAATGCAAATATTTACGACAAAATGCATAAAATATTAACATTTGACTTTTTTAAACGACATGAATTCTGAAGCTTTTTTGATTAATAACTTACGTTCTTTAGGTTTAAAAATGAATACATATATCATTACATATATCATGGTGTAGGTTTTTTAGTTGGGGAAACATTAGAGTATACTTGTGGTAGTGAGAGCGTATTATTCGTATAATGTCCTTAAGAGTTTTTCAAAAAAGAATGCGGAACAACAATAACTGTAAAGTGTAAGATATCTTTTCATGTCTAGTAGGTTAAGCGTCACTAATTATGAGGGAAAAGAGGACTTAGTGAATATTATCTTTGAAATTATAGTATAAGAAGTTAAATGACAAATATATACGACGAACAACGTCAAATTTTAACATTTTAGTAGTTGACGTATACCCAGCCTACTTTAGATTCGTAATTTGGATCATTGAAATTAATGACGTAAAAATAAGTACCAACAGGAACACGTTTGCCATGATTATTTAAACCTCTGTTAATTAAACCATACCATGGTTGTTCATTATTTCCTTCAAATATAAGCGTGCCATACCTGTTAAAAATTTTTAAATCATGTTTCTCAAATATATCATAGAGACCTTGAATATTAAACCAGTCGTTTATAGCATCTCCATTGGGAGAAAACCCTCCAGGAATAGTAGGAGGACAATTCTCGACTAAAACATCAAATGCATATATCGTATAGCAAGGCGGATTATCGATTCTGGCATAAATGGTTTGAGGATTAGTCGTGTTCACATAATGTTCAGGAATAAGGATTTCATTGCTAGCCATTTCTAAATCTGAAAGCGTTGTGTAAAATGTTACTGTGTTGGCTGTGTTAATGTCATTTGAATTCAAAATTGCTTCAAGATCGAATGTTGCCGAATTGAAAGCTTCATCACAGGATAATGT
>JAAEZL010000332.1 GCA_018222875.1 Algicola sp.
CAGAAAGTTTGCTGACCAGCTTAATTTTCGGTAATGCACTATTGTTGCTAACGGTTTTGTATATGGCTCGTAGCGTGTGAATTAGCGATAACTATTCGGTTAAGCTCAAGCCAGATTTTTAAATTTTACTATTTATTTTTTTTACTTGGAAATCGTCAAATTTAAAAATTTGGCGACTTTCCAAATATACATTAACTTCGTTTAAGCAACTACCAAGCTATGAGCTATATACGTTGTTACCTGCTGGCAATTTCTATCCCATTCTTTATTATTTTACTCCGATATATTTACGATTCTAATTTCATTCGGATTATAATAGTTGCAATTGGTTAATTGGTACAGTCTCTATAGTTTTTAATTTTACTATTTATCTGAATTATCAATTCTTATAAAATTATATACCCCTTTTCCTTCTGCTATTAATTCATCTTTTTGGAAGGCTTTCATTTTAGTTACAAGTATTCTATTGCCTAATCTAACGATTTTTCCTTCTACAATTATTGGTAATGCTTCTGCTCCTTTTAGATAATCTATTCTTAAATCAATTGTAGCTAACTTATCTTCAAAGGATGTAAAGTGAGTTCCACCTGCTATGCCTCCTACAGAATCCATTATTGTTGCAATAATTCCACCGTGCCATCTATTTCTTCTAATATCTCCAACAACTTCGTCTCTAAAAGGAACGTTTACTTTTACAAATCCTTTTTCGAGAATCAATAATTTCAAGCCTAAAAATCTATGAATTGGTATCTTTTCTTCAATTGTTTCTTTTAGAAATTCTATATTTTTCTGAATCATTTTTCCGATTTTTTATAATTGTTTAATAGGTCTAATCCTTTTTGAGTACAGATACCTTTTAAATAAAAGTATAAATAAGCATTATTAATTTCGGTAGCAGTAAAATCTTTTGGGTTAAATATTGATTTGTCTTTAATGTTATTTATTCCAATATAATAAAAACGGCTTATTAGTTTAATGTTAATTTCTTTGCTATACAATCCTTGCTTGATTCCTTTTTTTAAGTTTTTGGTAATGCACTTATCCATTTCAGCAAATTGACGAGTTATTAAAGATTGATATATTTTTGGAAAATATTTTTGAAATTGAAGGTATGGTGAAGTGTTTTCACTTTTTAAAACTTTAAAAACAAAATCTTTAATTAGATACATTTCTCTAATGGGATTTTCATTCAATTCCATAATTTCATTAATACCATTTGTGATTCTATGAAATAAATATTCTGAACCAGCCTTTACAAGTTCTCTTTTTGTATTAAAATATTTATAGATGGTTTTTTTAGAAATTCCCATTTCATAAGCAATCGTATCCATTGTCAATCCTTTTGAACCTCGTACAAGGAACATTTCAGTTGATTTTTCGATGATTTTATCTTTCATCTCTTTTAGGATTAATATTTATTTTCGGTGCTTGCAGGTAACGTAATTGTGTATGATATCGTGCGATTGGAAACGCTCGTTATTTTCCGTCGTTACGATTCTAAAGTTTAAATATAAGAATTAAAA
>JAAEZL010000333.1:0-409 GCA_018222875.1 Algicola sp.
GGGGCAACATTTGCTTTAATAATTACCGTAATAGTTTCTGAATAAAATTTATTAGAATCGTTAGCAACAACACTAAAGCGCATTGAAACATCTTCAGCTACTCTTGGAGCAATAAATGTTAAAGTACTAGAGTTATCACCTGTTGTTTCTACATCATAACCATCAATTTGTAACCAAGCCCAATTTAAGCTTTCACCTGTAGAACTAACCAAGTTAGATTCTAATGTTACATCACTACCACTTGAAAATTGTATTTCTTGACCAATAGATGTTGAATGGTCTGAAAATTGAATACTTTCAATACTCATTAACTTATGTGTAAATTGAGCGCCTGTTTTAGATGTAATGGTAATGTAATCAAGATTCTCAACCATATCATAATCAGCATATTTACCTTCATAAATTACAG
>JAAEZL010000333.1:419-1515 GCA_018222875.1 Algicola sp.
TGCTCGAATAGTATCATTGCCAGCACCACCTTCAATGACATTATTTAAATCATTGCCAATTAATTCATCATCACCTGAACCACCGACAACGTTTTCAATCTGGCTATCAGCATCCATAGTAAAGTTGTTAAATGTACGACCTAAAATTTCATTGGTAACTTCATCTTTATTAAAGCTAGGATTAGGAATAATTGAGCTAAATGCTGTTGGTCGAAGGTCTACAACACTATTTTTTGTAACATTTTCTAAACTGATAGTATCTTCACCACCATTATCAATTAGTAATTGATGATAAGAATAAGCGTCATCATATTCGTAAATATCATTACCTGTATTTTTTTGAGCAACAGGCTTACCATATAAATATTGTAGAGTTACAATATCCATTTTTTTCAATGTGGTTGGCATAAAACAATCTGTTCCTGTGCAACCTGTATTATAAGCCATTACTGTATAAAACTTATTATTATATTCTTCAGGTAACACTGTGTTTCCATCAAAAGGATGTTTTAAACCTAAAAGATGACCAACTTCATGAAGAACAGTACTAATACCTGATGCATATGCTTCTTGATAGTTGTCATAAATACCGTATTCATTACCAAGGTTTTCATTAAAATAATTTAATGTTTCAGAGCCTGAAATTTTAATATAACGCATTTGAGATGCATCAATTTCATTTGAAGGAGGTAAAGAAGCTCCATCACCGACTTGTCCAACAATGAAAATAAAATCTGCATCTTCCGCAGAAAAAACTTCGTTAAATGTAACACCAACACTTTGTTCAATTGAATTTAAAGCTGTTTTAACACCTTCTTTTTCATAATCATGGAAAGGTCGCTGCATAACAACGTCAGAGCTTAAATAACCGATAGACTCACTTTGAAAAGCATAATTTAATGAAATAGAAGTTCCTAAATCTTCATTATAATTCCAACGTAAAGATCCAAAATCAACTTCTTCTTGGAGTTCATTCATATCCCAAAGTAAAGGTTGCAAAACCTCAGAATCAGGAAAAGTTTCATCTTCTAAATATTTATGAGTCATCATATTTGCATTAGAGAATGCTGCGACAGGGAGTAATGCAGCAATGCAA
>JAAEZL010000129.1 GCA_018222875.1 Algicola sp.
GTCCTTTTCTGCCATGTGAACCACATCGTCGAGCGTTGCGTTTAATATTTTCTGACGACTTTCAGGATCATCTTCTTGAGCTAATTTAGATTTCATAGTGTCGATGGCTTTTCCCCAATTAACATCTACTTTCTCACTTTTTTCGTTGGTATTTGTTTCTAGTAAATCAAAATCGTCAGACATGGTGTGTGTAGTATTTTAAGTTGAACAATATTTCGGACAAGCAATTTCGTTAAAAAATATGATTATAAAAACTTAATATGCTTAAAATATGAGTATCAAATTTGAATACTTTGTTACAATGTTTCTTTAATCCTTTTTTGTAATTATCTTTGAGACTCTTAAAAATTAGACCTTATGAAATACTTCAAACTTTTTATCCTCTTGATTGCTATATGCATGTATTCGTGTAAATCTGAAAAAAATGAAACGACGTTGGATAACACTGACCAGACAGCTGTTTCTGAAGAAAATACAGAACGCGTTGCTGATATGGAAACTTCAGATTTTTCAAATAGTAATGTTACTGTTAAGCCAATTTCTCATGGAACATTAGTTTTAGAATACGGAACTGTTATTATTTATGTAGATCCTGTTGGTGGATCTGAAGCTTTTAAAGACCAGCAACCTCCTACTTTTATTTTAATAACAGATATTCATGGTGACCATTTAAACGTTGAAACGCTAGAGGCCGTTTCTACTGAGCGTTCTAAAATAATTGCTCCTCAGGCTGTGGCAGACCAATTGCCTTCAAATTTAAAAAATCAGACTTATGTGTTATCTAATTCTGAAACTAAAAACTATGCTATAGGTAACACTGAATTGATTATTAAAGCCATTCCGATGTATAACCTCAGAGAAGAAGCTTTAAAATTTCATCCGAAAAAACGTGGTAATGGCTATGTATTGACTTTAGGTAAAGAACGTGTTTACATTTCTGGTGACACTGAAGACATCCCTGAAATGCGACAATTAGAAAGTATTGATATTGCTTTTGTATGTATGAATTTACCTTATACCATGACCGTTAAAAGTGCTGCTGATGCTGTGTTAGATTTTCAACCTAAAAAAGTGTATCCATATCATTACAGAGGAACAGATGGTCTAAGTGATGTAGAACTGTTTAAATCTATCGTAAATAACGAAAACCCAGACATAGAGGTTGTTCTAGTTGATTGGTATGAAAAATCGGATGAAATGTAAATGTTAAAATGTAACTTTTTTAAAACTAAATAGTTGGCATTTCGATTAAAATTGTATATTTGAGAACCAAATCTAATAAACTTATAAAAATATATTAGCGCACTTCATCAGGAATTTTTCCCTTGTAAGCACAACACAGCTCACGATTGTCCTCATTATTACTGCTGTCATTTTTGCTTTTTTTATAGGTATTGCAGTTCTTAAAATGTACAAACTTAAAGCTGAAAACAAACGTTTAATGGATAAGAGTAAATACAAATCAAGCGTCGAAAAAGAATACACTGATTTTACTGATGGTCATCTGTACGATACCAACAATTAATTTCAAGATAATTACTATAAATAAAAAGCCAGCTAAACGCTGGCTTTTTATTGTTTTATAACTTTATTTAAAACTATCGAACCAGTTTTTTATACTTGATTCGCTTAGGCATTAAATCTCCACCTAAACGTTTCTTCTTATTTTCTTCATAATCTGAAAAACTACCTTCAAAGAAATATACCTGACTGTTACCTTCAAAAGCCAAAATGTGTGTACAAATACGATCTAAAAACCATCTGTCGTGACTAATCACTACTGCACAACCTGCGAAATTTTCAAGACCTTCTTCTAATGCTCTTAATGTATTGACATCAAGATCGTTAGTTGGCTCATCTAAAAGTAACACATTACCTTCTTCTTTAAGTGTCATTGCCAGATGCAAACGGTTACGTTCACCTCCAGATAAAAGTTTAACTGCTTTATTTTGCTCACTGCCTGAAAAATTAAAACGACTTAAATACGCTCTGGAATTCACTTGTTTTCCTCCCATCATCACCAATTCTTGTTCATCACTAAAGTTTTGCCAGATAGACTTTTCAGGATTAATATTAGAGTGGGATTGATCAACGTAAGCTATTTTGGCAGTGTCACCTACAACAAACTCCCCTTTATCTGGTGTTTCTTCTCCCATAATCATTCTGAAAATGGTTGTTTTTCCTGCTCCATTCGGACCAATAACACCAACGATTCCAGCTTGCGGTAAATTGAAATTCAAATCTTCATAAAGCAACTTATCGTCATAACCTTTACTTACGCCTTTGGCTTCAATGACATTTGTGCCTAAACGCGGACCATTAGGAATGTATATTTCAAGTTTTTCATCCAATTGCTTTTGATCCTGACTCATTAATTTATCGTAGTTCTTCAGACGTGCTTTTTGTTTCGTTTGACGACCTTTTGCACCTTGACGAACCCATTCTAACTCACGTTCTAGGGTTTTCTGACGTTTAGAAGCCGTTTTACTTTCCTGAGCCATACGCTTCGATTTTTGATCTAACCAGGATGAATAGTTTCCTTTCCAGGGAATCCCTTCACCTCTATCAAGCTCTAAAATCCAGCCAGCAACATTATCTAAAAAGTATCTATCGTGTGTTACTGCAATAACAGTTCCTTTATATTGTGCTAAATGATGCTCTAACCAATGTACAGATTCGGCATCTAAATGGTTGGTAGGTTCATCTAAAAGTAACACATCTGGTTCTTGAAGTAATAAACGGCAAAGTGCTACTCTACGTCGTTCACCTCCAGATAACACTCCGATTTTCTTATCACCATCAGGTGTTCTAAGCGCATCCATGGCGATTTCAAGCTTAGTATCTAATTCCCAAGCATCAGAAGCATCAATTTTATCCTGAAGTTCCGCCTGACGATTCATTAGCTTCTCCATTTTATCAGGATTGCTATAAACTTCCTCCAAACCAAACTGATCGTTTATACTATTGTATTCATCGAGAATTGCCACAGTTTCAGCTGCTCCTTCACGAACAACTTCCATAACCGTTTTATCATCATCTAATTTTGGCTCTTGTTCTAAGTAACCTACTGTATAACCCGGAGAAAATACGACGTCTCCTTGATAATTTTTATCAACACCTGCAATAATCCTTAGTAAGGTCCACTTACTAGATCCATTAAGACCTAAGAAGCTTATTTTTGCCCACTACAAGAAAGTTAGATACATATCGTAAAGACCTTGTGTGTTAGCAGATTGAAATGTCTTGGTGACACCAGACATGGAAAATATTACTTTTTTATCATCACTCATCTGTTGTAAAGTTGTTAAGTTATTTGTTGTTGTTTTTCAACTTAAAACGTCAAGAATTTTATTTGTAAAAATTTAAACTCTACCTTTTAAATTTGTGTCTTTACAGCATATATAAAACAAAATACTTGCAAAACAAGCTATTTATTTTGTTTATATAAGCTACCCTTTGCTTGTGTATTAAACCCTTCCTTTAAGCGCATTAAACACCCAAGCAATAGCAAAAAAACCAATACCAACGGCAGCAAAACCCCAACCAGCTACATCATCGTATCTAAATGCTCCTAAAGCTATTAAACCTAATCCGACTATTATCATAATTGTGGTAGCCCAAGCTAACACTGTGTTTTTATTCATTGCCATAATTTTATGTTTAAGGGAATTACAAATATCGCATTTTTAAACTAAAAAAAGCATCCAAATTTAGATGCTTTTTTGTTTTTAATGAACAAAATGTTTAGTTCATTGGAACCTCAATAATTATCAATTCTGAATTTTTGTTGGCTTTGATTTCAATCGTTTCAGTTTCAGAAATACCAATAGCATCTCTTTTAGAAAGTTTATTATTGGCTACTTCAATGTCACCATCAACCACAAAAATATAAAACCCGTTTTGTCCAGATTTAATATGTAACTTAATCATTTTATCTGCATCTAAATCTGTTCTATAAATATAAGCTTGCTGACTGATTGGCAAAGCGTCACCTTCTAATTTATCTTTGGGAGCAACAACTGTTTGTAGCTGATTTCTTTTTCCTTCCTTAGAGAACAAACGTTGTTCATAATGAGGTTCGACACTTAATTCTTCTGGAATAATCCATAATTGCAAAAAATTAACCTCATCTGTTTTGCTGTCGTTAAACTCTGAATGCGTCAAACCTGTTCCTGCACTCATGACCTGTATTTCACCAACTTCAATGGCTCGTTTATTTCCTATATTGTCTTTATGAGACAAGGCGCCTTTTAAAGGAATGGAAATGATTTCCATGTTTTGATGCGGATGTGTTCCGAAACCCATTTTTGGCTGAACAACATCGTCATTTAACACACGAAGTGCTCCAAAATTCATACGTTCTGGATTTTGATAATTAGCAAAACTGAAAGTATGATGTGATGTTAACCAGCCATGGTTAGCGAATCCTCTGGTTTCTGATTTGTGAACTATTGTTTTCATAATCGTTTCTTTTTTGTTTTTAATTTGAAGGAAGAAATCCCATTTTTCCCATTTGATAATCTCTCATAGCTTCTAAAAGTTCGGTTTGCGAATTCATCACATACGGACCGTAAGTTGCAACCGGTTCATTAATTGGCTCACCTGATAAAAATAACATCTTGCTATCTGATTGTGCCTTAATTGTAAAACCATCTCCATCCTGATGAAACTCCATGAGCTGATTCTTATCTAGTTCTAAAGTTTCAACTCCATTTACTGTTACTTTTCCGTTTAATAGATATACTAATCCTTGATGAGATTTAGGAAACGAAATAGTCTCCTCTCCTTCAGCTTTCGCATCAATCATAAAGGCATTTACAGATGTTTGAGTCTTAATTCTTCCAAAACTATGTTCTAACTCACCAGCAATAATTCTGGTAGTTACTTTTTGATCTTCTGAAGTAATGACATTAAAATCTTCATGTTTCTCATGTTGATAATTCGCTTCCATCATTTTCTTTTCAGAAGGCAAATTCAGCCACAACTGAATACCTTCAATTGTTCCGCCTTGTTTTACCAGTGCTTTAGTTGGTCTTTCGGCATGAACAATTCCGCGTCCAGCGGTCGTCCATTGTACATCTCCAGCTTTTACAACACTTTCATTTCCTAACGAATCACGATGCAACTGTTCACCTTGCACTAAAAATGTAACAGGTTCGAACCCTCTGTGAGGATGTGGACCTAAATCGAACGGATTGTTAGTTTCAGAAATCTCATAAGGACCGTAATGATGTAATAGTACGAATGGATCAATCATTTCTATGTGTTGCGTTGGAAATGGTTGTCGTAATCGAATTGGTCCCATATTGACAAAATGACTTCGTCCTGCTCTTTTTATTGTATTTAATTTCATATTAATTTTATTTAAAATACTTTCCATGGAAAATATTTGATTAAAAAAAACGCGGTTAACGCATTTTATCAAGCAGATCGCTCAATTGTTCTGCTTCATCTTCATTTAAGTTTTTGAGTAAATTTCTGTTAAAATCATTCGGAATAGAATTTAATAACTCTAATCCAAACTTAGTAATGGCAATTTTAACGACGCGTCTGTCATGATCTGAGGGCAAACGCTCTATGTACCCTTTAGCACATAGTTTATCCATTAAACGAGTTGCATTAGGCGAACGCTCTAACATACGATCTTTGATGGTTTGAACATTTAGAGGTTCATCTGCTCCTCTCAATATTCTTAAAATATTGTACTGTTGAGGGGAAATCCCATAATCCTTAAAAAATTCATTTTGACAACTCGTGATCCAATTGGCTGTGTAAATAATGTTGAGCAGTGCTTTTACTCTGCTGTTTTCAAATTTTGAATTGATATCCTTCGTTAAATCTCCCATACTACCACTTTTAAACTAAAACGTCGCTATACTCACTTTTCTTTTTGAAAACAGCAGCTGCAAATGGACATAATGGCACAATTTTAATATGCTGTTCACGTGCATAATTTACGGAAGCTTCTACTAATTTATAACCAATTCCTTCTCCTTGTAATGATTCGTCAACTTCTGTATGATCAATAATAAGTTTATCGGATCCAGCCTTACTGTAAGTCATATTAGCTTTTTGAACTCCATCTACTTCGTAATAGAAGCGACCTTTGTTAGAATTACTTTCGTGTTCAATATTCATGACTATAACTTATTTTTAAATTGTTTAACTTCTTCTAATAATTGGTCGTTAAGATCTTCATCTATAATTTTTCCATTCTGGAAATTAGCAGCAAATGAAGGTAACGAAAATATGCCAGTAATAGTTGCATTATGTCTTGGGAACCGATCATTGGCCATTTCCAAAACTGATTGTCCTCCTCTTGCTCCAGGAGATGTTGCCATTAACAACACTGGTTTTCCATAAAATAATTTTTGCTCAGCTCTGGACATCCAATCGAATACATTTTTAAAAGCTGTTGAATAGGCTCCGTTGTGTTCTGCCAACGAGATTATAATTCCGTCTGAGGATTTCAGATGTTCTAAAAGCTTGTTAGCGTTTTCAGGTATGCCTTGTTCTAATTCTAAATCAATACCGTAAACAGGCAAATTAAAATCGTTTAAGTCTAAAACTTTGACTTCTACACCTTCTAATAATGAAGACGCATAAATCGCTAGTTGTTTATTTATTGAATTTTTGCTGTTGCTTCCAGCGAATGCTATGATATGTTTCATTTAGTGTTTGTTTTATTACTTACAAATATACATATAAATTTAATATATTCCTAGGAAACTATTTCCATGTTGTTGATTTTAACAAATTATTCACTTTTTAATCCGTTAAGGGTTTCGTAAATTCGTGACAAATTAACGACACTATGGATATCAACTTCAACAAAAACGAAGATCACAATAAATTACTGCTTTCAGATTTAAAAAAACGCCTTGCTAAAGTTAAACTTGGTGGTGGAGAAAAGCGTATTGAAAAGCATCATGCAAAGGGTAAAATGACAGCCAGAGAGCGTATAGATTTTCTGTTGGACTCAAAAAAACCTTCCATTGAAATTGGTGCTTTTGCTGGAGAAGACATGTATGTTGAACATGGTGGTTGTCCTTCAGGTGGTGTTGTGGTAAAAATGGGGTATGTTAAAGACAACCAATGTATTGTTGTTGCAAATGATGCTACAGTTAAAGCGGGTGCATGGTTTCCTATTACTGGAAAAAAGAATCTGCGTGCACAGGAAATTGCCATTGAAAACAGATTACCTATCATTTACCTAGTGGATTCCGCTGGTGTTTATCTTCCAATGCAAGATGAGATTTTTCCTGATAAAGAGCATTTCGGACGAATATTTAGAAATAATGCAGTGATGAGCAGTATGGGAATTACTCAAATTGCTGCTGTTATGGGAAGTTGTGTTGCAGGTGGTGCTTACCTTCCTATTATGAGTGATGAAGCTTTAATTGTTGATAAAACCGGAAGTATATTTCTTGCTGGTAGTTACCTGGTAAAAGCTGCCATTGGCGAATCCATTGATAATGAAACTTTAGGTGGTGCGACTACGCATTGTGAGATTTCTGGTGTTACCGATTACAAAGCAAAAGACGACAAAGATGCGCTGGAGACCATACA
>JAAEZL010000130.1:0-790 GCA_018222875.1 Algicola sp.
ATGGAATACGGTTCAGTTATTTGTCCGTCGTTAGTTTGCATCAACAAGGTCTTACTGCCATGAATAATGCCTTCGCGACCTAAAACTGAGGTGGCAGCACTTTCACCAGAATGAATGCCTTTTCCGGCAGCTTCAACAGCAATGAGTTTGACCTCAGTGTCGTTTAGATAATGGTAAAAAGCACCAGCAGCATTGCTTCCTCCACCAACACAGGCGATGACATAATCTGGTTTTGTTGTGTTTTCTTTAGCTTTGAGTTGCCATTGGATTTCTTCCGAAACAACAGCCTGAAAACGAGCTACCATATCTGGATAAGGATGAGGTCCAACGACACTTCCAATGATGTAATGTGTGTTGACCGGATTGTTAATCCAATCCCGAATAGCTTCGTTGGTTGCGTCTTTTAGCGTACGACTTCCAGAACGCGCCGGACGGACTTCTGCGCCTAACATTTTCATTCGGGCAACATTTGGTGCCTGACGCGCAATGTCGACTTCTCCCATATATACAATACATTCCATTCCCATTAACGCACAAACCGTTGCAGTGGCCACACCATGTTGTCCAGCTCCAGTTTCAGCAATAATTCTTGTTTTACCTAAACGTTGCGCCATTAAAATTTGTCCGATAGTATTGTTGACTTTATGAGCACCTGTGTGGTTTAAATCTTCACGTTTAAGATAGATTTTTGTGTTGTATTTTTCACTAAGACGTTTTGCAACATAGAGTGGAGAAGGACGACCAACATAATCTTTTCATAATTGGTCAAATTCCTTTTTGAAAGAAGGTT
>JAAEZL010000130.1:800-7497 GCA_018222875.1 Algicola sp.
GTTTTGTCTTAATTCTTCTACGTTTGGATATAGCATTTCTGGAATGTATGCACCTCCAAATTCACCATAGTAACCTTTTTCGTTGATGTTGTAATTCATAATTTTTTTCATTCCAGCGACCGCAGGAGTCTTGTTGATTTTACTTCAATGTTTGATGGATTCCGCATCAAGTGCGGAATGACAATTCTTTTTTAAATGCTTCTAATTTTTTAATATCCTTTAATCCAGGTTTTATTTCAAATTTGCTGTTGACGTCTATGGCATAGCAATATCTAGATTCCTGATTTTTCAGGAATAATTTTATGTTTTCAATTTCATCTAAACCAATGCCTCCACTTAAAAAGAAAGGTTTGGTTGATGGATAATCTTTTAAAATAGTCCAGTTGAAAGTGTAACCATTTCCGCCAGGTAATTTGCCTTTAGTATCAAACAGAAAGTAGTCGCTGGCATCTTCGTAAGGTTCTAAGACTGAAAAATTGAACTTGTCTTTGATGCTAAATACTTTAATGATTTCCAGGTTTTGATGAGATGCTGAAACAAGTTCAGCATGACGCAAGGTATTACAAAACTCAGGAGTTTCATTTCCATGTAATTGAACCGCTTGCAAGTCGTGCGTTTTAATTTTATCTAAAATAAAATCTATTGTAGCATCTACGAATACACCAACTTTATGAATAGAATCTGGTACATTAGGAATGATTCCATCAAAAAAGCGACTTGATTCTTTGTAGAAAATAAAGCCCATATAATCAGGTAGCAATTGTGCGACCTCAGTTATATTGTCTTTATATTTCATTCCGCAGACTTTCAGTTTCATCGTTGTAGGTCTTTAATAAATTGAATAGCACTTTTTCCTGGGTCATCCGTTTTCATAAAACTTTCACCAATTAAAAACCCTTTGTAACCATAAGGTTGTAATCGTTTTATGGCTTCAATACTGCTTATGCCACTTTCGGAAACTTTCACAAAATCGTTTGGAATTAACTCACTTAATTGCTGACTTGTTTCCAAACTCACTTCAAAGGTTTTAAGATTTCTATTGTTAACACCCAACATGTCTAAACTTGGCATAATCGATTTATGGAGTTCCTCTTCATTGTGGACTTCAAGTAAAACATCGAGATGTAATTGTTTTGCCAATTCTGAAAATTGCTTGATTTCATTTGTCGTTAAAATAGCTGCAATTAATAAAATGACGTCTGCTCCATACGCCTTGGCTTCTAAAATTTGATATTCATCTATGATAAATTCCTTGCGAAGTAATGGTAAGTTGCAACTTGAACGAGCCGTTATTAAATCGTCTAAGCTTCCCCCAAAATATTTTCCATCTGTAAGAACAGACATGCCACAAACTCCAGCATCTTCATAACCTCTAGCAACATCAAATACATTTAAATTATGATTAATCACTTGTTTTGATGGCGAACGACGTTTGTGTTCAGCGATAATTCCAGTGTTAGAATGTCTTAATTTTTCAGCTAATGACATGGTCTCACGTTCAAATAAAACAGATTGTTCTAATTGTTTAATAGGAATGAGTTGCTTTCGAAGGTTGACTTCGATGCGTTTATCTTTTGTTATTTTATCTAGAATGTTCATTGTATTTTTCGAAGAGCTATTATTATGTACTCAATTCTATTAATCGTTCTAAACTAGCTTTTGCCTTTCCGCTTTCAAGACTTTCTTTTGCTAACTCAAATCCGTCTTTATGGGAAATTCCTTTTACAGTTGCTATGGCTAAACCAGCATTTACACAAACCACATTATTTTGAGCTTCAGTACCTTTATTGCTGATGATGTTTTTAAAAATTTTAGCAGCTTCATTAACGGTTGTGCCTCCAGAAATTTCAGATGCTTCTATTTGGTTTACTCCTAAGTCTGATGGATTTAATATCGTTTCAGATGTATTGGAAATAATTTTAGTGTTTCCTGTTAATGAAATTTCATCGTAACCATCTAATGCATGAATTATGCTGTAATTTTTGTCCGTATTTTGATATAAATACCCATAAATTCGTTGTAGTTCTAAATTAAATACGCCAACCAATTGATTTTTAGGAAATGACGGATTTACCATTGGGCCAAGCATATTGAAAAAGGTTTTTACACCTAATTCTTTTCTGATTGGAGCGACATTTTTCATGGCAGGATGAAATAATGGTGCATGCATGACGCAAATACCAGCTTTATTGATGGTTTGTTTTAGTTTGTCAACATCATTCGTAAATTTCACACCTAAGGCTTCCATAACATTAGAAGATCCAGATGAGGAAGAAACGCCATAGTTACCATGCTTAGCTACTTTAACTCCAGCTCCAGCAGTTACAAAGGAGGCTAATGTTGAAATGTTAAACGTGTCTTTTCCGTCGCCACCTGTTCCGCACAAATCAACAGTATTAAAATCTGATAAATCTACAGGAATGCATAACTCTAATAAAGCATTGCGAAAGCCCTGTAATTCTTCAAGTGTTATGCTTCTCATCATATAAATGGTTAGAAAAGAGGCAATCTGACTTTGGTTAAATTTTCCATCAGAAATATCAACCAATACGCGTTTGGCTTCTTCGCTTGAAATGCTTTCGTGGTTTATTAATCTGTTTAATATTTGTTTCATATTGTCATTCCTGCGAAGGCAGGAATCTTTTTAATTTAACTTCAATTTATAATGGATTCCACATCACCTGCCTGTCGGCAGACAGGAGTGCGGAATGACAGAATTAACTCTTAATCCAATTCTCTAAAATTTGTTTTCCATTTGGTGTTAAAACCGATTCTGGATGATATTGTACGCCTTTGACATCGTAAATTTTATGTCTAAGTGACATGACTTGTCCGTTACTATCAAACGAAGTCGCTTCAAGGACGTCTGGTAAATTTGCATTGACAACCCAGGAATGGTAGCGGCCAACTTCAATAGATTTATCCATGTTTTTGAATAAAGGTTCATCATTAACAGTAATGTTTACCTGAGTTGCTACGCCATGATATACTTCTTTAAGATTAACAAGCGAACCTCCAAACACCTCACCAATAGCTTGCTGTCCAAGACAGACACCCAAAATGCTTTTGGTTGCTGCATATTTTATAATGATAGCTTTTAAAAGTCCAGCTTCATCTGGAATACCTGGTCCAGGAGAGAGTACAATTTTTTGAAAAGCATCAACTTCCTCTAAAGTCAGTTTGTCATTTCTTTTTACGGTTACGTCACAGTTTAAGTCCTCTAGATAGTGGACTAAATTATAGGTGAAGCTGTCGTAGTTATCTATAACTAATATTTTCATGCTTATTTCCCACGAAAAGGGAATTTTATTAATTAAACTTATTTTTATATTTCTATTCATTTTGTCTTGAAACAAAACGAATCAAAAATTCAAATCAATCTGAGGAAATTCCTACGGAACATTTGCTTTCAAAACTTCATGCTTGAAGCTTCGCTTCGCAATTACGTTTTTTCGCTCATTATTTCTGCAGATTGATGATTTCGACTGTGTCGAAATTTGGGACTTGAATTTTTACTATGTTTTGGTTTAATCCCATTACTTGTTTTTTCTTAACTCTTAATTCAAGATCTTGTTTTTAGTTCCAATTTGCGTTAAGGATTGAGGCACTTGCTGGAGCTCCTCAACGAGAGCCACTGCCGAAAACCTGTCTGCCGACAGGTAGGCCTGACCCTTGTGGTAACGCCATTATTTTAAATATCCTCAGCCATTTCAATTGCTTTTGTTAAAGCACCTAATTTATTATAAACTTCCTGCAATTCCTGTTCTGGATTAGATTTTGAAACCAATCCTGCACCAGCTTGCCAATGGAGTTGATGATTTTTACTCATAAAGGTTCTAATCATTATGGCATGATTGTAATTACCATTAAAATCCATAAAACCAATAGCTCCTCCATAAAATGCTCTATTTGTTTTTTCGTACTTATCAATCAGTTGCATTGCTTTGTGTTTTGGTGCTCCGCTTAAAGTTCCAGCCGGAAAGGTATCTGCTACTACTTGCATCGTAGGTGTATTTTTATGAATCTTACCTGTGACTTTACTAACCAAATGAATCACGTGTGAGAAAAATTGTGCTTCTCTATAGGTTTCGACTTTAACCTGACTGCCATGACGACTTAAGTCGTTTCTTGCCAGATCAACTAACATGACATGCTCTGCATTTTCTTTGTCGTCTTGAGCCAGTTTTTTTGCAAGGATTTGATCTTCCTCATCATTTCCTGTTCGTTTAAATGTTCCTGCAATGGGATGGATTTCGGCGAGACCTTTGTTTATAACGAGTTGTGCTTCTGGTGAACTTCCAAAAATTTTAAAATCGCCATAGTCAAAATAGAACAGGTAAGGCGATGGATTGATACTTCGCAAAGCACGATAAACGTTAAATTCATCTCCTTTAAAATCTTGCGAGAATTTTTTAGACAACACTAACTGAAAGACATCTCCACGAGCACAATGTTGTTTTGCCAGTTCTACGTGAGCTTTATAGTCGTCATCTGTAAGATTTGAAGAAATCTCAGAATCAGTTTTAAAGATGTAGGACGCAAAGTTTTTAGAGTTGATTAATTGCAGAATTTCATCAATATTAGTTTCAGTTTCGAAACAATGCGCAAAAATATAGGCTTCATTTTTAAAATGATTGATGGCAATTATATTTTGATATACAGCATAATAAATATCTGGAATGTCTAAAGAGTTTGGTTTCTTACTGATGTTTATGTCTTCAAAATATTTTACAGCATCATAAGTCGTGTATCCAAAAATGCCATTATTTATAAATTTGAAATCAGTATCAGAATTCACTTTAAAACGCTTGGTGAATTTGTGAATCTCATCAGTTACTGAAACTTTATTGATGTAGTTTTTTTTATAACTGCCATCAGGATAGTGTTGCTCAATGACATCTTCATTAACTTTTATAGAGGCAATTGGATTAAAGCAGATGTAAGAAAAGCTATTGTCGTTAGCATGATAGTCACTACTCTCCAGAAGGATACTGTTTGGATATTTATCTCTTATTTTTAAATAGATACTTACAGGCGTAATGGTGTCTGCTAAAATCTTTTTGTAATGTGTGTAAAGGCTGAATGTTTTCATTTTTTGTAATTAAAAAAGGCTTGTCGTGAATGACAAGCCTTTTTGATATTTTGTTTTAAATATACTATAGGATTAGTTCACGAAGATTGATTTTCGAGAATTCCACCACCAAGTATGATTTAAATTTGTGTTCATTGTTATTGTAAAGTTCAAAGATAGAAATGAATTTTTACAATTCAAATTTATTCTGTGAAAATTAAAAAAGATTCCCAAATTAATGGGAATCTCAGTCTCTAAATGTGCTATTAATCAAATTTTAAATTAAAACTTTAAAGTTACATTTAGATCAAATTCATCATAAATGGCTTTGTCTTTTAAATCGTCAAAAAAGCTAGCAGATCCATATCTAATATCATATTTTGTTCTATCAATTTTAAAGTTAGCGGTAGCCAAATTATTATTAACTGTCATTTGAAATGTTGCTGGCTTTGTAATGCCTTTAATGGTTAAATCTCCATATACTCGGTATGTGCCATTTTCTCCATCTACCTTATTTATTGTAAACATGGCTTTGTTGTGGTTATTTACACCAAAAAAATCATCAGATTTTAAATGACCTTCTAATTTTTCTTTTCCTTCTCCAGCTTTTAAATCGGTTACTGTGATTGATGTCATGTCCATAGTAAAGGTTCCGCCTGCGAGGTTATTATTATCGTCAAACATAAGCTTACCCTCAGCCAAATTAATTGTGCCTTCATGAGATCCAGTTACTTTGTAGCCTTTCCAGGTAATGTTGCTGTCTTTTACGTTTACGGTTTTCTCAGCTACAGTTGTGAAAGATGCAATTGACATTGCTAAAATGATAATAAATCCGGTTTTTAAAATGTTGTTTTTCATGGTTTGTTTTTTTTAAGTTTAAGTAATAATTTATTTAATTGTTCTAATTCAGTTTTTGATAAGTTTGAGGTTATGTTTTGTTCAGTTTGATCAATAATTGGATCTAATTCTTTTAAAATATTTAACCCTTCGGAAGTAATATAAATTTCAATTTTTCGTCTGTTTTCCTCACATTGATTACGTTTAACATAGTCTTTCAAAATAAGCTTGTCGACTAATCTCGTAGTATTACTCATTTTGTTAACCATGCGCTCTTGGATATCCTGAAGGTTAATAGGATGCCCTTTCTGACCTCTTAATATGCGTAATACATTAAATTGTTCTAAAGAAAGATCGTGTGGCTTTAAAACATTGAGCAAATCATTTTTCAGACAAGTGTTTAACAAAAAGATATTAATCACTGTTTGTCTTGACAATGGTAATTGTGATGTGGTTTGTAATCTTATTTTTAATTCTTTCATATACAATAATTGTATATACAAATGTAGTTTAATTTTGATACGGTTTGACTAATATTTTGTTAAAATTTAAAAATGCCGACTTAGGATTAATAACTTTATGTCATGAAGCATGTATTAGTTATCGTATTAGTTTTTATATTTTCTTGTAAGGATGCGACAAACAAAGAAGAAGTTGCGGAAGTAAATCCTTTTACAGAAACTGAAGTTTCGCTGGAAGTCTATGA
This sequence comes from Algicola sp., assembly GCA_018222875.1. Taxonomy (GTDB): domain Bacteria; phylum Bacteroidota; class Bacteroidia; order Flavobacteriales; family Flavobacteriaceae; genus Psychroserpens. The sequence goes on from JAAEZL010000130.1 coordinate 7,415, forward strand.
TTTTGACGGACTGAAAAGGTTTTTAAGCACTACTGATGATAAAACCTATGTAGTTAACTTTTGGGCAACGTGGTGTGCACCTT
>JAAEZL010000131.1:0-4201 GCA_018222875.1 Algicola sp.
GTAATTATTTTTCCGATGGAATAGAGAAGTAGCAATGAAGCTTATACGTTGTTATGTTGTGTTAAAACTATTGTTCAGAATTTTCTTGATTATAAAATTCCATTAATTTTTCACACGCTTTTTTAAAACTTCCACTATAAGGAACTTCTCTAGCTACAATATGGTGTCTTTCTTTTTTTTTCAAAGAATTGGGTTCATAACCTTCAAGTAAATAAGCATAACCATCTAAATATTGGCCTGGATAGTCTAACATTTCCAAACTCCAAAAGTATGATCCATTAATATGCTTTTTAAATTCATTGTATTGTTCTTCAGAAATTGATATTGTTTCTTCAATGACTGAATTTTTCATTTCTGTCGTGTTATATAATTTAACAACAAGTTTAAATTTAATTTGACTTAATTTTTCAATTCTAAAGAGTTTGTTTTTTCCAAATGAATCGAGAAAATTAAACCTAAAACATTCGTAATCTAAATCAGTTAAATCAGGTTCATTCATAGAATCATGAAACTTGCTTAACCATTGTATGATTTCAGTACTGTCTTTTTGAAATTTCGATTGAGTTATTTCAGATTTTGAATTAATCGAATCATGTTTTTCAGTTTTAGACATACAACCTATTAATAGTATGAAAATAATTAAATAAGGTATTATAAAGTTTTTCATGTTTTAATTAAACATAACGAGTTTGTATAAGGTTTGTTGCGGAATTTCAGTCTTGCGTTTTTAAGCAAGGATGAGCCTTTTTTGGCGAAAATTCCGTTTGGAAAAAAACGCAAGACTGAACTTGACGAATTGTTTCTTGAGTAAATATACTAAAGTTATTTGTAATTATTTTTCCGATGGAAAAGAGAAGTAGCAATGAAGCTTATACGTTGTTACAAACTGTTTAAGTTAATATTCAATTTCGCAACGATATTTAATGTTTGTATTATCATCAAAATGCATATTTATCAATGAAGCCTTATCTCCTGCAAATATATTTTCATAATTCCAATATGTAGTCATCATATCGAAATTATCTTCCATAGAAGTTATGATATTATTACCAGTAAAAAAATGGAATCCAGGATGCAAAAACCTATGATTTATTTCTACAAAACCTGTTTGTATAATTCCTAACTCTCTAAGCGAGTTAAGATTTTTGAATAAACCGTTATTATTACCAAAATTAAAACTATAAGTATATTGGTCAGATTCTCTATAATTGTATAAAATATTACCTTGGCTAATCTTCATTTCCTGAGTGTTAGAATAAATAAAGTCTTGTCCGAGACTTTCGTTTAAAAAATAATAATCTCTAAAAATAAAGTCTTGGTTATAATTCAATTCTACTCTATAAATCAATTCGTATCCTGGTGGTCTTTTATCATGAATTTCATAACTTGATAAAATATCATTTTCGTAATCAAGGATTATATATATAAAGGGAGATTCTATACGAGTTAATTTTGAGTTTGTATAAGATAGATTTGTTTCAAAAGTTCCATCTACTATTTTCAATAATTTATTTTCTTCATAGAATAGGTTAAATTGATAAAAATCAACACTATTACCAAAAGAATCATATTCTCTAATTGATATTTGAGAAGGAAAGTCACTTAAAGTTGGATTGTCACTTTCTGAATCATTACTATCCGACGAGCAAGAAAAAAATATTAATGAAACTAGAGCTATTAAGATTAAATTTGTTTTTATCATATCTATAAATTTGTTTTTAAATTGTTTGTAACGTGTTTGTGTTATGGCTAGTTGCGTTGGCTGGAACTAAGTTAATAAAAGAAACCGAACCTGTGGAAAATTCCGCAGGAATTTTCCGAGTAATCACTGACTAGCAATTAGTTATACACGTTGTTGTAGCACGTTATTTTATTCGGTTTTTTATTTCGTTCAATAGTTTATTCTGTTCAAGATTTTTTTCAAATTCCGCTTCTTGGTCAAATAGGTTGTCCTTTCCAAAAAAAAGTTGACTTTCGTGATAGTAAAATAGTGCCCAATTCAGACTTCCGTCAAAAATTGTCAGGTCAGTATCCCAAAACATTCCTTCCCAATATTTGATGACCATTTTCCAAGTCAGCATAATTGCTTGTCCAGAATTATCAGATTCCACAAAAACGTACTTGTCAAATGGAATTCCGAGATTATAGAGCCATTTTTTTATTTCCGAATCACAGTCCATTGAAATTTGAAATTTCTTTTCGGTTTTGAAATATCCCTTTGTAAATGGACTCCAATCAGTTCCAGTAGAGTAAACCAACATTTTAGAGGAATTCAGATATTCTTTTACAATTTCAGTTCCTTTTTTATTCAGAAAGTGAATTTGGTCTTTATGTTCTTCAGAAATTTTTTCGGCTTCTTCTGGCGACCAAAGAAAAGACCAACTTTTTGGAAAGTCAGTTTTAAATTCCGCTAAATTTTCTTCTAAAACGTTCATTTTTTTAATGTGCTACAACGGTTTTGTATAAGATTAGTTGCGTGTTTTAAGCACCTAATTTAGTAAATACAAACCGAATATAAAATCCTAGAGGATATTCGTAGGTAGACTTGCACTAGCAATTAATTTTATACAGTGTTGTGCAATGTTTTTTTTACACGCCTACAGCACCTGCTCCTGAAGAGATAGACTCAACAGTATTTCCTCTTACTCTTGCATTATATCCTTTAATCGATTCGCCTTTAAGCAGTTTTCGTACTAATATTAATCTTCGGTAATAGGTGTTTTCAAAACGTATTGCCAAGGTGAATAGTATTATAATTATTCCTGCAATAATGGAATAACCATACAATGCTTTTGAAGCAGTAAGTACAGCTTGTATTCGCGAACGTCCATATACTGCCAGTCCACCACCTCTAAATTGTGATAAGTTTACTGCATCTAAATGATGTGCTATGTTTTCCAACCCTTGCAACTGTAATTTGTAAAACAACCAAGAGTAAATGGCTCCAGCAAATGCTACACTTATCAATGAACGGACTACAATTGACAAGGATGCCACTGCTAAGGTTTCAGCCATATCAAAACCATCTAAGGTATAAAACCAAATACTTATAAAAAGAATGACCATTCCCATTCCTCTTAATATAGAAGGAACAATTAAATAGTTGATGTCAACTTCTGGACTGATTAAAAAATACATCATTACAAAGTGTAAGGTGTAAAAAATCATTCCTGAAATAATTAAAAATTTGGTAGGCCATTTTTTTGCATACCACTTTCTAGCATAAATAGCCCCTATAATAATTCCTGGTACCATTGCGTAATTCAATAGGTTGTTGGTGAGCGAATCATAGCCAAGAATACCAACCGTAAAGGTGTTTTGAATAACACCCGAAGCTAAAAACATACCTAAACACATCAATAAAATAAAGCCTTGAATAAAGTTTTTCTTTTTAAAAACACTTAACGGAACATAAGGTCGTTTTAATCCTTTTTGTCGCCATAGAAAAAGAATCATAGTGATGATAAAGCCAATGGTTGAAGCTTGTATATAGCTTGAAGCAAACCAATCTTGTTGTTTGGCAAATACTAAGGTATAGGTTAATAGGAAAAAGGACACTACAAAAAGTAACATACTCAATAAATCAATTTGATATAAAGGTAGTTTTCTTGAAAATCGTAAGTCGTGCATAAAAATAACCGAGATAAGCACCAAAACAAGCATTATAATTGCCATTACCAAATAGACCGATTCCCATTGTAGGTTATAGGCAATTTTTGCAAAGAAATAACCTCCTATTTGAGCGGTTGAAATACTTAAAGGATAAAATACTGTATAAAATTTGGTTCGGTCGCCATCTGGACTTAGAATAAATAATAGCGGAAGTACAAACTCAATAATTGCAATGATTTTAAAAAAACCAATGACAAAGTTTGCTGCAATAATAACATACGGGCTATCTGTGGTTATAATGGCTATTGAACACAATGCGATCATCGACAAACTGGTAATCATCAACTCTTTGCTTCTAAAGCGCATTTTAAACCGTAACAAATACGGTAAGGCTGTACCCATTCCAATAAAGGATGCATAGTTAGCGAATGAGAGATACTCTGAATACATACCCAAATCGCTCATCATATTGCTAAAATTGGCTGTATAAATTCCACCTACAACCAATAACGGAAATAGGTATAGAATAATGAGCAATAGCATTGCGGGTTTGGGTACCCAATCTTTAAAAAGGCCTTGGTTATACATT
>JAAEZL010000131.1:4211-7465 GCA_018222875.1 Algicola sp.
ACGATAATATTTACATTCATTCCTACACGTAAACTGTTTAAATCTTCTTCTGAATTATCTTCGGTAAAATCAATACGAACCGGAATACGTTGCTGTACTTTCACAAAATTTCCGGTAGAATTATCTACAGGAATGGTCGATAATTTAGAGCCTGTAGCTGCCGAAATAGAACTTACTTTGCCTTTAAAGGCTTTTCCTCCCAAAGCATCTACTTCGATAGTCAATTCTTTTCCAACTGTAATGTCTTCCATTTGGGTTTCTCTAAAGTTAGCAATGACCCATTTTTTATCATTGGTTACAATACTGGCTACTTGCTGACTAGGGTTTAACAATTGACCTTCGTTTACTTTACGTCTTCCCATAAAACCATCGTAAGGTGCAGTAATTACAGTATAAGATAAATTGAGTTTTGCCAAGTCTAAAGCCGCTTCTGCTTGTTTGATTCCTGCTTGGCTCATTTCAATTCTACCATCCATTTCACGAAGCGAATAATCTACCGATTTACGTTGTCCTAATAAGGCGTTGTATTGTGCTTTGGCAGCATCGTACTTGGTTTTTATACCATCGTATTGTTGTTGGGTTACCGCTTCATCTTTTAACAAAGCAGCAAACCGATTTAAGTCTCTTTCAGAATTTTCTAAATTGGATTTAGCACCAGCAATATTGGCTTCAATAATAGACGTGTTGTTAGCAACTGTATTAATTGTTGATTTTGCTGTTTTTTCACCAGCCAAGGCATTTAAATAAGCAGCTTCAGCTTGTAAAACTTTGGCTTTAATTTCGCTATCATCTAAAATTACCAACGTATCGCCTTTTTTTACTCTCTGGTTTTCTTCAAAACGAATTTCTTTAATATAAGCGGAAACTCTGGTGTTTATGGGATTGATATAAGCTTCTACTTGTGCATCGTTTGTAAAGTTTTTATCGCCAATATGGAAATAGTGTTTTAATACAAAAATCAAGGCAACTAATGCTACTAAAAATATAAGTAGATTGACAAAAAACACTGTTTTTTTGTTTTTACCTGCTTTCTTTTCGGTTTTTGAATTGTTATCTGACATTTTTATTCTTTTTGTAATGGTTATAGTGTTCCTACAGTTTTTAATACATTATAGTATGCCTGAAGGATATTAATTTCTGAATTTACATATTGTAATTCGGCTTCTAATTTAGAGTTGCTAGCATCCAACATTTCAGTAATAAGTGCTAACTGATTTAAATATTTCTTTTCAATAATCTTGTAGTTTTCTTCGGCCAAACGTTTGCTTTCCAAATAGGTTGTTTTTTGCGAAACCGCTTCGTTGTATTTTAAATAAGCTGCTTGTGTAGCCACTTGTAAATTTTGTTGTGTAAGCGTTTTGGCTTCGGTTACTTGCTCTACTTTTAGCTTGTTTAATGACTCTTTTGCTTTGTTTTTGTAAAGCGATTCAATATTATAGGTTAACGATACACCAACTTGCCAACTATTAAAATACACATCGTTTATTGGAAAGGAATTGGTTAATGGCCGTTGCATATTGTAGCCGGCAAAACCTGCCAAAATAGGTAGTTTATCTGCTTTGGTAATATTTAAGCTTGTTTCGGCTAGCTCCTTTTGTGTATCCATAGTTCTTATGAGTGGATGATTGGTTGCTACTTCATCTTGATATGTTTCTATATTTTGTAACGCAGGATTAAGTTTTAGCGTTTCTTCATCAGGAATAATTTTAGTATTTGCTGGTAATCCTAATGCAATAACCAATTGGTTGTTTAAAATTAATATATTATTATCTATCGTTACTATGGCTTGGTTTAAGGATGCTAATAATAAATCACCACGGATTACTTCGTTACGTGTTACCATTCCTTGATTGTAGAAACTAGTTACGTTATCAATTCGTCTTTGGGCAAGTTTAATGTTTTCTTGAAATACTTGCTTTTGGTTGTATAATTTGTAAAGGTTTAAATAATTGGATATCACCAAAGATTTAATACCAATTTCATCGTTTTCTAAACTTAAATTTGCCAATTCTTCTTGAAGATTTCCAACCTTAATGGTATTATTAATAGCGTTTCCTTTGTAAAGCAATTGTTGCGCCTGTATGGAAAAGTTATTACCAAAATGTGGCATGTCTACGGTTTGTAATTTTGAAAAATCGGTGTCCAAAATTTCAATATCACCCAAATACATTGCTGTTGCACCAACAGATAGGTTTGGCAATTGTAGTTGCTTATAGACTTCGGTTTGCTGTTTGGCAATATCAACCGATTTTTTAGAGACTTTTAGTTTTTGATTGTTTTCTAGCGCAAGCTGAACAATCTCATCAATGGTATAGGTTTTAGAATTTTCTTCTTGTGAAAAGCCAAAGCCATAAACGAATACTAGTATTATACTAATTGTATGTCTTATATAATTCATTAATTTATAGTTATTTTAGTTCTTAACAAAAAGAACTTATTGTGTAAATTTTTTATTTTTCTTTCCACTTTATAATTGCTTCATCAATTTTTTGATTTAAAAAGTTCTGAAAATCAATGACATCTTTCAGCTTGTTGTTAAATTCTATGTCGTTATTGCTTCGGTGTTTTAAAACATCTTCCATTACATTGTTAAAATCATATAGTTTTTTAGCATATTCCTCAACTCTCTTTTTCCAATTTTCTAAATCTAGATAAAAGTATCTTTTTCTATCACCACTAAATGTTTTGTAATTAATTGTACCATCTTGTAAATGACCATTTATTGCATTGCTTACTGCACTTTTACTTGCGTTTAAAAACTCTCTAATTTCATCAAATGTTTTATAAGAAGGTTCGGCTAATAACAAGAAACTAAATACTCTGCTTGCAATGGGTGTTTTTCCAAATTGCTCATATACAACTCCAATATCTTCTACACGTTGTTTTAAATTATCCATATTAATTAAGAATTAGTATGGTGCAAATATACAAAGTTTTTTTAGTTCTGCAAATTAAGAACTGAAATTATTTATGATAAATTTTAAAACTAACTGCATCAATTATTTCAATAAATGAAAGGTAGAATGCTTCAACTAATCATAAGATGTGTGTGTTTCAGTAATAATTTGTCGTTGGCTGTTTTAGACAAGTTTTATGACATTAAAATATTTAGCCTTTATTCAGGACGGGTCAAAATGTTGCACAACGAGTTTGTATAAGGTTTGTTGCGGAATTTCAGTCTTGCGTTTTTAAGCAAGGATGAGCCTTTTTTGGCGAAAATTCCGTTTTGGAAAAAAAAACGCAAGACTGAACTT
>JAAEZL010000334.1 GCA_018222875.1 Algicola sp.
CCTCTATGGCGACTATATAAAAGCCTAAAAGGAACTCAAGGGAGACGTAATCGTGAAGCTCAAATCCAATCTTTTGAGAAAGTGGCCGAAAAAGGAAAAAACGAGGAAGGTTTACGGGAAAAACTCCGAAGATACATTCTCTCGATGCAGTCACTTTTCGATGCCAACAAATCTTGGGTTTTTTTAGCTCTTCACTATCTACTATGCTTCAGAATGATGGGTCGTAAATACGATCTTATAATTAGTTCAAGCCCGCCCGCGTCTGTTCATATGATTGGTCTGTTGGCGAAGGTGATTTTCAAGTCAAAGTGGATTATGGATCTTCGAGATCCAATATCTCAATGGTCATCTGTATATCCAGAGTGCAAGTCAAAGTTTCGTATCTCTGTTGAGGACTATTTTGAGAGAAAGTATTACAAGAAAAGCGACTTAATAGTAGTAACGGCACCATCCCTAAAAAACTCAATAAGCAATTCCTTCGGTGTGCCGAAGGAAAAAGTTTCAGTAATTTATAACGGCTATGATGGGAAGCTAATTCCAAGTCGAGGCGATAATATCAGTAAAATAGTCGGGATTTACGCAGGGACATTGTACTTTAATAGAAGTCCAATAAATTTTCTCTTAGCTGTAAAGAGAATGAAACAAGAGGGAGTTGCCTCCATTCAAAATTTCCACTTTGACTTTTTTGGTGACGATGTTTGGAATGGTTATGATTTAAAAGAATTTTGCATTAAAAACGAAATAGACGATTTAGTGGATTTTCGAGGGTATTTGGAGTCTGAGAAACTGGAGAAAAAATCTGAGAACTATAATCTATTCCTAAATCTATCTCAGAAACAAAAAATGCAAATACCCGCAAAGACGTTTGACTACTTTAAATTCGACGGCGTTCAAGTTGTAATTTCGGAGCCAGATTCAGATCTGCATAATCTGATTGTAGATAAAAACCTGGGGTTGTCGGTAAATGATAAAGCTGAGGAAATAATGGCTGCGTTAACAAGGATAATAGAAAGCGGGCCGTGCAGCTATATTCCACCTATCGACGTAAAGAGTATTTATTCACGAGAATATCAAAATAGAATTTATTTGAATCTTGCCGAGGAGTTGGTGAGACTACATGAACGCTAATAGAAAGGCATCAACAGAGTTTGGTAGGTTCTGGTTTTTCGTTCTCGGACTTTATTTGATTTTTGAGTACGTTCGACCTCAGGACAGTTATTTGCCGTTTATAGGCCCCCTTAAGCTTCCAATGGTTCTTCTGATTATTCTGTCGGTGTTGTTCATACAGAACATAAAAAGGCTTAATTTAGATCGGGTGGCTTTATCGCTTCTGATTCTTTGGGTGTACATGGCGTTATGGATACCCTTTGCGGTAAATAATTTCCACGCTTTCCAAACCGTCAAGTCAATGTCGATGGTCTTTGTAAGTGTTTTCGCCATTGTCATATTAATAAAAAAAGAGAAGGACATAGCCTTCATTTTCAAGCTATTTAGCTTTATTT
>JAAEZL010000132.1 GCA_018222875.1 Algicola sp.
GCAATACCTGCAGCGAGTAAATCGTTGACATTTTCCTGAGCTTTTAAAGAACTAATTGTAAAAGCTGTTAAGGATAATAATAAGAGTATTTTTCTCATCGTATTGTAGGTTACATTTGCATTTAAAATTAAATAAATACACTAATAAAAACGCATTATATAGTTAAAAATTGCTTTCAATCGTTTTATTTCAATACCTATTCTACCAAAATATATCAAAAAAAAAGCAGCTACATTATATATGCAGCTGCTTTTAATTTTCTATAATTTAATTATTTGCAATTATGGATTTACATTTAATGGGCCAACCCATACCGTTCGTGTTCCATCATTACAAACACCTCTTACGTAAAAATCATAATCAGCAAATGTGCTTAATCCTGTATATACTGGCCAACCAAAAGTATCACTGGAACTTATTGTTCCATTATCAGGATTACCATTGTTAGACACCAGAACATGTTCAAATTGGGTTTCACCATTATAATCCCATTCAAAACGAACACCAGCTGAACTACCTGTTATGTATTCAATAAAATACTGAACATTCGAAGGTGGATTGCACAAGTTATAGTCTTGATCAGCAAAATAACTTACTGGACCAGCCCAATCACTCCAACCTACATTATTTTCACAAAAAGCTCTCACATAAAAATCGTATATATTTCCTTGTTCCATGGCTAACCCAACCACATATTCGTCATTTGTAGTTATTTGTGTTCCAGTACCTGTTGAAAACCCTTGCAAACCATACTCGACCTGAAAGTATGAAGCATTTATACTAAAACTATTGAATTCCCAATCTAACTCATCACCAAAAACATTTAAGTTTTCCGGTTTACTGCAAACTTCATTTAATTGTAATACGAACGGTCCTTGCCAATCTGTGAATTGACCATTGACACATTGTGCTCTTATGTAAAAGCTGAAAGTTTCATTCTCTTGAACAAAGAAATTTATGGATTCAGCATCTAAAACTTCTGTAGCTATTGAATTATTAGTTGATGTAAAAGAATAGTTAAATGTAGTATTAGAATTTACTTGACCATTTAAGTTACCACTTGCATCGTAACCAATTTCGAAGTAATTGAAATTTCCTTGGGATTGCCATGATACAGTAAGCGTTTCAAAATTCTGAGAAACATTTGTAATTGTAGCTGTTCCGCAAGCTGTTTCCGGATTGTCGTTAGAATCACTATCGCTACTACATCCTAGTAAAACGACTGAAACTAATAAAAGAAATATTTTTTTCATATTTGAAAATATAATTTGGTATTATTAATTAGAATAATAAATGCGACTGCAATAATACGAATATTCATAGTATGAAAGTAAAAAGCTCAAGATAAAATCGTACGCTGTACTCTTTTTTGAATAAATCAATTTACACGTAATCAAAAAGAGAAGTTAATTCTTAATGAAACACTATTAAATACGACTAAAATTCAGTAGGTATTGAAACCAAAGAATTTCAATTTCAGATTTGTAATAATCACAGTATAAAAAAGAAAAAGCAACTACATCATGTTGGTAGTTGCTTTAGTTTTAATCTTCATCAATTACAGTGAAGCCATATTTTTATTTACGCATCAATATTAGCATAAATTGCATTCTTTTCAATGAATTCTCTACGAGGTGGCACCTCATCTCCCATTAACATTGAGAAAATACGATCGGCTTCTCCTCCGTTATCAATCTGAACTAAACGCATGGTTCTAAATTCAGGATTCATCGTTGTATCCCACAACTGTTCAGCGTTCATTTCTCCAAGACCTTTATAGCGTTGAATTTTAGCGTTTTCTCCATACTCAGCTAAAATCGTATCACGTTCTTTATCACTCCACGCATACTGCTTTTTCGCTCCTTTTTTAATTAAATATAAAGGAGGTGTCGCGATATAAATATGTCCGTTTTCGATAAGTTCTTTCATATATCTGAAGAAGAAGGTCAAAATAAGAGTTGCAATATGACTACCATCAATATCGGCATCACACATAATCACTACTTTATGATAACGCAACTTAGATAAGTTTAACGCTTTACTATCTTCTTCAGTACCAATGGTAACACCAAGTGCCGTAAAAATATTTTTAATCTCCTCATTTTCAAACACTTTATGCGTCATTGCTTTTTCAACATTCAATATTTTTCCACGAAGTGGAAGAATGGCTTGAAATGCTCTGTCACGACCTTGTTTTGCAGTTCCACCTGCCGAATCTCCCTCAACAAGGAATACTTCACATTTTGATGGATCTTGCTCAGAGCAATCACTTAATTTTCCAGGTAAGCCACCAATGCTCATAACCGTTTTACGCTGAACCATATCACGTGCTTTTTGAGCAGCATGACGTGCCTGAGCAGCAAGGATGACCTTTTGTACAATTGTTTTTGCATCATCTGGATGCTCTTCGAGATAATCGGTAAGCATTTCAGAGACAGCCTGACTTACAGAAGCAGACACTTCTCTGTTACCCAGTTTCGTTTTAGTCTGACCTTCAAACTGAGGCTCCTGAACTTTCACAGAAATAATAGCAGTTAGTCCTTCACGGAAATCATCTCCCTGAATATCGAATTTTAGCTTGTCTAACATACCTGATGAATCGGCATATTTCTTCAAGGTATGTGTTAATCCCCTTCTGAAACCTGACAGGTGTGTTCCTCCTTCATGCGTATTGATATTGTTTACATAGGAATGTAAATTTTCAGCATACGACGTGTTGTAAATCATTGCAACTTCAACAGGAACTCCGTTTTTCTCACCTTCAAAAGCAATAACATCTTTCATAAGCGGTTCACGATTTCCGTCTAAGAATTTTATAAATTCTTTTAAACCTTCTTCAGAATGAAATGTTTCTCCTTCAAATTCACCATCTTCCTTTTTGGTACGCCTGTCTACTAAATGAATTGTGATTCCCTTATTTAAATAGGCTAATTCACGTAAACGACTTGCAAGAGTATCGTAACTATATTCTAAAGTTTGAGTAAATATTGTTGGATCTGGTTTGAAGGTAACTATAGTCCCTCGTTTATCTGTATCACCAACCTTTTTTACAGGATACATGGCTTTACCTCGCTCATATTCTTGCTCCCAAATATCTCCTTTTCTGTAAACCGTAGCTTTTAGATGCTCAGATAATGCATTCACACAACTCACACCAACACCATGTAATCCTCCAGAAACCTTATAAGAATCTTTGTCGAATTTACCACCTGCTCCAATTTTAGTCATCACAACTTCGAGTGCAGACACTCCTTCCTTTTTATGAAGATCTACGGGAATCCCACGACCATCATCTTCAGTCGTAATCGAATTATCTTCATTGATTGTTACTGTGATATTATCGCAATGACCAGCTAAAGCCTCATCAATGGAGTTATCTACAACTTCATATACCAAATGGTGCAAACCACGTGTGCCAACATCACCAATATACATGGATGGACGCATACGAACATGCTCCATGCCTTCTAAAGCCTGAATACTATCTGCTGAATAATTATCCTTATTAAACTCTTCTCTTTTCTCGCTCATAAATTTTAATTTACTTTCAAATATCTAGTTAGTAGCTTTTCATATAATTCTGGATTATACGTCGCATAAAAAAAGATGCATTGAGCATCCTTTTGAACACAAACAAAGATAAGAAAATAAGACCGTTTTTAAAAGTATTTTATCGGTTGAAAGCAATAATTATCAACATTTGTTAATTACTTAAAAGTGCCTTAAATCGTCTAAAAAGTAGCTTAAAATGGATTTTCGTGTTTTTTAACATCTCAGGAAAAGCGCTAAAAACACAAAATCTCACAGAGGCGAGATTTTGATTACATTTTTAGCAGTTCAAAAGAGTTTTTTTAGGCTTTTTCATAAGCATCCTCATGCACTTTTGCTACAGCTCTGCCTGATGGATCATTCATGTTTTTAAAAGCTTCATCCCATTCTAATGCAATTTGGGTACTACAAGCAACACTCGCTTCTTGAGGAACGCTTAACGCAGCTGCATCACTAGGAAAATGTTCTGAAAATATAGTTCGATAATAAAACTCTTCTTTATTTGTAGGTGTTTGCAATGGAAATTTATATTGCGCATTTGCCAATTGCTCATCAGAAACTTCACTATTTACAACTTCTTTTAAGGTGTCAATCCAACTATAACCTACGCCATCGCTAAATTGCTCCTTTTGCCTCCAGGCTACACTTTCAGGCAACATATCTTCAAATGCTTTTCGCAAGACCCATTTCTCCATACGCTCTCCATTAATCATTTTATCTCGTGGATTAATGCTCATAGCTACATCCATAAATTCTTTATCCAGAAACGGCACACGTCCTTCAATTCCCCAAGCTGCCAAACTTTTGTTAGCTCTTAAACAATCGTACATGTGGAGTTTGCTGAGTTTTCTAACAGTTTCCTCATGGAACTCCTGAGCATTTGGTGCTTTATGAAAATACAAATAACCTCCAAACAATTCATCTGCTCCTTCTCCCGACAATACCATTTTAATTCCCATAGATTTTATGACACGAGCCATTAAATACATTGGTGTACTGGCTCGAATTGTTGTGATATCGTAGGTTTCGAGGTTATAAATGACATCTTTAATCGCATCTAAACCTTCCTGAATGGTGAATTTTATTTCGTGATGAACTGTTCCAATATGGTTTGCTACTTTTTGTGCTGCTGCCAAGTCTGGCGAACCTTCTAATCCTACAGAAAAACTATGTAATTGTGGCCACCAGGCTTCAGATTGGTCGTCTGATTCAATACGCTTTTGAGCATATTTTTTTGCTATAGCAGATGTAATAGACGAATCTAATCCACCAGATAATAATACACCATAAGGTACGTCACTCATTAATTGTCTGTGAACTGCTGCTTCAAGAGCTTCCTTAACTTTAGCGATGCTTGTTTCGTTGTCTTTGACAGCTTCATAATCTGTCCAATCACGTTTGTACCATTGCACAAATTTTCCATTTTTGCTACTCATATAATGTCCTGGAGGAAACAGCTCTATTTTAGTACAGACACCTTCTAAAGCTTTTAATTCTGAAGCGACATAAAATGTTCCGTTTTGATCCCAACCAATATATAACGGAATAATTCCCATGTGATCTCGAGCAATGAAGTACTCATCTTTTTCGACATCATAAATAGCAAAACCAAAAATACCATTAAGTTCATCAACAAATTCAACCCCTTTGTCTTTATACAACGCTAAAATCACTTCACAGTCACTTTCAGTTTGAAATTGATATGCTGGAAACTGCTTACGCAATTCACGATGGTTATAAATTTCACCATTAGCAGCTAAAATTAATGTTTTATCCTGACTAAATAATGGCTGTTTCCCTGAAGCAGGATCAACAATAGCCAATCGCTCATGAGCCATAATTGCTTTATCATCACTATATATTCCACTCCAATCCGGACCACGATGACGAATGCGTTTTGCCATCTCAAGTAATTGAGGCCTTAAGTCTTCTGATTTCTGTTTTAGATCAAACGCACATACAATTCCACACATAACTAAATTTGCTTTTTAAATTATTAATAGGATACAAATATGAATTATAAGTTTATTATTTAAAACATATATAGTTATTTAACTTACATATTGTAACTAAAAACAGCTTTTTAGTATTGATAATAATTCTGAAGCCAAAAAACAGATTCTTAACTTTGTAATATGAAAGTAAAAATAAGTGCATGAAATTAGTAAAATTAGCCATTCTGTTATTCAGCATTAGCATTAGTGCTCAATCTACCTGGCAACCAGCTCCTAATATATATTCTAATCCAAACGGTCAACGCTTTGATGATGTTTTTTTCTTAAATGAAAATGTAGGATGGGCCGCAAACGGTTTTTATGCTGCTGTTTATAAAACTACTGATGGTGGTTTAAACTGGACTGAACAACTCAATGAAACAGATATTCCTGGTAATTATTATTTTAGAAATATTGAATTTTTAAATGAAGACATTGGTTTTATTGGTACTTTAAATGGAACTGTATTTAAAACCATAGATGGAGGTGTAAACTGGACTGAGGTAACTAACATTTCTCCCAATCCTAATGCTATTTGCGGATTAAACACTGTTGGAACTTCAACAGTATATGGTTGTGGTGCTTATTTTAATCCGGCTCACATTATAAAATCTACTGATAGCGGAAACACCTGGACATTTACAGATATGACTAATCATGCCAATGCTTTAGTTGAAATTTTATTTTTAGATGAATTAACAGGATTTGCAGCAGGAAGAGACTCAAATGGAGGTATCATTTTAAAAACGACAGATGGTGGATTAACATGGACAGAAATTTACAATACTAATGTAAGCGGAGAATATGTTTGGAAATTACAAACACTTCCAGGAAATGATGCAGTCATGTTTGGAGCAGTATCTTCTGTAGCGCCAAATAATGGAAAATTAATTAAATCTGTTGATGGTGGAGTTAACTGGCTAGACTTTGAATCTGTTGAAACTGAAATTCAGGCCGTAGGTTTTATCACTGAAAACCATGGTTGGATGGGTGGACACACTACAGGTTTTCAGGAAACTTTAGATGGTGGTTTAACCTGGAATGATTTAAATGTTGGTAATAATTTAAATCGAATTTTTATTATTAACGCTACAACTGCCTATGCTGCCGGAACTACAGTTTACAAATATACAGATGATACGTTAGGTGTTGAAGATTTTTCACACGGAAAGTATCAGCATTTAGACATAAAACTATTTGAAAACCCTGTAGACACTTATTTAGAGTTTTCGATTAATTTTGAAAGTAATGATAATATCCTGATTGAGTTGTATGACATCAACGGAAAATTCATAAAACAATTATCTCGTGACATCATTACGCAAATGACGTTGAAAGATTACAGGTTTAATGTTTCAGATTTAGCTTCAGGAGGATATTTTATAGATTTTCATAATAATTCTGGGCGATCGTCTTTAAAATTTATAAAGAAATAAGATTTTATTGTAAAGTTTGACAACTAATTCCGACATTTATCAAACTATTTTTATTGAATGGTTTCCAATTAAAAAATACAAACACTTATGAAAGTATCGACATTTATTTCAACTATAGCATTAACCGTTACTATGCTTATTTCTTTCAATTCTAATGCTCAAAAATTTACAGAATTAGATAAAAGTCCGATGGATGCTGCTGCATTTCCATCAGAATATGATGATTCAAACAAACTTATCAAAATTATCTACAGCAGACCTGTACTTAAAGGTCGCACAATTTGGGAACTTGCACCTCCAGGAAAAGTATGGAGAACTGGAGCCAATGAAGCTCCAGAGCTAACTATTTACGTACCAATGCTTTTCGGAGACACAAGGATTGAACCAGGAA
>JAAEZL010000133.1 GCA_018222875.1 Algicola sp.
GAATCTTTACAAAAAGTCCTTTAGAACCATTAGCTTCCCACAGAAAACTTATTTTAGCACTGCTACTAGAATCAATCCAATTTGTCTTTTTACTGTTTAACCATACTACATTTGAAGCATCTATATTTATTGGTCGCTCTCCGCTGTCAAATGCTTCATCAATGGGTTGAACCAAATATGGTCCTTTGTCTATTTCTACCAGAGCTAAATTTTCATTGCCTTTAGCAGAGGTAATATGCGATTCTCCTTTGGGTTGTGTCCAAAAACTACCTGGTGTCAACCACATGGTTGTAGCTTCTGGATCGTCATTATGGATACTTCCCTTAATAACAACAGCTCTGTAAGTTGCATTATGAATATGAGGTGGTGATGAAAATCCATCAACAAATTTTGCTAAAAACCCAGTAGCTACTTCTGCATTTCGATCTCCCCAAATGGTTCCAGCTTGTGGACTTTGGTCTCCTCTTGCAGGATTTAATTTTTCCCACTTAATTTCAGAGCTTAACAGCACTTTATTGGTTGGGTTTTCTATCTCTTCAAAACTACTTTTTTCTACTTCAATATTGGTTTTATTACTTTCTTTGCAAGAAACCAAAAACAAAATTGAAGCGATAAACGTTAGATGTACTTTGTTTAAATTCATAATATTTTTTTTAATGTTCTACAACTACTTTTCCGATTGCGTTTCCACTTTCTAATCTCGCATAAGCCTCTCCCACATTTTCTATAGAAAACTGTTGTTCATCTAGTAATGGTTTTAAATCTCCAGCTTCGGCAATTTTAGTAATGTTGCGTAAAATTTCTCCATGTTGTTCTCTCTTGAAATTATGTAACATTGGGATAAGCATAAATACAACGTGTAGAGATAACCCTTTAAAATGCATTGTACTTAAATCTATTTCACATAACGAAACTGTAGTTGCAACTTGACCATTTAATGCAGCTGCTTCAAAAGATTTAAGCATGTTTTCTCCACCAACTGTATCATATACGACATCAAAACCTGCTCCATTAGTATGTTTCTTTACATAATCTTCAACTGATTCTGATTTATAATTTATGGATTTTGCGCCATAAGATTTGACAATTTCTGCTTGTTTCTCACTACTAATAGTTGTGTAAACATCAGCACCAAAATGTTTCGCTAACTGCACTGCAACGTGTCCAACACCACCAGTTCCACCGTGTACTAAAACTTTCTGTCCGCTTTTAATATTTGCACGAATTAAACCTTCGTAAGCTGTTATTCCAACCAAAGGAAGTGAAGCAGCTTCTTTCATAGTTAAATTTTTAGCTTTTCGTGCAATTAGTTTGCTATCCGCAGCTATATAATCTGCTAATGTTCCTTGTAAATTTGCCAAGCCACCAACACAACCGTATACGTCGTCGCCTACAGAAAATTCAGTGACTCCATCTCCAACTTCTTCAATTGTTCCGGCAAGATCCATACCTAAAATAGCTGGGTTTTCAGGTGAGAAAGGCAAATCTTTACCCATGCTTTTAATCATTGTATCTACAGTGTTTATACTCGACGCAGAAATTTTAATTAATACTTCTCCATCTTTCAAAGTTGGTTTTTCTACATTTTGGGATGTAAAGGTTGCGTTTTCACCATATTCATTCAATACCATTGCTTTCATATCTTATTGTTTTTAATTACTATACTTTTTATAGTTGCAAACTTAAGTATAGTATTATATATTTGCAATAACGGTCAAAAATGATAGTATAAAGTTTATGGAAACAACAGAACTAAAAACGCTTAATTTCAGAGGAAAGGAATATCCGTGTTGCGCTAGTTTAACCATGGGAATTATTGGAGGTAAATGGAAAACAGTAATCTTATATCATTTAATGGGCAACTCGCTTCGCTACAATGAGCTTAGAAAGGAAATGCCATCAGTTACCGAAAGAACGTTGAGTCTACAACTAAAGGCATTGGAAGAAGATGGTTTGATTAAAAGAACCGTTTACACTTCAAAACCTCCTTTAAAAGTCGAATATTCCTTAACTGATTTCGGAAAAACCTTAATTCCGTTAATTCAATCTATTGCGGATTGGGGTGATTCTGTGGTTGAGAAATATTCCAAGTAAGTGTTTTGTGTTCAAGGTTCTAACGTAACAAATGTTGCTTTTTTTAGATAATACTAAGCTATATTTTTTAGTTCAGACTCCACGATTTCTTTAGAAACTGTATAATCAATATTTTTACGTGGTCTGTTGTTAAGTTTTACCTGAATTTTCATGAGCAATTTTTCATCATTTTGTCAATTCGTGTTTTATTTTCCTATTGAAACAATGAAGGCTATGAATGCATTTTATAATTTAAGGACAACTAGTGCCTTTATTTAAAATTAAACATTTTATTATTGATTATCTATAATTTACTCGTTTTGGTAACTATGCCACTTTTTGGTAATTCATTGCTGATTGGGTACATATAGATTAATTTTGCACTCTAAAATTTAACTTATGACAACTAATAAAAATTATCCAAAATCATTTTCACATATTGGTATAACAGTCCCAGATATAATAGAAGCCGTAAAATTCTATTCAGAAGTAATGGGCTGGTACATAATTATGGAACCTTCAAAAGTTAAAAAGGAAAAGGAAACTGCTATTGGTCAAATGTGTATTGACGTTTTTGGAAACGATTGGACTGAATTCGAAATTGCACATCTAGCAACTTCAGACGGAATTGGAATTGAATTATTTTCCTTTCCGAACGGTATTAAAGAAGCTCCTGAATTTAACCCTTTCAATACTGGTCTGTTTCATTTTTGTGTACAAGACCCAAATATTGAAGAACTAATTGATAAAATTTTGACTTATGGAGGAAAGCAAAGAATGCCAATCAGGGAATACTATCCTAATGACAAGCCTTTTAAAATGTGCTATGTTGAAGACCCATTTGGAATTGTTTTTGAAATCTACACTCATAGTTATGAACTGACATATTCTTCAGGCGCTTATTCAAAATAAAAAACCAGTTGGCAACAGCGTTGTGAGGCATAGTTTTCACTAAATTCATCTCCGTTTTTTAGTAAAAGGAAGAATCATAGGTACTTCTTTTTGATAAGTCTCATAGTTCTCTCCAATAAATTTTCGAAGGTCTTTTTCCTCTAAATATTTTACTGCTACGAAAATATAGATAGTTGTAACAAGGGTAAATAGTAGGTGTCCGACAGTCATACTTGGTGTTGCCCAAAATGCAACTATAAAACCTAGCATGATTGGATGTCTAACAATTTTATATAAATAGTTGGTTTGAAATTTTGGGTTTGGAGTTTGTTTATTTTTTAAGTTATCGAAAATTTGAGCTAATCCAAAAAGCTCGAAATGATTAATCATAAATGTTGATAGAAGAACGATAAGCCAACCAAGATAGAATAATACTTTAAGAATAAAAATGACAATTTCATTTTCTGCTTCCCAGACAATCGTGGTTATTGGTTGCCATTGCCAGTATATTAAAAGCAGACATAAACTTGATAAAAGTATATAAGTGCTTCGTTCTATTGCTGGACTAATAATTGAGATAAACCATTTTTTAAATGCAGGACGAGCCATTACACTATGCTGTAATGCAAAAACACTTAATAATATAACATTAATAAGTACGGATGAAAATAAAGTGGTTTCAGTACCAGAGTCTATTGATTTTGGTACAATAATATTCCCTACAAATCCAATGGCATATAAAAATGAAAATAGAAATACACAATAGGCTAAAATTCCATAAATAAAGATGAGTGATTTTTTCATTTCAGTTAGTTTTTTTGTTGTAAGACAAAAATCAACTAAAAGAAACGTCTTTAGTTTGCTTAAAAATCCAAAAAGTGTGTTCTAAGGTTCAACATACGTTGTAGAAATATTATTTACTTAGATGTATGGATTTGAATTGATTTGGAGGTAATTTAAATTTTAGTTTAAATGATTTAATAAAATGAGAATTGTTTTTAAAACCAGATTCATAACCTATTTCACTTACAGTTAGATTTGTACTTAGCAACAACATTTTGGAGTGATTTAATCTTTTATTGATTAACCATTTGCCTGGTGTAGTGTTAAAACATTCTGTAAATTCACGTTTAAATGAGGATAGACTTTTTCCATAAATTTTAGCAAAATCGGCTATTTTTAAATCGTATTGAAAATTTTCTGTCATTATATTTTCAATATTAGTTTTAGCGTTTTGGTTTATTGAATTGAAGAACGATAGTAATTTTTTATTACTTGAGTTAAGAACAATATTAAAGAGTAATTCTTTGAATTTAATTTCTACTAATTCTTTCGGAATTTCTTCGCCTTGCTTTAAATATTGGAATATACTTACTATTAATGTTTTAAATACGTCATTAGTAGTAATTTCGAAAATTTGATTATGCTCTTTCTTGTGATTGAAATTATTTTTAAAAATTGAATTCTCTGAAATAAACTCTTGTATAAAATTGTCATTTATAAAAAA
The DNA here is from genome assembly GCA_018222875.1 of Algicola sp. Lineage (GTDB taxonomy): Bacteria > Bacteroidota > Bacteroidia > Flavobacteriales > Flavobacteriaceae > Psychroserpens. Next base: position 4,472 of record JAAEZL010000133.1, read on the forward strand.
CAGCATTACGCAATACTCACTTTCTAAATATTGTCTTGTAGTATAAACACCTTTTCTAACAAAGAGGGCATCTCCAGCACTAAGCGTGTGAGTTTTTTTTGAGGTGATCCAATCCTTTTTTCCGCTAATGACATAAGTAATTAAATGATTTTCAATCCACAACTGATACTCTTCAATATTGATAGGACATTTATATTCTACAAATAAGAAATCATTTCCAACAAGCTTGTTGAATTTTGGATGATTTTTAAAGTATTCGTATGCATTAATCACTATTTCATTTTGATTTAATTATAAAGTTAGCATAAAATATACACGTCTTAAGTTTACAATCAATTAAATTTACCTGATTAATCAGAAAGAACAAAAGAGAGGACTAAGATTAGTGTACACGGTGAAGCTATGACTTCGACAACAATGATGATCCCTTCTCTTTTCTACTTAAATATCTTTCAGTTCTGTGAGCCATTAGAGCTCAATTTAAAGTGGTTGGTGTGCAAGTAGAATGTCCTTTCCAAAAACAGTTCTTTTGAATAAAGATAATGAAATTTATGGTATAGACATCAGTAAGAAAGTGTTTGATGTTTACAGTTTGGGCAATGGTTACAAACAGTTTGCGAATGATGAAAATGGCTTCAAATTGCTATTAAGAGAATTACCTGAGCACGCTCTTGTGATAATGGAAGCTACAGGTTACTATCATTACCGATTGGCACAATATCTCTACAAAAAAGAGATTGCTGTTTCTGTTGTAAACCCATTGTCGGTAAAACGTTTTATTCAGATGCGGTTGGCCAAAATAAAGACTGATAAAAGTGATGCCAAAGCTATTTTCGAGTATGGATTTCAGAACAAAGTACCCTTGTACAATGCACTGACCGATGTGCAGGCTGAGTGTCATCAACTATTTAGCTTATTGGATATTTACGTAAAGCAACGAACAGCGACTAAGATCAAGATTAAGGGTGAAGAGTCCTTAGGTAAACCTTCTCGGTTTGTTTACGTATCGCTAAAGCGTAATTTGAAGCATTTGGACAGTGAAATAAGTGGATTAGAAACTCGACTTCTTGAATTAGTCAAACAAGACCAGCACGATCAGTTGAATCTGTTAAAGAGTATTCCAGGATTAGGTACAAAGACCGCTTTGTTTTTAATAGTTGTTACCGATGGTTTCAGAAAATTCGAAAACGCCAAACAGCTGTGTTCCTATGTTGGAATTACACCAACGATAAGAGAATCGGGAAGTAGTATAAGAGGTCGGAGCAGAATTAGTAAAATTGGGAATAAGAAGCTGAGGAACTTACTGTTTTTATGTGCATTTTCAGCAAGTAAATATAACAAAGCTTGCAAGGAGTTGTACGAGAGAATAGTTGCTAAAGGAAAGAGTAAAAAATTAGCACTGATTGCTGTTGCAAACAAAATTCTAAAACAGGCATTTGCCATTGCAAAATCAGGTTTGCCTTATGATGAGAATTTTATGTCTATACGTGCTTAAAAAGGTTTGTTTTTTAACTCAGTTCTTTGTCAACTCTAGTTAATAAACCACTTTATCATTTCAAACTCTGTATTTGCCAAGTTTACATTCTCAGCATATCCCTTAAGAATTGATTTGCTTGGATTACAAATGTTGTTTCATTTTTTAATGATTCGTCAGCATTCAATTAATCACCATTGAGTAGCCAGTATAATACTATTCTAGCATCATGTCCATTTTCAGGTTTAATAATCAGTTATTCTGAAATATGCATTCTCCAAAATGTTATGCATTTCATCATTACTTAGCTGTTTATATAAATTAGTCTTGTAAAATACATCAGCAAAAGTATGATGAACAAAATAGAAGATATCTGTATCAAATTAGTTGTTAGAAAAAGTTTCACCTTTTTGAGTTTCAATTTGAATTTGTCCAAAACTTTGTACTGAAAATAGAATTGTAAAAAGTATAGTGATCGCTTATTTACAGTGCTTTTTTAAATACACAAAAGTAAAAATTTGGTCCACTTTACAGCTACCCATAGGCCTCTCAAAAGCTTTAAGTAGACATTTTTTACATTGTTGTACACAGTAGTTATTCCCCAGACATTTGATTTTAACATTATATATGCTATTGATGTATTTACGTTATGCTTATGGTTCGTCAAAATTTAAGATAGCACAAGCTATATTAGATATGTAACTAACTTACTCAAAAGTTCTCTTCTCAAATGTTTCTTCTGCGATGCAATAAACACTCTTTTTATTTGGGTGTAGCGTTGGAGTAAATGTGTGTGTAATGGTAATTTATGTACTACACTTTAATGCTTTTTATAACTTTTTTCTTTTTGTAATTCCGGCCGTACCACAATAAAACTCCGGTTACTGGTAAACTTGCAGTTAGTAAGCTAACCAAAAACGCAATGATTTTTCCCGCAATTCCGCCAATTGCTCCAATGTGTATGTCGTAATTCATTCGCTGAATTTTGTCCGCCACTTTCGCATTTTCGTACTTTCCGTAAATACTTGGTGTTTCAATTTCCTGTAGCGTGTTTTGGTCGAAAAATCTAAAATCAGAATCATAATACAATCCTTTACTGTTAGATACTTCTACGTAAATACTTTCGTCAGCTGTTTTAGGGTAATGCAGTTCAAAACTTTCAGCATTTGGATTTTCTTTAAATAATTTTTCAATTAAATAATCCATTGGAATTTTATAATTTTTTTCTTCAATTTCACTTTCGTTTTCAGGAATAATAAAAGCAGCCACTTTTTCGCCACCTGTTGATTTATAAACGACATATTTTAACCAATTGTAAGAC